>CAYTAP010000045.1:0-26454 GCA_964435775.1 uncultured Tepidisphaeraceae bacterium
CGGATGAGGGTCACTTTAATTTCACCCGGATAGGTCAATTCATTTTGAATCTTACGGGCGATGTCGCGGGCGATCTTGTAGCTCGAACGGTCGTCGATCTGCTTGGCATCGACGATGACCCGCACCTCGCGGCCGGCCTGGATCGCATACGCCTGGCGCACGCCGTCGAACTTCGTCGCGAGATCCTCCAGGTCCTGCAACCGTCGGACGTAGCGTTCGAGGCTTTCGCGCCGCGCGCCGGGCCGGCTGGCGCTGATCGCGTCGGCGGCCATGACGATCGGCGTGTAGGGTGTCGTCGCGGGCACGTCGCCGTGATGGCCTTCGCAGGCGTTGAGCACGGCTTCGGGTTCGTTGAAGCGACGGAGGAACTCACGACCGATCTGCGGGTGCCCGCCTTCCTGGTCGTGGTCCATCGCCTTGCCGATGTCATGGAGCAGCCCGGCCCGCCGGGCCAGCGTTCCGTCCAACCCCAACTCGTCGGCGATCATCTGTGAGATGTACGCCACCTCCATCGAATGCTTGAGGACGTTTTGCCCGTAGCTCGTCCGATAGCCCAGCCGACCGAGCATCGACATGACCGGCCTGGCGAGGTTGGGCAGGTTCGCCTCCGACGCCGCCTCCTTGCCGCGACGATCAAGCTCCTCCTCCATTTCCTTGCACGTCACCGCAACGACCTCCTCGATCCGCGCCGGATGAATACGCCCATCCTGCACCAGTTTTTCCAAACTCAATCGCGCCACCTGTCGACGAACCGGGTCGAAGCAGCTCACAACAACGACGCCGGGCGTGTCGTCGATGATCACATCAACGCCGGTGGCGCGCTCGAAGCTGCGGATGTTGCGCCCCTCGCGCCCGATGACGCGGCCCTTGAGGTCGTCGCTGGGGATCGCGACCGAACTGATCGTGTGGTCGCACGTCTGCTCGGCGGCGTATCGCTGGATCGCCTGCAGGATGATGTTGCGACCTTTTTCCTTGGCCTCCTCATGCGCCTGCTCGGTCGCCTTCTTGATGATCTCCCCGGCCTCCTGGCGGCTTTCCTCATCCACCCGCTTGAGCAAAAGCTCCTTCGCTTGCGCAGGCGTCAGGTTGGTGATCTGCAAAAGCCGCTCGCGCTGCTCGGCCAGCGCCTTGGAAAGCTGGTCCTCCTTCACGCCCACCGCCTTTTCCCGCACGTCGAGCTTGCGGTCCTGATCATCGAGCGTCTTTTCCTTCACCGACAGCGTGTCGAGCTTCCGATCAAGCACATCCTCACGCTTGGTCAGCCGCTGCTCCAGTTGCTTGAGCTCATTGCGGTTGCCTTCGGTCTCCTTCTCAAACTCCATTCGCGCCTTCTGCGCCCGTTCCCGGGCTTCGAGTTCGATTTCCTTGGCGCGATTGGTCCCCTCCAGGCGCGCCGACTCCCGAACCTGATCCGCCTCCGCTTTCGCCTTGGACACCACGCTCCGGGCGCTCGATTGAAGGTAAAAAAACAACCCCGCTCCGCCGGCGATCAATCCACAACACAATCCGACGACAAACAAAGCCATGTCCGCGTCCCCTTTCTGATCCACTGGCTACAGATCATTTGACAATCGTTCAGCGGCGATGCCCACAACGCATCCGGCCGCGCAAGGCGTCACTGTGAGCGGATCAATTGGAGTGGGCTTTAAGAAATGAGGGACCGGGTCGCTTGCCGGCGCGGCTCAATGGGCTCCGCGGATGGACAATCGACGAATCCCGCTTGCGGACAATCCGGCCGGGCGCGGATCGCGCCGCGCCGGTTGAACTGAAATCAGGGGTGAAGACACGTCCGGCGGTGATGCCCTCGCCGGGATGACCCCGGCGACGATCACCCCGGCAACGTGAGTCTCGTCACACACCGCAGCCGCGCATTGCGGCGCCAGCAGTTGTGAAGGCCGGGCAATGAGGGAAACCAGGCCCGGCCGATGCCGCGCCTCCTCCCGCGCACACCACCACGCGACAAGCCCCGCCGTCACGATGGCGCTGAGCACCATCATTGCGTCGGGACCGCCGCTCAGAGCGTGCGCGATCGGGATTCCACACCATGCGCCGTACATCATCGTCACCCAGGCAGTCTCTTATCCAAAGCAAGCTTCGCGCGCGACCCACAGGCGGCCGCCGCTCATCACGTCATAAAAAACCCGACGGAAGCCGGCGATCCGCTCGCCGCAAGCCTCCGCGATGATTTTCAGCCTCGAGCGCCACCAGCGCCTGAGGGTCCGAAAAGAGCATCTCTTAACACTTACATCGTATCCGTGCGCGCACCGCTTTACAAGGACGCCTGGAGCGGCTTCATTCGCGCGGGCATGTTCCAAATCAAGGCATGAAAATGGCTTATGGAATGAACGGGCAAAAGTCTTCGGTTCGAGGCGGCGCTCTTGGAAATTGGCCCGTCGATGATAAAGTCGTGGGCTTGTCGCATTGAGGTCGTTTCAGGAGTGATCGGATGATCAAGGTTGCAATTATCGGCGCCGGCTCGGTGGTTTTCTCCCGCAACATGACGGGGGACATTCTCTCGTATCCGGAGTTCAAAAACGCCACGTTCACCTACATGGACATCGACGCCGACCGCCTGGCCGTCGGGGCGGGGCTGAGCCGGAAGATCGCCAAGTCGCTCGATGCGCACCCGACGATCCAATCGACCCTCGACCGGCGCGAGGCGGTCCGCGACGCCGATTTCGTCATCAATATGGTCCAGATCGGGGGCTTCAACTCGACGCTGGTCGATTTTGAAATCCCGCGCAAATACGGGCTCAACTTCACGATCGCCGACACGACCGGCCCGGGTGGGCTCTTCCGCGCCCTGCGGACCTACCCGATGCTCAAGGGGCTGTGCGCCGACATGATGGAGTTGTGCCCCCGCGCGGTTCTGCTCAACTACTCGAACCCGATGAGCATGAACATGCAGACGATCAGCCGCACGAGCGACATCCAGGCGGTGGGGCTGTGTCACAGCGTGCAGGGCTCATTCGACCAGATCATGCGCTACATCGACGAAGACCCCACGCAAGTCACCTTCCAGTGCGCCGGGATCAACCACATGGCGTTTTATCTCAAGCTGGAGAAGGATGGCCAGGACCTCTATCCGAGGCTCTTCGAGGCGATGCAAAAGCCGGAGGTGTACAAGACCAACAAGGTCCGCCTGGAGCTCATGAAGCGACTGGGGCATTTCGTCACCGAAAGCAGCGAACACAACGCCGAATACAACCCGTACTTCATCCCCCGCGGCCCGGACAGCATCGCCAGGTACAACGTGCCGATCGACGAATACCTCCGGCGCTGCGATGGGATCGTCGATGAGTTCGAGCGCCTGAAAAAAGAGAGCGCCAACGATGAGCCCATGGTCCATCACCGCAGCCACGAATACGGCAGCCAGATCATTTACTCCATGGTCACGGGCAAGCCGGCCGTCGTGTATGGCAACATGCCCAACCGCGGCGCGATCTCCAACATGCCCGACAACGCGATCGCCGAAGTCCCCACGCTCGTCGATCGCGCCGGGTTGCAGTTCACCACGGTCGGCGAACTGCCCCCGCAACTCATCGCCTATATGAACCCGCACATCACCCAGCATGAGCTGTTCATCCGCGCGGCGATGGAAGGGCGGCGCGATTGCGTGTACCAGGCCGCCATGTTCGACCCCCTCACCGCCGCCACGCTGTCGATGGACCAGATCGTCGAGATGTGCGATGAGTTGATCGCCGCGCATGGCTTTGAAAAATCCGGCGGGTTCCTCCCCGACCTGGACGCGAAGAAGACCCTCGTCAGCACCTACGGCGGCAGCGGCAAAACGTATCATCCCCCCACCCCCGAGCAGCTTCGCAAGAGTTGGGATGACGCCCAGATCAAGGCCGGCGACGATTACATCATCGACTGGAACCTGCTCGGCCCGTTCAAGACGACGGAAAAGACCGCGAGCATCGACTTCGCCACCCCGTTTGAGGAAGTCTTCGCCACGAGCAGGGATGGCTCGGTGGATCTCAAAGCCACATATAAGGATGGTGACAAGGCACGCGTCTGGAAGCAGGGCGCGGCGAATAAAAAGACCGGCCTGCTCGACTTCGCCCGCGAGATCGGGCAGATCGAGCATTGCGTCGCGTATGGCCACGCCGCCGTCGAATCGATCCACGCGCGCGAGGCGGTCCTGCGGTGCGGCAGCCGCGATGGGATTCGCATCTGGCTCAACGGCAAGGTCGTTCACAGCACGGAAGGCGCACGCAACTACAAGGGTGATTCCGACACCGTGCGCGTTCATCTGAACGCCGGCGTCAACCACTTTGTCGTGAAGGTCGTGAGCTACAAAGCCGGCTGGGGCTTCGGCCTGTCGGTGCCGAAGGCGAACTTCTAGGGTGGTGGCATGGGCGGCTCCCGCATGTCTTCAATCCCAAGAAAGCTCACCCGTCTCCCGTAGGGTCCGTGGTACCCCGCGGACCATTGTTGCGATGGAAGCAATGGTCCGCGGGGTACCACGGACCCTACGAAATCCAGGAGCGTGGCACGGGCGGCCCGCCCGTGTCTTCACTACTATATACAATTACTCCTACTCCAACCCCGGCGGGCGGAGGGGGGTGGGATCGGTGGGGAATTGGTCGGGGTGGAGGTCGGCGTACATCGCCGCCTCGGCATCCAGCGGGCTTTTGATGTTGTACGCCTGGTACGCGAGCATCTCACCGATGCGGATGACCAGATCGACCAGGCGCTCCCCGGCCGTCCAGTGGTCGCCGACGCACAGGTGCGCCGGATCGATGTTCGGATGAAACACCGGCGTCAACATCCGGCACTTGGGCGCAAGCCTCGGATAGTCGCTCGTCAGTTGAATCTCCACGCGATGCTGGTCCCGCTCCACCGGCTTGCCGGCTCGGCCGGGCTCCAGTCCCATCACCGCGTAATCCACCACATAAATGTCCGGCGGTACCCCCAGGGTCGAATGAAGCTGGATCGGCGGGAAATTTTCAAACGCCTGCAGCATCTGGGCATGATCGGCCGTCAGACGCCGCAGGCGCGGGGACAATCGCACCTCGCCTGGCGCCGCATCCGTCTGTTCGACGACGACGGGCATTGGAATGTCCATGTTGGTCCCGCAGCTCTTGCAACGCGCCGCCCGGCCGGCCAGATGATCCGGAACGCTGAAGGCGCGATCGCATGTTGGACAATTGAACTGTATCATCACATGATCCAGCGGCTGAACGGCACATCATACCACCAGAACGCCGAAACGATGATCCCCAGGAACACACCCAGGGCGCACAATCCCAGTGACAGCGCCGCGACCGCCGGATGATTCGATCGCGTCCGCAGGATGTAGACCGTCGTCGCGACGGCCGCGATGATCGAGGGGATGCCGAACGACAGCGCGCTGAGCATGAAGGCGAACCCGCACGACGCCAGCAGGAACAAGTGCCAGGGGATCGGTTCATCGGCGACATCCGGCGACAAGCCCGACAGCTCGCGTCCCTCGGCTGATTCATTGTCATCGACCAGGGGGTCCGACGTTTCCCCCATCCCCCGCGCAGGCGCGAGCACGTTGACCTGCGAACATCCATACGCGGAACACCCACGGTTTTCGATCCAGCAATCCTCGTGAAACACGAGCTTGCACTCCGGGCAGGCATGCGTCGGCTCCGATGGATGCAGAGGCGATTGGCAGATCGAACAGAGCCGCATGGGGCGCGCCCCCGGCACCGGCAGCTTGCGCGAGAGCGACGAGGCGGCGGAATCGTCCGATCCGCCGGCGCGGGCGGGCGTTGACGCCGTCGCCAGACGCGCGGGTTGGACTTCGAGGCGTCGTTCCGTCGCGGCCGATTGTCGCGCCGCCACGACCGCCGCCGGCGGGGCCGCCGTTTTGACCAGCGCCCGCTGTCGACCGGGCAGGGGGAGCGCCGCGCCATCGATCTTCGCCCCCGCGCCTTTGCGCGGGACGACGATCGCCGCGTTGCACGAGAGACACTGCCCCTTCCGCGTCGCCAGCGCCGACGCCGCCCAGATCAACTGCCCGCACGAGCAGGAAAAGAAAATCCCCGGATCGGTCCCCGGATGCGGACCGAAATCGAGGGGTACGATCCCCCTGGGCATGTCCGATGTTTCATGAAACACAAGCGTCGCCGGGCCGACGCGGATCGTGTCCCCCTCGCGCAGCGTCGCGGGTTCCACAACCGGCTCATCATTGAGAAACGTGCCCGTCCGCGAACCGGCGTCGCGCAAAATGTATTGCCCATCATGCGGCTCGATCCACGCGTGCAGGCGCGAGACGGCCGGGTGGGGGATGACCACCGCGTTGGCCAGACGACGTCCGATCGGCGTCAGTCCGTTCAATCGACCGGCCGAACGGGACGTGGCCGTTTGAAGAATCACAAATGCCATGCTCTAGCTCTTCTGCTTCTCATGAAACACAAATGTCGTACCGCCGACCTGGATGTGATCGTTCACATGCAGCCGGGCGCGGGTCACGGGCTGGCCGTTGATGAGCGTCTGCGAACCCAGCGGCAAATCCTCCAGCTCAAATCCGCCGGGCGCCACATGAATCGCCGCGTGGCGCTTGCCCACCTGGCGATCCTTGAACAGATAAATCTCGCAGTTGGGCGCGGACCCGATGTACGTTGGGTTACGGTACAGGATGAACTGCTTGCCCGCGATCAACCCCTCGGTCACCTTCACCCATCCGGTCTTGGCGGCGTTTTCAATCAGTCCGGTCCCCAGCCCGCTGAGCAGCCCGATCGCTCCCACCGCCGCCAATAGCGCCAGCGCCTCGGATCGCGTCGCGGCAACGATGGGGTCGTACAGCAACCCGCCGAGCGCCCCGCCGATCAATCCGCCGAGAAGCCCGATGAGCAGGCGCTTGGGATTGCGGAGCACGATACCCGGCCCCATCGCCAGGAAAAGACCGAGAATCGCCCACGTCGCCATCCTCGCCAGCGTCAGGCGATGATCGGCGTCGATCGATTGCGCCAGGTTGGTTCGCAGGACCAGCGAGGTGAAATGATCGATGAACAGCGCCACCACGATCCCCCCGGCCAATCCCACCATCGCGCCAACCGAGCCATAGAGCACCGCGCCGGGGATGTTGCGCGACACGACCGCCTCGGCCATCGACAAACACGCCGCGATCATCAGCCCGCACAATCCATAAAACAGCACGTTGCGGATGAACTGCATCCACTGCTCGCGGTCCATCCGCTCCAGGCGCTGCGCTTCGGTCAGGGAGGTGTTGCTCAGGATCTGAAAGTAGGGATTGCTCCGTCCGCGATCCTCGTTCAACTTCATCGCCGCGTTGTATTCTTCGGGGGTGACGCGCCCGTCCTTGTACATTTGGATTTGCATCGACGCGAAATTCGTCAACTCGCGCGCCTCCGACGTCGGATCGGCCCGGTAGACCGCCAGTCCAATACCCCAACCCAAGAGCGCGCCGAGCAGCCCGAAGAAGGCGCTATAAAAAATGGTGTTGTACCAGAGCGATGCGAAACGATGCGACTGATGACGGTCCGGCTCCCGCGCCACCTGGCGGTCGTAGTGCTCGCGCGCCCGCGCCGACGCCGCCTGCGCCTCGACCTTGGCGTCGACCTCCGGCGCGGACAAATCCGCGTGGGTGATCGACAGTTTCCCGCTGCTCGTGGTTGATTCGGTCATAAGGGTCATCCGTGACTACTGATCCATACCGCCGCCCGGCTGCGTCGTCGCCACCGGCGGCGCAACGGGCGCCCTGGGCGCGGGCGTCGTGTTGACCACCCGCGGCGCGATCACAAGGCTCCAGGCTACGGAAAAGGTGATCGTAAACGCCAGCGCGAGCAACAACCAGCGGTTGCGCCTTTCGAGGGTCTCGATCCGCTGCCCGAGGATCGCGTCACTGTAGCGCTGACGCCGCTCGAGCGTCAGCAGCCGCGTGGCGAACTCATCCAGGGTCAATGCCGGAAACGCCGCCGCGAACGCCTCGGCGCTGGCCGGACCATCGACCGGCGGTTGTGGAGCGCCATCGGCATCGGCGTCCTGTTCCGTCGGAGCGGCGTTGCCCGCAGGCTCGGACGTCTCATCGCCCTCCGTCGCTGGCGGCGGCGTCGATCGCTCAATCGGCGCCGGCGGCGCATCAGGCTCCATCGCATCCGACGGCGCCTGCCCGCCGAACTCCGCCACATCATCCCGCACCAGATACTTGGCCGGCGACGCGACGCCGGCCTGCCAGGTGAAGGCGCCTTCCTCCTCATTTTTGGGATCGTAGACAAACGCAACCTGCCACGGGAGATTGAAGAAATTGTCCTGGATGAACAGGTCCATCCCCGAGAGGAAAATGCCGAAGCCCGGGTGCGTGTGATACCACCCGACGATCCGATCGTCGGGATATTTGCTGTCCATCACCTCCTGAATGTGCGCCCAGGTTTTGGCGGTGAACGTCACCTGTGCCGCATGATTTTTGGCCGAATCCCCCTCCACCGCCGCCCGGATGAGCAGGTACGCCCCGCGTTCATCCCGCAGCGGTTGCCCGACAAGCACGCCGCAAATCTCCGCATTCATCGACGACTTGCCGTGCGCGTGGATCGCCTGCAGCGCAAATGGAGTAAACACGACCTGAAACCCCTCGCCGCGCTCGGTGAGCGTCTTGGGGCAATCCGCGCGCGCAAAGTCGCTGTCGTCGATCAGGCCGACGTCGCGGTTGGCATCCAGAGGTGTGATGGTCGAATCCGACACGCCAACACTCCGCTGTAGGGTACGCCTCGCGGACCTTCTCACACATCTCCCGAAAGAATGGTCCGCCGGGCGGACCCTACGAACGCGCTGATTCAACAGCGCTCTTTACAACTCCAACACCTCATCCACCAGCGGCCCGAGCACCTCCGCCGCGTCGCCGGTCAATTCAAAGCCGATGTAGCGTCCGCCGCCGCGCGCCGCCACGATGTCGAACGGGGGGACGCCGATGTCCGCCAGCGGGCGGTCGAGAAACGCCTCGTCGCCGCGCAGTTTGTAAAACGTGACGACCTCACGCTGCGGGCAGTCGCACGACGGGCAGGGTCCCTTGTCGGCCGACACCCGTCCCAGCGACGTGAACATCAATTCCTCCCGCTTGCATTTGGGGCAGACGAGCTTTTCGAGCACATCCCGGGCGAGTTCGATTTCCGCGTTCGGCCCGAGTTCCTCCCGCGCGATCCGCAGCAACTCTCCGCCCGTCAACGTGTGCGCCGACGCGTCGAGCTCGATCACCCCCTCATACGCTTCATGGCTGTAACATTCATCCTTCCGCTGAAACTCCACCGGATAGGCGTCGGTGCTCAAGCCGTTGAAAACGAATCCCCTGCCCGACAGCGGGCACTCCATCCCGTGCAGAAGCTTCAGCGCCTCCTGACATTGCACCGCCGCGATCAGCGCGCTGATCGTCGGCGTCGTCGGCGTCTTCCCCGCCGCCATTTCCGCGCGGCTGAGCAGATTGCAAGACCGTCGCTGATTGAGCAGCTTCCAATCCGTCTCCGACATCGTGCATTCATAGCACGCGCCCGGCGGCGCGAACACCCGCGCGATCCCGTTGATCTGCTCGATCGCGCCGTCGATCCACGGCTTGTTCAGACGAAAACACGCGCGGTTGATCGACAGCCGCGCCTCGCGGTTGTCCAGCCCGCCGAGCACGACATCCGCCCAGCGATACGCGCCCAGCCCCAGGTCATACACCACGTTCCCCGCGAATGCGTGCGTTTGCATGTCGGGATAGAGCTCCCGAGCCGCCGCCGCCGCCGTCGTCGCCTTGAATTGCCCGTTGTCCTTTTCCCGATACAGAACCGAGCGCGAGAGATTCGAGTTTTCGATCCGATCCAGATCCGCCACGAGCAAATGCCCGACGCCCAATAGCGCCAGGTTCTTGATGATCTCATTCCCCAGCGCCCCCGCGCCGACGACAAGCACCCGCGCATCGCGGAGCCGCGCCTGATCCCACCACGAGATCAAGCGGAAACGCGCGAAGCGATCGGCATCCTCCGCCGACGCCTCGGCCTTGGAAATGCGCAGCGCCTCAGGCATGTCGCACCGCCCGTCGATCCGCCAAAGTCATCGTTTCCCCCCGGCCGTGATTTCCGGCTGAAGACGCAGGACATCCCCATCTTGCACATTGACCTCCGCGAGCGTCTGCGTATCCAGCAATTGCTTGCCCGATGCCTTGTGATGGAACTTGTAGCTGAGCAACTGCCCATCGGGCGCGTATTGCGGAAACTTCATCTTCTCGAGCAACACGGCCAGCAGCCGGTTCACCGGCGCATCATCCGGCAGTTCCACATCCTGACGCTTGTTCCCCGTCGCATCCCATACCTGGATCGTCACCATGCCCATCGTCGTCGCTCCATGACCGCACGCGAAATCGGCCGCGTGCAAAAATCGCAGTCGCTCAAAAAATAAGCTGCTCAAAAATATCGTCGGCTAAAAATGCCCGCCGTGCGCGGGCGGACCCGGCACAATTCCCTTTTTCAACCAACAACCACCGTACATACGCCTTATCCATCATCTCCAAAATACCCAACATACCGGCACTCGCCCCTACAACCGGCATTCCCGTCACATTCCAATAATATCCCCCACTATACAATAAAAATCGAGGTTGGCATGCAACACAAAAGCGCGGTATGAAATGGGTGTCAGCGAGATTTCCGTTGAAGGCGTTGAGCGATTCGCCCCCCCGGCGGGTCATCCCGGTAAGGCAGACCGGGGTCCACCCAGGCGAACGTTCGGGAGAAAATGGCTGTGAACTATCAGGGCTTGAAGGTCGTCCATTTAGGCAAGTATTACCCACCGGCGCCCGGCGGCATCGAAAGCCACGTGCAGACGCTGGCGCGGGCGCAGGCCGACCTTGGCATGGATGTGCGCGTGGTCTGCATGAACCATGCCAACCGCGCCGGGCGCGACATCACCTGGGCGCGCTACGGCGGCACTCCGACCGTGCATGAGCATGATGGATTGGTCCGCGTCGATCGCATCGGGCGCAGCGCATCGGTGGCGCGCCTCGATATGTGCCCGGAGCTTCCCCGCCTGCTCCGCCGGATTGAAGACGAAGGCGCTGATGTCCTTCACCTGCACACGCCAAACCCGATGATGCTCATCGCCCTGGCGATGGCGCGGCCATCGACGCCGCTCATCATCACCCACCACAGCGACATCGTCCGGCAGCGTATTTTGAAGTATGCCCTCCGCCCCTTCGAGCGATTCGTCTATAACCGCGCCTGCCAGATCAAGGCGACCAGCCCCAAATACATCGAAGGTTCCTCGCTTCTTCGCCATTACGAACAGCAGGTCGGGTCGCTCCCCCTGGGCGTCGATCTCAACGGCTACCTCAACCCCACCCCCGCGACGCTCCGCCACGAAGCGGCGCTTCGCCATGACATGGGCGCTGATCCCCTGTGGCTCTGCGTCGGACGCTGCGTGTATTACAAAAACTTCGATGTCGCCATCCATGCCCTGACGCATGTGCCGGGTCGGCTCATGATCATCGGACACGGGCCGCTCCGCGAAAGCCTGCAACGTCTGGCCCGCGGCCTCGGGGTGCAGGATCGCGTCATCTGGCGCAATTATGTTGACGCCGACGAACTGGCCGCCGCCTATCGCGCCGCCACCGCGCTCTGGTTCCCCTCCGGCGCCCGCAGCGAAGGGTTCGGTCTCGTGCAGGTCGAGGCGATGGCCAGCGGTTGCCCGGTCATCAATGCCAACATCGCCGGCAGCGGCGTCGCGTGGGTCAGCGAGGATGACCACACCGGCCTGACGATCCCCGTCGGCGATGCGCCCGCCTTGGCGCATGCGGCGATGCGCCTGGTCAACGAGCCGGGTTTGCGCGATCGCCTCGGCGTCGCCGCCCGTCGCCGGGCGTGCGCCGAGTTCGATCACATGACGATGGCCCGACGCAGCGGCGAGGCCTACCAGCGCGCCATTGCCGGCGAGACCATCCTGCGCCTCCCGGCCGACCCCGCCATCGCGCCATCGCGAGAAACAAGCCGGCGCAAGGCGCGCCACGCCAACCGCCTCATCGCCCTGGACGCCACCTTCGCGGACCACGCGGAGGAGGAAGGGTCCACGCTGGCGATGTGAACTCGCCGCGTGCGATGCGGGGTCGGCACCGACGATGAAATGCTCCCCCGCGATGGCGCGCCCAACGTTCATCACCCCAGAATCCCCCCCAACCACCGACGGACCAGCTTCGTCACCAGCGCGCCGATCGCGTCAATGCCCACGCCCATCGCCTCGGCTTGCGCAAGCGCCTCCTGATACTCCGGATCATCAGCCAGCGCCTCGATCGCCTGCACCGTGAGCAGGTCCTGATCCAGCGCCGCCGCCAGATGGGGATGGCGCAGCTCAAACGACGCCCACTCCCCGCCGATCGCCTCTTCCACCTGTCGCCTCACGTCAAACCGTTCATCGCCGCTCATCGCCCGCCCCCTTTCAAGCCCAGTTCCGTCTCCCACATCCCCAGCCACTTCGCCCGCGCCTCGTCCAGCGCCTGCATTCTCGCCAGCGCCGCATCGATCGCCTTCAAATTGGACGCATTCACTTCCCATGTCCGCCGCAATGCCGCCGCTTCCGTCGCCACCGCATCCAGCCCGGCCGCATACGCCTTGCGATGCTCGATCACCCAGTCGCCCGACAGCGCCGCCTGCCCGCGCACATCGGCGTCAAACCCCTCATCCAACTGCCGTCGTCGCAATTCCTCCAGCTTGTCGATCGATTGCTTCCATCCCTCCTGCGCCGACGTCACGAGCACAATTCCCTTCCGCGCCTGCTCGGCCAGTCGAAGCCGCGCCCCCACATCCGCGCATCCACCGCTCATCAACATGATCCACACACAACACCACCGCATCGCACGCCCCCTTTCACATCCGAACCTCAAACCAATTCGATTTCACCACGGAGAGCACGGAGAAGAAGGCAGGCGGCAGTAGGCAGTCGTAGGGTCCGCCCTCTTCGAGCCTGAGCCTCAGAGCCGAAGGCCGCGGACCATTTTTCGCACCGGCGGATGGCCCGCGGGGCGGACCCTACAAAACCTTTGCATTCCTCCGCGCTCTCTGCGTCTCCGCGGTGAAACGCCTTTTCTTTCTCCGTGCTCTCCGTGTCCTCCGTGGTGAATAATTCTCTGAATCTTATCTCTTCAGGCTCGCCACAAGCTGCTCCTGCGACGCCGACAACCGGGCCATCGCCTCAGTGTTTTGATGCACCAGCGCGATCAACTGGTCGAGCTGCACCTTGTCGGCCATGATCCGCTCGTGCGCTTCGTCAATCTGTCGTTCGCGGGTCGCGCTCTGTCGTCGCTCCCACAACCACATCGCTCCCATCGCGCCCGCCGCCCCCAGGCCGGTCAATTGATCCACGCCGTTGAGCGCCTGCGCCAACAGTTGTTCCCATCCCATGATCCACCCCCTGCACATTTTCGATTTGTGATTTGCGATTTTTGATTTTCAATTGAGCAAGTTCACTTCGAGAACGTCACGCCACTTCTTCCAATCGAAAATCCCCCAATCGAAAATCGAAAATCCATTCATCGCCTCGCCATCGTCAGCACATTGAGTGACCGTCGCTCATCAACAACGCCGTCGCCGTTCCAATCGAGTTCGACCTTCACGTTCCGCAAGGCGCGGCGATACAAATGCTCATACTGGTCGGCGCGCCCCGCGTACACCGCCGGCTCCGAAGCCATCGCCGCCATCGCCCCATACACCATCCAGAGCGTTCCCATGACGCACGCCCGTCGCAGCGCCGTGGGATTGAGGATCGTGATCGTCGATTCATCCCCCGTCCCCGGCACAATGCCCACCGCCTGGCGGAGCATTTCGCTGACGATCCCCGCCTGCGGCGAGAAGGTTCGAATCACATACCCAAGCCCCGTCGCCGTGCCAATGACGCCGGCGGAACCCGGCGATTCATCCGACCAGGGTTCATGCACAGTGCTGAGCGTGAGCGTCGTCGCATTGTCCACGCTCAGGATCGGATAACACCCGGCCACCGCGCCGCTCAGCGCGATCACGCCGAACGCCGCCACTTTCGCATCGGTGAACGATCCCGACGCGATCGTGAAGCTTGTCCCGGCCAAGTCACCGGTTCCGGTTGCCAGCGTCTGCGAGGCGATCACCGCATCTGCGAAAATCCTCGGCTCCCACTGCAGCAAATCGATGTCCGTGCAATAGTTCATTGGCTGCTCCTCGTAGGGTCCGCACCCCGTGCGGACCATTTTCCCATATCCGGATGATGGTCCGCACGGGGTGCGGACCCTACGGGAGGGAATACCCCCGTCGGCCGGGCGGTCCCCCCCGAAACCGCCCGGCCACCCCATCACTCATCACGCCTCACTCATCAAGATTCACGCCGTGAACCCTCGAATGATCCCATGTGCCTCGGCGTTGCGAAGCTCCAGCGTGTACTCCCCGACGATCTGCCCGCTCTCCCGATCACCGGTCCGCGCCAGCGGCTTGTACTGAAAACTCCGACCGGCCAGCGGCTTCACTTCGATTCGGCTGCTGTCGAGCAACAGGACCATCCCCGTCGGCACCCACCGGCTGAGGACCACGCGGCAGACGCCGTAGTCGCTTTCGTACACGCTCACCTGGTCCTTGTAGGTCTCGCCATCGGCGGTGAACCGGCGGTTGGTTCCGACAAACGCGTTGATCGCGCGCTTTTCCTGTCCGCCGACCACGACGAGATCCACATGCCCGCTGCTCGCCTGCCAGATGTTGCGCAGCGCCTTGTTCAGATGGCTCTCGGTCAACGTCGTCCCCGATGGGAAACCTCCCGATCCGGGCACGAACACATTGCCCGTCACAAGCGCCACGATGCCGTTCATCGACCGACGCACGGTGGACGATCCCTCGCCGGTGCTCGCGGGCGCCCATTGATCACGCTGTTCTCCAGATCACGCAGCAGCTCGCGCGTCCGCTGCTGCTTCTGGTAATCCAATTCGTCGGCCACCCCCAGTTGACGCACCGCCAGCTCCGATCCGCTCACCTCCACCGACGACGCGAAAATCTGTGTGTAGTTGGTCTTCCGCGACCGCGAGGTGAAGCGCGCCACATCAGCGTCAGCGCCTTCCAGCGCCGCGTTGCCCAGAATGTGGATGGTCTTCGCTGTCACCAGCGCCTCGGCCGTGCTGCCGCCATACCCGCGAATGACGCTCAGCGTACCCGATCCCGTGTTGACCGCCGTCACGAGCATCCGTTCGCCGGACCCTTCCACGCGAATCTGATCCCCCACCCGAAACTTCGACGCGTCATCCACATCAAACGACGCCTCCGTCAGGGGATTGCTGATCGATCCATCCGCCACCAGGTCGGTGTTCGACAGCAACTGATCCTCTAGCCACTCATGCACGGTCGAGCGCGCCGGACGAACGCCATCCCCCAGGACATCGAGCAGCGGCGTCTCATGCGGCGAGCTGATCGCCACCAGATCGCTCACATCCTCCGCGATTTCCACCAGTTCCGAACCCGCCGAATAAGTCGCCTTGCCTGTAAACGCCATCACAACCTCCTCTAATGTAGGAAATACAGTCACTTTTCACGAAAAGACGCCACACTCATCCCCATTGCCGGCGAAGCTCCAGGTACGCCCGCATGCCTTCGCGCGTCCAGATCCGCCGCAGCTCCCGCGCCAGCTCATTCATCCGGGCCCGCGCCTCGATCACCTCCTCATCCTTCAAGGGAACCCCGCTCGCCGGCGGCGATTCGATCCCGCCGACCGTCTCCTCCAACGCCGCAGTTTCCGTCACCTCGTCCATCATGCACCTCCTTCAAAACATGATTTCGTCTCTTACTCCCTCCCCCGGTACGCCGGGGGAGGGTTGGGGAGGGGGGGTTGCGCACCGTGCCCCTCAAAAGCCCCCTCCCCGGCCCTCCCCCACGCGTACGTGGGGGAGGGAGTTTTATAGGGTCCGCAGTTTTGTAGGGTCCGTGGTACTCCGCGGACCATCACGCAACTCCGCCCGGAACAATGGTCCGCGGAGTACCACGGACCCTACGAAGAGCCAGCCATCCATCGTTCAATACCCCAGCTCCCGCAGCACGACCGCTTCATCCACGCCCAGCCGGCGCTTGATCTCCGCTTCCTGCAATTTCTCAAGGTCGTTTTCCGGCAGCGGGCTTGGCCAATGAAGCTCGATCCGGCGCTCGCCGGGCGTCGTGGAACCCACGCCGGCGCGACCCAGCCACCCCAGCGCCAGCTCGCAAATTCGCTCGATCCCCAGGCCGTAACTCGTCCGTTTGCGATCGGTCTTGGCCAGCAACGCCAGGAGCGTCACCCGCAGCGCCGCGGCGCTGGTCAATCGTCCGATGCGGTTCTTGATCGCCCCGGCCGCGACCGGCGTCACGCTGCTCGCCTTGTCGATCGCCTCGCGGATGTCGGCGATGTGCGCATCCTCCGATGGGTTGCCGGCATCGCCTCCAAACTCCACGACATCCGCCTGGTCGTTGTCGCTCATCCACATCCGACCCGGCGCCACAGGCAGCTCTGTGAAGTTGTCGATCCCCTTGCCCAGGTACATCTTGAACGACTGCATCGTGATCCGGTTCGCCCGGTCGCTCAGCCGGATGTTCAGTTCATCCTGCAGCGCGATCAGTCCCTCCACATCACTCTGCCCGGCATACTCAAAAGGCGAGGCGGTGTTCTGGATGTGTACGAGCGGAATCTCCCCGAGCGAGTTGCTCCCCTCGGCCATCAACACCTCATCCTCATACCGCTGCCACCGATCCACCGAGATGATCTCCACCACCTCCACGCCCTTGGGCGCGCCGGTCCTCACCCCTTCGCTCCCATCCCGACTCAACCAACCCAGTCCCCATCTCCCCTTGCTCCTCTTCACTGCCACCTGCCCACTGCCCACTGCCGACTTCCTCACCGAGTACACCTGCCCATACGCCTGCACCACCCGGTAATCCCACGGCGACAGCAGGGGCAAAGCCCGCGCGGGTTCAACGATCTCCAGACGAATCATCCGGGCCAGCGCCTCCAGGGCGCCATGCGGAGTGGTATCCGCGCCCGATTCCGTCAAGTCGTTCGTCCCCGCCAGGTCATCCGACACGCGATCGTCCTCCCCACCCTCGCGTCCGAATGCCCCGGCGCCCGGCGGCACTTGCTCCGCCGATGACACGGGCCTCTCCCCGACCGCTCCCCCGTCCCCCATCGCACGTTCACCCAAATCCCCCGCCCCACATGCAACGCCGCCGCAGGTCGTCGCGCCGCCTCGTTCCGCGACAACAGCCGCCTCGTCGGCGCTCGATCGATCATGTGATCCATCCGAATCGGATGAGCGCGCCTCGATTCCCAATCCCTCTCGCGGTTTCGACGCTCCCTCAAGTTTCACGAGCACATCCACAAACCCATACACCGCGCCAAGCAGCGCCATCTGTTGCAGAAAGAGCACCCCGCCGTTGTGCGCCAGGATCAGTCGGATGAGTTCCCCGATCACTTGCCGGCGCGTCGGATCCTCCGCCTTCGACGCGATGACCAGGGGCTTGCCGAAGAGGTAATCGACCATCGTGTCGATCCGCCAGCCGATGTCGTTTTCGATGACCACTTCCTTGCGCATCGCCTCGCCGGCCGGTTGCGAAGACCCCAGCGCCCCGGCCTCGGCGCTGCTGATGACGCCCGTGATCCGCGAGGGCAAGCCCCACTCCTGCGCCTGTCGGTACGGCCGATCCGCGCCGCTCTGCATCGCGCCCGCAGCGCATACCCGCATCGAATTTCGGTAATACGCCCACAATCGCCGATAGCGCTGTCGCTCGACGCTGGTCAGCCGCTCGATCGCGCCGCGCACCCGCGCTTCCCATTCCCCTGAAGCCGCGTCGGGATGTTTCGCATCTCCCGCCGCCGTGAGTCTCGTGAGTTGATACGCCATCCTCATCTCCTTCAAACGCGCTCTCGATTTCGTTCGCCCTTTGCAAGACCCCCCCTTGGTGCGCGATTGACTCCCCGTGCGCGCACCAAAAAAGTGCGGACTCGCGCTTTTGCCCACGAAACCGCATCAATGAAAATTAAATTTTTCGTGTTTTCCGGAATGTTTTTGGTGCGCGCGCCACCCCCCTTGCGCGCACCACGCGAGTTATGTCACGGATTAATTCGGTGTCGGATCAACTGCGGAAATGTCTTTTACCCCCTCCCCCGGTACTCCGGGGGAGGGCGCCCCCACGGGCTGGCATGCTTAAGACAAACCCCCGCCCCCTCAATACCCCCCGCCCCGCTTCTGCTCCTCCTCATGATCGTGATCATGCTCAACCGTCGGATCGGCAATCGCGCATCCGAGCAGCCCGTCGTTCATGCTCGCGATCATCCGGGCGGCGAACTCGCTGGCCAAACGCCGCTCCGCCGCCGGACGCAGCGCGGCGCAGAACGTCCCGAACCTCGGCTTGGCGAATGGAAGGTGCGTGTCCCCCCGCGCGAGGATCTGGCTGGCATTGGTTCCCTTGGTCAGTGGGTCGATCGCGGCGTCACCCAACCCCTCGGTGTCCGCGCCCCACTGCGTGAAGCTTCGCGCGTTGGCGTAGTGACTGACAAAGCTCCGACGGAAGCGATCCTTGCTCCAGTTCATCTTGCTGCGATGCAGAACGTGTCCGTTGAAGAAGACCACATCACCGGCGTTCACATTCCCCAGGATTTGATCGTACTTGCCTGCGACCCGCGTGAGGGAATTCTTCGTATCGTCGGAGTTGCTCACCCCTTTGACATACTGAATGTCCGCGACCAGCTTTTCCCCAAACCCGTATCCCATCTCCGGGCAGGGGGGGTAGATCGGTTCCACGCCGCTCCCCTTGGCGAACCACATCGCGCCGTTTTGCTCATCGCAATCATCAATCGCGATCCACGCGCCGCACAGGGTGTCGGGATGGGTGGGGATATAGAACGAATCCTGATGCCATCCCTGTCCCGGCTTTCCCGGACCTTTCAAGAAGAGCATCGTCTGCATCGCCATCACATCCGGGCCGATGATGACCTCGAGCACATCGAGCACGCGGGGATGCAACAGGAATCGCTCGTGCAGTTCCAGTTGCCGATGGAGCATGTGAACGCGGAGGAAATACTCCGCTTTCTCCGACGGCGACAAATGCGCCGGCGGCGCCTCGAGCCCCACCATCGTCGTCCCCTCATCCGACTTGGTGTCGCGCGCCTTCATCTCATGCCCCTGCTGCTCGGGCAACTTCCCCTGCATCAGGTCTTCGGTGTGCTGCTTGAGTTCGGCCACTTCGTCGCGCGAGACCAATCCCGGCACGATCAGAAAACCATCACGTCGAAAACGCGTGTACTGATCGACCGACACTTGGTAACGATTTTCATCCGGATCCGTCGATGTCTTGAGGGAAGCCTTTGATTTTTCGGGTGCCACGCCGCTGACCATGATGACTCCATAAACAGATTCCGCACCAAACCGATGAGCGTCAGTCCATCAGAAGCGCGGAAAAGCAAATCACGTTACCGTATCATCGACCTAAACCAACGCACCATTATACACGATTATACACCATAGCCCCATGTCCTGGATTGTCGATTATCCCCTCGTTCTCGACCAGATGAAATCGCAGCATCTGCGTTGTCTCTATCCCAACAGCGGGGCATTTGGATTCGACCCCGCGCATACGAGTGAAACTCGCACCATTGCCTGGATTGGCCCGCCGGACGACACCATCCGGCCGGAATCCGCCGCCAACCTCAGATTGATCCCGCCTCCTTTTGAGCGAAATCTTGCTCAATTCGCTTCCCAGGCGTGGCAAATGCACTTTCCCGGTCGAGCCTGGATCATGCCAATGAGCCATTGGGCGTATGAGCTTGAGTTTGGCAGCCGCGACTGGCTACCGGCGGTCCTGGAAAACGCCGGCGTCGATCCCGGTCTGCTCAAAACCCGCAACACCGGGGCAGCCATCGAGTTTGCGATGGACGACGCGGCTTCCTTTAAGCATGTCCTTCAATGTCTGCTTGAAATGCTCCTGGGCAGCGATTTCATGATCGCGTTTCCGGATCGGCCAATCCTCTGCACGATCCATCATCATCAGCAACTCTGGTGGACAACACCGGACCCGGCATTGGCGGACGCTCTTTCGTCGATTGTCTCAGAAAAATGAGGCGTTTCGGCATGGTTACCGCAATCGCGCCAACCCCTCTTAATAACCTGTGGATGAGTTGATTATCAGCCGTCGCCAGAATCCGCCATCTCCGCTGGTTCACAACACCCGCGCCTGGGTCATACGGCCCGCCTGTCGTCCCTGACCAAACTGGCGTTTTCCCGACAACACCCTTCATGACACCTTATCCACATCCAATGTCCGATAATATGGAATATAAGTATTGGTACTAATTGCTGTTACGATAAAAGTAGTCGATTCATCCACAATACGACAGGCATTATCACTACGACTATTATCTATTTAAATTTATACAGAAGAAGAGTAGTAATACTTCCCTCAGCACGAAAAGGGATGGGGGTCGGACTGTGTTGTGAACAATCCGTGAATAGTCCGACAACTCGCGCGCTCTATGTTGCGTTGAAGCGGCCCATCCCCGATGATCGGCGGGGAGATAATCCTCAGGTGAATGATCGTCCAGGAAAGGTTCGTCGAAAGGTCCGTCCATGAAAGTGATCTGCAATCGCGGCGCGCTGCTTGAAGGCCTCACGGTCGCGGGCAATGTGGTCAACGCTCGAACCCCCAAGCCCGTGCTTTTGAACGTCAAGTTTTCGGCAACCGCCGACAAGCTGACGATCAGCGCGACCGATCTGGAAGTCGCCATCCGCTATTCCGATGCGCAGGTACAGGTTGAGGAGCCTGGCGAAACGCTTTTGCCGGCCGACATGTTCCGCGACATCGTTCGTGAATCGCTTGATGACACCCTCTCGATTGAGGTTCGCGGGGACACCGCGGTCATTAAGGGGCAGGATTCGGTCTTCAAACTTCCCACGCAAAACCCCGCTGATTTTCCGCCGGTTCCGGATTTTGAGGGGGAAACGGATTTTGAAATCGTCGCCGGCCAGCTCAAGCAGTTGATCAACCAGACGGTGTTCGCGGTGGCGAGGGAATCGACGCGTTACGCATTCAACGGCGTGCTGCTCGTCGCCAGGGACAAAAAGATTTCCTTCGTCAGCACGGACGGGCGACGCCTCGCGCAGGCCAAAGGGGACATCGCCACCGTCCACAAGCTTCCCAAGGAAGGCGTTCATGTGATTGTTCACACGAAAGCGCTGACGCTGATTGAAAAACTCCTGGGCGATCCGGAGGAAGTCGTCGGTTTCCAGGTGCGCGAAAACCAGATTGTGTTCAAAACCAACAACGCAACGCTGACGAGCGCGTTGGTCGAGGGGCAATTTCCCCCGTATGAGGATGTGATTCCCAAGGATGCCGACAAGATCATGACCGCGGGCACCGCGGATTTTCTCAGCGCCGTCCGACGGGCGTCGCTGCTGACGAGCGAGGAATCCAAGGGGGTTCGACTTCAGTTTTCCAGCAAAGGCCTGGTGCTCAGCACACGATCCGCCGACACCGGCGAAGCCACCGTCAACTTCGCGTGCAAGTTCGATGGCGCGGACATTGAGATCGGCTTCAACCCCGCCTTCCTTGTTGACGCATTGCGGATTGTGGACACCGATGAGATTTCGCTTGAAGTCAGCGCGCCCAATCGGCCGGGGTTGCTCAAGAGCGGTCCCAACTTTTTGTATGTGATCATGCCCGTCAATTTGCAGTGAGGTGTGAGTCCACGTGGCCAGGCGATTATTCAGCAACGATCCTCCCGCCGTGCGTCTGGCCGACGCCGAACTGACCCGACTGCATCGCGTCAAGCAATACACTCCGCCGGGGTCGGACGCGATGGGGCCGGAGCTGATCAGCTTCTTCAAACACGCCGTCCAGAAGCGGCAGACGCGCCTGGCGAAGATCGCCGAATGCTGGGGGCGACTTGTCCCCGATCTGCTCAGCGCGCACTGTTCACTTGAGAGTCTGAATCGGGGTTCGCTGACGGTTCTCGTTGATAGCGCCTCGCATTTGTACGAGCTTAAACAGCTTCTGCTCGCGGGTCTTGATCGCCAGCTTTTGCTCGCGTGCCGCTCGACAGGCCTTCGCAAAATCACCCTCAAGCCCGGGCGATGGTATACGACGGAGCAGGCGCCGCGGTTTTGATCGTCTCCGCCGGTTTGATCGTTTCAAAACATTTTTCACTGCGGGGAGCATTCGTAGGGTGGGCCTCGGCCCACCACGGATGATGTTGGTTGCAATGCGGTGGGCCGAGGCCCACCCTACGAATACCGGCATTTGCAAATCAGCGGTTGACCATTGATGATTTGCCACGCATGAACCTCAGCGGCGTGGAGCGCGCCATCTTCAACCTCTATGTCATCGTTGGACCGGGCGCGTGGGTCTTGTATTCGCTCATGGTCTGGACGGGACGGGCGCGCCTTCGTCTGGGGCGGACATCCGGAAAGCAACTGCCCGATGCGCCTCCCGAGGTCGCGATTTTGATTCCCGTGAAGGATGAGGAGCTTCGCATCGCCGACTGCGTTCGCTCCGCCTTGGCGCAGGATTATCCGCATAGCCGCGTCATTGCGATTGATGACCGCAGCACCGACCGCACCGGCACGCTGCTCGACGACATCGCCGTCGGCGAGCCGCGCCTGACCGTTCTGCACATCGAGCCTGAAACCCTGCCCGATGGATGGACGGGCAAGTGCAACGCGCTGGCGAACGGCGTGAGGCACACGGATGCGCCCTGGCTGCTCTTCATCGACTCCGATGTCATTCTTGAGCCCCATGCCCTTCGCCACACCCTCACGCTCGCGAGCGGTCGCAAATATGATCTTCTCAGTTTGCTGCCGCGACTCGAGTGTCACACGCTTTGGGAAAGGCTCATCGTCCCCCTCGCCGGCGCTGCACTCACGACGCTTCATCTGATTTCACTGACCAACGACGACAACCGCAAAACAGCTTTCGCCAACGGGCAGTTCATCCTGATTCGACGCAGCGCCTACGATGCGGCCGGCGGACATTTCGCGGTGCGGGATCAGTTTTGCGAGGACATTGAAATGGCGCGAAACGTGAAGCGCCTGGGAATGCGGCCGCGAATCAGTTGGGGCGCCAAACTCGCGGCGGTGCGGATGTACAGTTCGCTGGAATCGATCAAGCGTGGTTGGGCGCGGATTTTCTTCGCCGCCGCCCGCGGTCGTCCGTGGCGCGCCATTTTCGGGATCGCCTTCCTGCTGATCAGCGGCGTCAGCGCGTATGCGGCGGTGGCGTGGGGGATTGTTCGCGCCGTCGGCGGGGGGCATGCCAACGCCGGCGCGTATTGGTTGATCGCCGGGGGGTTTCATCTAGTGTTCATGACAATCATTCTCAGCTTGTTTTATTCATGGACCGGCAACGCCCGACGGATGGCGTTTGCGTTTCCGCTTGGCGCGGCGATGCTGATCGCCATCTTTACCCGCGCCATCGGCATGTGCCGCAGCGGGCAGGTTGAATGGCGCGGCACGCGCTATGGAAAAACCGATCGATATTCCCGCGCCGCATCCGGTGCGGCGGCGTCTTCAAGCCATACAACAGGAGACAGTTCATGCCCACCAACCCGATGATTGAGTCCTTGAACCAAAAGTTCGCCAGGAGCGGTCTTGTTCGATTTGCAGCCGGACAAGGCGGATTGGTCCGCGCCGTCATCACGACGCCGCGCGCTGATGCGCATGTCTACCTGCACGGCGCGCATGTCACGCATTACCAGCCGAAAGGTCAGCCGGATTTGCTGTTCGTCAGCGACAAATCCTGGTTTGAGGCCGGCAAGCCGATTCGCGGCGGGATCCCCATTTGCTTTCCCTGGTTCGGCAATGCCGGCGATCCGGCGCATGGGTTTGCGCGGCTTGTTGAATGGAAGGTTCACGAGGTCGTTGTCACGCCGGAGCAGGACGTGATGTTGACGCTTGAGCTTCCGACGCCCAAGCCCGCCAGTGGTTCATCATCATGGTCGCTGGAGGCGCGTGTTTTGTTTCATGTGAGCATCGGCGCGCATCTCAAGCTTGCCCTCGAGGTGACGAACACAGGGGAAAAACCGTTGAAGTTTGAGGAAGCGCTTCATACCTATTTTGCCGTCGCCGACATCAAGCGGGTGTCGGTTCAAGGCCTGCACGGCGCGGAGTATCTCGATAAGACGCTGGACTTTGCGAGAAAGACGCAGCAGGCCGATCCGCTCACGTTCACCGCTGAAACCGACCGCGTCTACTTCAACACCCGCGCGACCTGCCACATTCATGACCCGCAAAGCCGCTCGGCGCGCCGGATCACCGTTGCGAAACAGGGCTCCGACGACACCGTTGTCTGGAACCCCTGGTCCGACCGGGCCAAGTCGATGCCGGATTATGGCGACGAGGAATGGCACAGGATGCTCTGCATCGAAACCGCCAACGTCCGCGATCACGCGATTCAACTGAAGCCCGGAGAAACGCACACGATGCGCGCGGAGTTGTCGAGCGAGGCGGTGTGATGCGCGGATCGTTCGACGCTTGAGCGCCGCCTGGATGAATGGTCCGCGGGGCGGACCCTACAGGAAAATAGGCTTTGTAGGGTCCGCCTCGCGGACCGTTTTTGCTACTTGCCGTTCTCACGGATTTGCCGCTTGACCTGTTCCAATCGCAATTCCAAGCTGACCGGCCACTGATCCTCCGGGTACTGCTTGATTTGCTCATACAACTTCACGGCCCGGGGATAGTTGTTGCTTCCCTCGGCGTCGATCGCGGCGATCCAGAGTTCACGGATTTTTTCCGAGTGATCGCCGGTCATCTCCGACGGGGAGGCCTCATCGGCATTCGCCGCCGCAGGCGGGGGCGTTGTCGTATTGGCGGTCGGCGTCGCATGGGGCGTGGGTTCAGCCGCCGTGCCGTTGGCGGCGGCGGCATTTTTCAGTTGATCCCAGGGCCCGGGCTTGGCCGGCGGGGAAGCGGGGGTTGCATGCGATTGCGCATCCGCCGGCGGTGGTTTGATCGGCGCCTGGTCATCGTCGCCGCCCGGAAGAGGCGCTGCTTTCCGCCCCACACCCGGCACCGGGAGATGCCGCAGGGTCAGCGGCGCGCCCGAAGCTTCGGCCGGTTGTGCGGAATCAACTTCGTCTCCCGCCTGCGCCCCATTCGCGGCATTATTCCGCGCGGCGTCATCGGATGGTTTCGGCGTATTCACCTGCGCCGCGGTCGATCCTTGCCGTGAATGTTCGATCGCGTCATCGGCGGGCTTCTTCGCATCGGGCAATCCGTGATTGCCGTTTTGGAATGACGCCCACTTGTCATGAAGTCGCTGGTAGGTTTGGTTGCCCCATGTCGCGGCCTGCGAGCGGAGGGTGGGAGTGAGATACACCGTCGCCGCGCCGCTGACGAGCAATACGAGAATCGCCAGCGCCCAGGGTCGGCGGCGGCGCTTTTTGGTTGTCGCGCTCGCCGCGCTGTCGGTTTGGCCGGGCTGTGGGATGAAATCGAGTCTGAACGCCGCCGCCAGTTCCTTGGCGCTGAGGATCGGTCGCGCGCCGCCATCCACCGACGCATCCGACGCGTCGGCCGCGACACTGGTCAATGGGCGGGTGGACGCCGGCAACCGTCCCTTTTGATCGCCGCCACTGGGTTTGCTCTGCTCGGACCGTTCGGCCCGTGGTGCGGGCGCTGCGGGTTTGGTTGGTCGCTCGGGCACTTTCCGTTCAATCGGCGTCGCGGAAGATTTTGCTGGTTGTGGAACAGCGGCGGGACTGGCCGGAACGGGCGGTGCGCCAACGGGCGCTTTGGCAATCGTCGCGCCCGCGATGGCGCCTCCCAAGGTCGGAAGAACCAGGTCCGTCGCGGCATCATGCTCCGCGACGGGGCGCGCCGATGGAATCTCCCGTCGCACCGCCGGGATCGATTTTGCCGACGGTTTGGATTCCAGGAGCACATCCGGGTTCGCCGGCGGTTCCTGCATTTTGTGGCACTGATCGCACATCACACCCGTCGGTTCCACTTTCGCGCCGCACGAATAGCACAACCCGAACTCGCGGCTAAGCCCGCGAACGCGGGCGGCGAAGCGCCAGAGCTGGTGGGTGGTCGGCCCGCGAACGATCGAGCGCGCCGAGACCTGTCCCCTTTTCACGAGGGTGAGCAGCGTGTCGAATCGCATCCCCGGCGCCGAGGGATTGCGCTGTTGGAGCACATACCACGGGCCGATGCGGGCGCGCGTCGCCTGGCGGGTCGCGGTGGTGTCCTCCATCGTGCAGTGCGGGCATGGGGTGGCGCGTTCGTCGCGGACGGTTCCGCAGAACGGGCAGACGTGCCCGGCGCGCTTGGACGCCGACGGTTGCTGCGCGGTCGCCGCCTGCTGCGGATTGGTTCGGGAAGCACTCGATTGGCTCATGGGAGATTCCACCTACCTACGACTCACGATTGTCCAAACCGGCATTATAGCCATACAACGATGGACAGAGGAAATCCAGTGATGAAGCGATCCGTCCAGGGTGTTTCAATTCTCTTTGGTAGGGGCGGCTTCAGCCGCCGTCTTC
>CAYTAP010000046.1:0-26202 GCA_964435775.1 uncultured Tepidisphaeraceae bacterium
GGCTCCAGACCGATCCCAATTCCAATCCGATGTAGCCCGCGCCGACGACGATCAATCGTTTGGGAACCTCGGCAATGGAAAGCGCCTCGGTGGAACTCAGGATGTTCTTGCCGTCAAAGGGCAGGCCGGGCAGTTGAACCGAGGCGCTGCCGGTGGCGATCAGAATATTCTTCGCGCTGTAAGCGGTTTTCTTGCCGGCGGCGTCGGTGACTTCAACGTGGCC
Organism: uncultured Tepidisphaeraceae bacterium; assembly: GCA_964435775.1. Lineage (GTDB taxonomy): Bacteria > Planctomycetota > Phycisphaerae > Tepidisphaerales > Tepidisphaeraceae > CAYTAP01. The sequence goes on from CAYTAP010000046.1 coordinate 224, forward strand.
GGGCGCGGCGATTCGCCCGATGCCCTTCAGGTGCTCGACCTTATTCTTCTTGAAGAGCATCCCCACACCGCTGGTCAGCGCGGTGACAACCTGATCCTTGCGGCCGAGCATCTTGGGCAGATCAACGGAGATATCCTTTGCGACGATCCCGTGCTTGGCGAAGTCATGCCGGGCGGCGTGAAGGCGCTCGCTGGAATCGAGCAGGGCCTTGCTCGGAATGCAGCCGACGTTGAGACAGGTGCCGCCGAGGGTTTCCTTTTCGACGCAGGCGACGCGCATGCCATTTTGAGCCGCGCGGATGGCCGCCACATATCCCCCGGGACCGGCGCCGATGACGATCAGATCAAACGAATTGTCTGCCACGAAGCTTTCCTTTCAATCAAGAACGAATCACATGACACCCGGATCAGATCTCCAGTCTTTGTAGGGTCCGTGGTACTCCGCGGACCATTTCGCCCATCGCGGCAATGGTCCGCGGAGTACCACGGACGCCACAAAAAACAAGCTCATAGAGTCCGCCTCGCGGACCATAACACTCGTTGCCGGAAGCTGGTCCGCGGTGCGGACCCTACAAAAGCAGAGGATTCCAACTGAGGGCATCGCACTATATTTCCAGCATCAGGCGGGCCGGGTCTTCCAGCAATTGCTTGAGGCGCACGAGGAAGGTGATCGCCTCCCTGCCGTCGACAAGGCGATGGTCATAGCTCAACGCGAGGTACATCATCGAGCGGATGACGACCTGGTCGTTGATCACCACCGGGCGCTTCTGGATCGCGTGCATGCCAAGGATGCCGCTCTGCGGCGGGGTGAGGATGGGGGCGCTCAGGAGCGATCCAAAGACGCCGCCGTTGGTGATCGTGAAGGTCGCGCCGCTCAATTCCTGAATCCCGAGCTTGCCGTCGCGCACGGCGGTGGCGACGCGCTTCACTTCGCTTTCGATCTTGGCAAACGACATCGCCTCCACATTCCGCAGCACGGGGACGGCCAGCCCACGCTCGGTGCTGACGGCAATGCCGAGGTTGACATAGTTGTGATACACGATGTCGCCGCCGTCGAGGAAGGCGTTGACCTGCGGCACCTCGCGGAGCGCCAGGACGACGGCCCGGCTGAAAAAGGACATGTATCCCAGGCCGACGCCGTGCGTCTTTTCGAACTGCGCCTTGAACTTGGCGCGCAGGGCAATGACCTCGGTGAGATCAACTTCGTTGTAGGTCGTCAGGATCGCGGCGGTGTGCTGGGCGTTGACGAGGATCTCGGCGATGCGCCTGCGGATCTTGGTCATGGGAACGCGGCGGATGCCGTTGGCGTCATAGTCAATAATGGATGACGCAGCAGCCGCGCTTCCGGCGTCTTCGGCGCTGGCAGGGGGCATTTTCGGCGGCTGGGGCGCTGCGGGGGGCGGCGCTTTGATCGGGACGGGAGCGGGCTTGGCCACTGGCGCCTTGGCCGCCGCGACATCGCTCTTGGATCGGGCGAGATGGGCTTCGACATCCTCCTTGGTCAACCGGCCATTGGGACCGGTCGCGGTCAGGTCGGCAACATTGAGCCGATGCTCATCAACCAGCCGCCGAACTGCGGGGCTGAGGTCTTCCAACGCGGCGGCGCTCGTGGTCGAAGGTGCGGCCTTGGTTTGAGGTTGCGACGACGATGGTGACGGTGCGGTGGCAACCGGCGCGGGCTTGGCGGCTTCGGACGCCTTGGCCGGGGCGGCGGCCTTGCCTGCGGCGGCGCCGGCGGCATCGATTTCCGCGATCGCCTCCCCCACATTGACGGTTTCGTTCTCCTGCTTCAACCGCTTGAGCACGCCGGCGGCGGGCGCGGGGACATCGACGTTGGCCTTGTCGGTTTCCAACTCGCACAGCGGCTCATCCATCGCCACCGTGTCCCCATCCTGCTTGTGCCATCGCACAATCAAAGCCTGACGAATCGATTCACCAAGTGCCGGAACTTCAACTTGAGTAGCCATAGGGAGTCCGAGTGTAACGAATAGCGCGGAAGTGGAAAGAAGCCGTGGTCATGAAAACATCAAACGATTATGGATGTCATACATCAATGGGCGTCATGGGGGAGAAGGCGGTACGCAGTCGGCAGTCGGCAGTCGGCACAGAAAAATATCAATTGGCCGTCTCATTTCCGTATCTCGCGTCATACCATCCGCCCATGACCTCACACGGCCTCCTCACTTGGCCGACGCCGCCACAGGTTCCTTGCCCGGTGTCGCCGTCGGCTTCAACTCCTGCCGGGCGGCTTCGGAAGACAATTCGAGGGCATGGGTGATGATCTCCTCCTCCTCGATCTGATGCACCTTGTGCAGGCCGGTCGCGGGGCTGGCGGCCTCGTCGCGCCCGTAGTAGGTCAGCACGACGTTGTCGGCCAGCAACTGCCCGAGGCGATCGCGCATGAAAGTCCAGGCGCCGCGGTTCATCGGCTCATCCTGCACCCAGCAGACCTCCTGCGCCCGGTGGTACTTGCTCAGGATACCCTGCAATTCCTTTTGCGGGAACGGATACAACTGCTCGACGCGGATGATCGCCACATCATCCACCTGGTGTTTCAACCTCGCCGCATTGAGCGCGAAATAAATCTTCCCACTGCACGCGAGCACGCGCCGGACCTTCTCGCGGCTGGGCTCGCGCGGGTCATCCAGAACCATCTGGAACGATTGATCGGTGAACTCGCTCAGGGTCGAGGTCGATGCCTCATGGCGGAGCAGGCTCTTGGGCATGAACAGAATCAGCGGCTTGCGGAACTTGCGGAGCATCTGGCGGCGGAGCAGGTGGAAATACTGCGCCGGCAGCGACGGCTGGCACACCTGGATGTTGTTTTCGGCGCACAAAGCCAGGAAACGTTCGATGTAGGCGCTGCTGTGTTCGGGTCCCGCGCCTTCGTAGCCATGCGGCAGGAGCATGACCAATCCGCTCATCTTCTGCCACTTGCTTTCGGCCGCGACGATGAATTGATCGATGATCGGCTGGGCCATGTTGACGAAATCGCCGAACTGGGCTTCCCACACAACGAGGTTGCGCGGGTCGGCGGAACTGAAGCCATATTCAAACCCCACGACCGCCAGTTCCGACAGCATGGTGTTGACGAAAATGATCGGAGCCTGGGTTTCGGACAGGTTGGCCAGCGGATAATACTTGGTCCCATTTTCGTAGTCGTGAAGACATGAATGGCGATGCCCGAAAGTACCCCGCTGGGCATCCTGACCGACGAAGCGGATCGGTGTCCCCTCCAGCACGAGGCTGCCCAGGGCGAACGACTCGGCGCATCCCCAATCCACCGGCTGCTTCCCCTGCGACATCTCCACGCGCGAGGCGATCAGGCGCTTGTTCTTGGGATGTACATGAAAGCCCGCCGGCACCTGCGCGGCGGCCTTGCCAATCTTCGCGATCAAGTCGGCGGGGATCTGCGTTATGGCATCCCAGTCGCCGCGGGCGCGCTCCATTCCCTCCCATGCCCCCTTGAAAGGCATGATTCCGATCTTGGGCTTGCCCTCCTTGACGGCGGTGTACGCCTCGTCGAGCTTCTGACGGGCGATCACTTTCATCTGCTCATACTCTTCCCGCGCCAGTTTCCCTTCGGCAATCAGCTTGTCGGAATAAAGCTCGCGCAACCGCTTGTGCGAGTCGATCTCCTTGTACATCAGCGGCTGGGTGAACGAAGGCTCATCGGTTTCGTTGTGACCGTGGCGACGATAACACCACAGATCGATCATCACGTCGCACTTGAATTGCTGTCGAAACGCCACCGCCAGCTTGGCGGCATGCACCACGGCCTCGGGGTCATCGCCGTTCACATGGAAAATCGGCGCCTCGATCATCTTGGCCACATCGGTGGGATAGGGTGTGAAGCGCCCCTGCTTGGGCATCGTCGTGAAGCCGATCTGGTTGTTGATGATGACGTGGATCGTTCCGCCGGTGCGCCAATAGGGCATTTCCGACAGCGCGAGCGTTTCCTGCACAATCCCCTGGCCGCAGAACGCCGCGTCGCCGTGCATGAGCAGCGGGACGACGCGCGTCCGCTCGTTGTCGCCGTGCAGATACTGCTTGGCGCGGACAATTCCCTCCACCACGGGATTTACGATTTCCAGGTGGCTTGGATTGAAGCTCAGCGCCAAATGCACCTTGTGCTCGCTGGGCGTGGAACGGTCCTGCGAATAGCCCAGATGATACTTGACGTCGCCATCCCCTTCCTTGTCCGGACGCAGGATCGTGCCTTCAAACTCATCGATGATCAATTCATACGGTTTGTTGAGCACATGCGCCAGCACATTCAGCCGCCCGCGATGCGCCATCCCCATCACCACTTCCTCCACCCCCAGCGGCGCCCCGTCATCAACCAGCGTGTTCAGAAGTGGAATAAGCCCCTCGGCCCCCTCGAGCGAAAATCTCTTTTGTCCGACATAGCGCGCCTGGAGAAACTCCTCGAATCCCTGTGCCGCGATGATCTGAAACAGCAGCCTCTTGGAGTCCTCAGCCGAGAAGTTCGGCTGATTCATCGTCGGTTCCATGCGCTGCTGCAACCACTCGCGCTGCGCCTTGTCGGCGATCGTCATGTATTCCACGCCGATGTGCCCGCAATAGGTGGTGCGGAGCTTCTCGATCAGGTCGCGCAACGTGCCGTCGGTCTCGCGGAGAAATCCCCCCCGGCCAACGGGACGATCCAGGTCGGCCAGCGACAAGCCAAACTCGCCGAGTTCAAGCAGCGGATGGCTGGGGCGATGATGCCCGAGCGGATCGAGTTGGGAGACGAAGTGACCCAGTTCGCGATAGGAGTGGACGAGGTCGGCCACTTCCAGGTTCAACAGCTTTTGCGAGGGGATGGAGTTGTCATGCGAAGCATGCGTCGATTGGCCGTTGTGCGCCTGCTCGGCGGCGTGGGCGAATGATTCGCCTGGCGAAGAAACGGTCGGCGCGCCGCGATTGCTGCCGGCCGCAAAACCAGCGAAGAACGCCTGCCAGTGGCTCTCCACGGAAAGAGGATCGCTTTGAAATTGCCGGTAGAGGCGTTCGATGTACTCGGCGTTGGCACGATTGACGAAATCAAATGGTTCCATGATGGTCCGCTCTGTCCCCGGTGTTAAGTATATCTTCCCCTATCTTCACTACCTTTGGGTTTGTTTTCAATCATAGGCCCGATTATCGATGCGGGTGCAACACCGCGCGGCGTCGTCGCATGGCGCAAAACAGGGCTTACTTTCCATAGCATCGACCAATTCCACCGGAACATCCTCACGGCGGTTGAAATCCGTTGTTCGAGGCGTCGCCGCGCGGGAGCGGTTATAGGCCCTTGGCCTGGTCAAGCGACGCCACGAGGTCCTGGGTCTGATACAAACTGCTCAATTGCACTGGGCGCTGGACGGCCGGTCCATACACCGCCGTCAGGGGGATTCCGCCGCCGGGACTCAACTCACGCAGCAGCGCCCATCCGACGGCGCTTTCGCTGGTCAGATCGGCGCGGAGCGTGACTGCATCGTGGCGATCGATGGCGGCGGCGGTCGCAGGATCGTTGAGCACGGATGCCTCCAATGCGATGCAATTGGCGCACCAGTTGGCGGTGAACTCGACAACGACCACCTTTCCGCTCGCCCGCGCCGACGCCAGCGCCTCGGCGGAATAGGGCTGCCATTGAATGCGCGCCTGCGTCGATTGAATCGTGAACGCCAGCGCGCCGCCGGTGACCGCCAGGGCGATCACCGCGACGATCGCCACCGCGATTTTCCGACGCGCGAAGATCGCCGTGCGAACAACCATAAACCCGCACCCGGCGGCCAGGACAAGGAACACGCCCCACATGAACGAGCGCCCGCTGATGAGCCTTCCGCCGGCAAAATAAACCGCGACCGCGAGCAGGAGAAATCCCATGAGATGCTTGATCAATTCCGCCCAGGCGCCGGTGCGCGGCAATCGCCGGGCAAGTTCCGGCGTCGCGCTAAGCACAAGATACGGAAATGCCATCCCCGCCCCCACGACCATGACCAGCCCCACCGCAATGCTGGTCGGCTGAAGCGCCGCCCAGGCGAGCAGGCCGACAAACATCGGCGCGGTGCATGGGGTGCTCAGAATCGTCGCGAAGATGCCAAAAAGGAAGTTCCCCCCCACCGTGTCATGTCGCGGCGCCCAGGCATATGCGCCGCGCGGCAATAAAACGGAAAACGCGCCGAACATGCTTAGCGCCATGACGACGAGAATCGCCACGATGGTCCAGACAAACCACCCCCGGCTGAATTGCTCGCCCCAGGTGAGCGACTTGAATACAAACAGCAGCGACGCCAGCACCGCGAACGCCGCCAGAATCCCCGCGCTGAAGACCAGACCCAGCCCGAACGATTTGCCGCGATGATGTTGCGAGACCTCGTAAAAGCCAATCGCCTTCAATGGCACGACCGGCAACACGCACGGCATCAGGTTGAAAATGATCCCCACGCCGAACGCGGCCAGAAACGCCCAACCGTAGGCGTGCTGCCCCAGGTGCATCCGCATGCCGAAAAAAGTCAGCTCCGCGCCGTCGGCTTGCCGGGACGTTGACGCGACCATCGTCGTCCCCTTATCGCCGGACGATGCCTCGTGCAGCTTGCCGAACACCGACCAGTTGAATCCTGTAAACAGCGCCTCGTTGGCCGGTGCAACCGCCTGACCGGCGGCCACGATGCTCGTGGCGACAGTCCACGGCGTCGTTTTTGGCGCATAACACATCTTGTCGTCACAGATCTGATATCGCGCGGCGCCTGACATCGACAACGCACCGGGTTTGGCGTTCGGGTTCACTTTGAACGGAACGTACACGACGACCCGGCCGGTGTAGACATTAAGCTTGCCAAGTCCGGGGTAGGTGACATCCTCCCCGGCGGGATAGAGAGGTTCGTAAAAGGTGATGTCCGACGCCGCGTCGCTGGAGACCGCAAAGGCGATCAGCCCCGGCTGACTGGGCGTGTGCGACTGGGCATGAAACCCAGGTGCGATATTCACCACCACCGCCAAGACCCCCTGCTGGCCGGGCTGAACGGCGGTCGTGTTTGGCATCACGGAGACACTTGCCCGCTCGGCCGCTCCCGCCGGGGAATGGACCAACGCCATCATAATGAGGCAAATGACGGACAATACGGTATGATTGCGACTGCCCATATCCGCATCATATGCCCATGATGCCGCTTGTGCATTCATTTGACCCACCCGACCGAAACCCTTACGATTCCCATAGAATTCCTCTGGAGTTGTCATTGCGCCTATCAAAACGCACCGAGTATGGCTTGCGGGCCGTGGTCCAACTCGCACGCTTGTGGCCGCAGCAATTTGTGCAGTCCAAGGACCTCGCCAACAGCGAGGATTTACCCAATAAGTTTCTGGAATCGATCCTGCTGGCGCTGCGCCGCGGAGGTTTTCTGGAATCGAAAGTGGGGTCCGGCGGGGGATATCGCCTGTCGCGCGCGCCGCGTGAGATTTCGGTGGGCGACCTCATCCGTCGATTGGAAGGTCGGTTGACGCTGAAGGAATCGACCTCGCCGGTGGAAAGCTCTCCGGGGAAAATCGCGGTTCATTTCATCAACGATCAACTGACGCAGGCGACGGACGATGTTCTGGACAACATGACGCTCGAACAACTCATGGATCATGTCAGCCGGGCGGGGACGACGCAGCAGTCGATGTATTACATATAAGGTGATGAGTGGGACGTGATGAGTGACAGGAGCGGAGAAGTGGGGAATCCGCAGTGATTGATTGCAGGCGCCGAGCGCGGTTATGGGATCGTGTGCGTTGGCGGTTCACTCGGCGGCGGAGGCGGTGGCTTCCTGGGCGCGCTGATACCGGGAGGCCTTGCCTTGGCCTGGCTTGGAATAGAGCTGGGGGCGATAGTCGTAAATGACGCGCGCCATCTGGGGAGAGGGCAGAGGGAGATCGCCGGATTCGGGGACTTGCAGGTACGTCAAAGCGCGTTCGAGAAGCCGGCGGGTCGCCGGGCCGCAGACCGTGCCACCGTAGTGTCCGAGACTCCGCTGGGCTTCATGAACGGTGAACGCGACGATCAGGCGCGGGTTTTCATACGGCGCGCCGGCGATGAAGCTGCTGTTGTACCGCGTCTGGCTGTAGCCGCTTTTGCCTTCGCTGATGTGCGCGGTGCCGGTCTTGCCAAAGATGTTGTAGATTTTACTCCGCGCGCCCGTCGCGGTGCCACGGATCGGGACATCGCACAGGATTCGACGAATCTCGGCGGCGGTGGCAGGGTCCACCGGTTGCGCCAGATGCACCAGACTCGCGGGACGGGTTTGCTGAAGAATGTCCCCTTCCGAATCCATGATCCCCTTGATCAGGTGCGGCTGCACGAGGCGTCCGCCGTTCCCGTAGGCACACAGCGCCCGCGCCAGTTGGATGGGCGTCACCATGACCTCATACCCCTGTGACACGGATTCGGTGCTGTATTTATTCCATTTGCGAAGAGGATTGACGCGTCCGGGATCTTCGCCGGGCAATTCGATGCCGGTCGGACGGCCGAACCCGAAACTGGTGATGGCGGTATGGAGTTTGGCGTTGCCCAGGCGCTCGCCCAGCATGGACATGCCAATGTTGCTCGACTTGACGAGCACATCCCAGAGCGACAATTGGTCAAACCCATGAACGTCGGTGATCCGTCGTCCGTATGGCGTTCGATACACCCTGCCATGCACGGGGAAGACTTCATCGGGGCGCGTGTCATGCCACATCAGCGCTGGACCGGCGATGAAGGGCTTGAACACCGACCCGGGCTCGAAGGGGTCGGTGATCGCGCGGTCGCGTCGGACTTCGGCGGTGGAATCCTGAAGATTCTGCGGGTTGAAGGTCGGCCAGTTGGCCAGGGCGATCACATTGCCCGTTTGCGGGTCCATGACGACGACTTCGCCCCGCTTGGCCTTGTACTTTTCGCAGGCGGCGGCCAGTTCCTGCTCGGCGATCATCTGGATGTTCGAGTCGATCGTGAGGATCAGGTGCTCGCCATGCTGTGGGGGAACATAATCCTCGGCCGACACCGCGATGGCCCGGCGACGGGCATCCTTTAATGTCCGCTTGAACCCATTTCGCCCGGCCAGCAGCCTGTCGAATTGAAGCTCAAGTCCCTCAAGCCCGTGTCCATCGGCACCGGTGCCTCCGAGCACATGGGATGCGAGCGAGCCCATCGGGTAATAGCGGGCACTGGTGGTGGTGAACCCCACGCCGGGGATGTCCATTTTGCGGATTTGATCGCAGAGTTGATCGTCCAGGTTTTCCGCGATCTTCACATAGCGGCTGGTGTTGCGATCGCTGATCAGCTTGCTGACCTCGAAGGGATCCTTGTCGATCAGCCTGGCGAGTTTGGCGACCAGGTCATCCATCTCGACGAGACTGCGCCCTTCGCCCTGAAACGACTCCTGCATGAACTTGGGATCGATGAAGAGTGTTTGCGTCTGCACGGTGCCGGCCATGAGGTTGCCGCGGGAATCGAAGATCGTGCCGCGCCGGGCGTACCAGACGCTGTTGTCGGTGTGCTGGCGGTCGGCGGACTGGATGGTTCGCTCGCGGCCGTAGGTTTGCAGGTATGCAACGCGCCCGACGAGGACGCACAGGAAAGCCGCCACGATCATCATGATGGCGCCGGCGCGGAATTTGGAGAATGTGGGCATGGGCGGTTGTTCCTGTGAGGCCGGCGCGCCAGTGGCAAGGGGGCAATGGCCGCGCGTCCGATAATTCATCGGTCAGCGCGCTGGAGATGGTGGAATAATTTGTCCGACGCCGGATGGGGTGATGGGAACGAAAGAGTGTGGCTATTCGGCGTCGGGATTGCCGGTATCGGGCGCGTAAAGGGTGGGCGCGGCCAATGGGGTCTGCGGGACCATCTTCAGATCCTGGGATTCAACGGTGTTCTGTATGGCGTTGGGCGCGGTGACCGTTGCGATTTGAAGCTGCTGGCTCCAGAGCATGGCCTGCTGGCCTTCGATTTTGTTGTGCAACTGGTTGACCTGGTAGTTGAGGTCAAGCCGCTGCTGGCGAAGTTGCAGGACGACAATCCCAAGAAGCAGCGAGCAACCGAGGCAGAGCAGGAGCTTGATCATGGCGAGAAACCATTTTGATTCCGTAGGGTCCGCACGGGGGACCTTCGCACCAATCGCATGGAATATGGGTCCGAGAGGCGGATCCTACATCTCTCGTAGGGTCCGTGGTACTCCGCGGACCACTGTCGCATCGCGGGAATGGTCCGCGGAGTACCACGGACCCTACAGCAGGCGTGCGGGTCCGGAGCCGATGCCTTAATCCGCCGACGCCACGCGGCGGGCGGGGAGGCGGAGGACCATGCCGACTTTGACCACGTCGCCGCCGTCGAGTGTCTGCTTGTTCAATTCCTTGATCTGGGCGACGGCGTGGGCGTCACCGACGACGTCGTTGGCGATTTTCCAGAGGCTGTCGCCGGCTTTGACGGTGTAGGCGCGATCCTGGTGTGAAGGGGATGTCGCCACGGAGGGTGTCGCCGCGGAGGCGGTCGGCCTGGGTGTCGAAGTCGATTGAACCGCCGATCCGGCCATGGGAAGAACATAGGTTCGTCCGGCGACGATCAGGTTGGGATTCGCCTTGAGCGACGGATTGGCCGCGATAATCGCGTCGCGGTTGGCCTTGGTGTTGCCGCCGGGCATCTTGGCGGCGATGCGATTGAGGTTGTCTCCGGACACCGCGCGATATTCACGCCCACTGGTTGCGGTCGAACCCGCGCTCTGGCCGGGCTTCACCGGCACGAGATCCTGACCCATCTGATGCGCGGTCGCGACGACAGGGCTCATCGGGTCATTGGATGCGTCTGGGCTTTGGACCTGAGTCGCTGCGGGGGGTTGTTGATATATCGGGTTCACTTCACTGGTTGCTTGCGAAGGCGCTTCGATCCTGGCCGAGCCGGGCTGGGCGCTTGGCCATTGCCCCTGCTGGGGCATCAGCGTGCTGGGCGATTGCACCTGGGCCGGTCCGATGGCGACCTGCCGCACGGCCGCGCCACCGGCGCGTTGGCCGGTGAGGTCGCTGGGGGTGGGCACCTGCGCCTGGGGGACGATCGGCGCGGGCGTCACAGGGCTTGGCAAGGAGGCGTGAGTGGCGTTGGGAATTTGCGTCCCTCCGCGCACGCTGTCACCGGCTTGAGTCAACTGGGCCGGGGGCGGATCGGTGGAACTGGTCAGATGGTCGGACAGCAGAATCCCGATGACAATGATGAATGCCAGCCCCACCAGCAAACCAATCTTCGTCTCACGCGTCATGACAACCTCGTTGGCCATAGTCTTCTAGTCCCGGTAATCGCAGGATTGTTGCACACACCCGCTCAGACCAAAGGCGGGTTCACGCGTTGCGCGACACGCAGCTTGGCCGAGCGGCTTCGCGGGTTGCGGGCGACTTCCGACGGGGATGGGGTCAGGGGTTTTCTCGTCAAGACCTTGACGACCCCGGTCTGCTCCGCCGACCGAAACGCCTGTTTCACCGCACGATCTTCCATGGACTGGAAACTGATGACGCCCATTCGGCCTCCCGCCGACAAGGCCGCGATGCCTTCGTTCATCAATGCCGCGAGGTTCGCCATCTCGTCGTTGACGGCCATTCGCAGGGCCATGAACGTTCGCGTGGCGGGATCGATCCGTTCCGGACCGCCGCGGCGTCTGGGAATCGCGTCTCTCACCAGTTTTGCCAGTCGCTCCGTGGAGTTGATCGGCGAAACCTCGCGCGCGGCAGCAATCTTTCTGGCGATTCTCCGTGAATAACGTTCCTGCGCCAGTTCATATAGGACGTTGGCCAGGTCGTCCTCGCGCATGTGGTTGACCAGATCAGAGGCGGTCTGACGGGTGCGCGGGTCGATGCGCATGTCCAGCGGCATGTCCTGCGCGAAGGACAGGCCGTAGGATTCATCGAAAAGTTGGTTGGTGCTCAAACCAAGGTCGGCAAGGATGCCATCGACCTTGTCCCGCCCTACTTCTTTTAATACATCGGGAAGCTCGGCGAAGTTGGCGTGGAACAGACGCGTTGCACATTGCACCTCGGCCAGACGATGGGATGCGTATTGGAGATTTCGAGGGTCGGCGTCCAGGCCGATGAGAAGCCCGGCGGGCCCGAGGCGACGGGCGATTTCCACGGAGTGACCGGCCCTTCCAAGGGTGCAATCGACAACCACCTGCCCAGGTTGGGGATCAAGCTGCTCAAGAACCTCGGTCAGGAGAACCGGATCATGACCGCTCTCAGGCAACTTAAGGTTAGGATTCATATGATCTTGCGCGTCGCCAAGCTCATCGGAATCCAGATCAGGGATTGAAGGGTCGGGAGGTGGGTCCGTCGGCGGCTGCATGGAAACGAGCGTATGCCGCTCATTTGCCTGTTGCAATCTTCACGGGACATTCCGTATGATTGTTCGGTGGTTGTTCGCTTGGCGATGGTGCAAAAATAGCGTCCCACACGCCGTCAGCGTATGTCGCGATTATAAGTTAACGTGCGGGCGCGGAAGACCCGACAAACATTGGGCGGCATGCCGTTCAACCGGTCGTCACGGACAACCAAAAACGATACGGCAGAGCCGGGCGTCCTTCCCCCTCAATTTGCAGATTGAGGGCCCCGTCCATGAGACGACTCCACGGTATCGCTCTAACTGCGGCAAGTGCGGCTTTTTTCATCAGCACTTGTCGCGACGATCCGACCGACCTTTCCCGTCTCCGGCCGGGTTCCGGGATGCCAGGCGATCCATCGCTCTGGTCACACGAAACCCGGCCGGGGAAACGGGTTCAGCGGCATCAGACCGGCTTGTTGTATGCCTGCGTGCCACGAAGGGTGCGGACATACTTCACACCGACTGTCGCCACCGCTCGAAACCGCCGGCTTCATCCAGAAGTCGGCCGCTTCTTCAATGCAAAGGTGATGAATGACGGCTCACAACCCGAACGTCGTCATACGCACCTTCGTCCCCAGGCCCTGACCCATCTGACCGCCGGCATCCTTACCGACGCCTTGGCACGAGCGTCCATGCCCTGGATGGGGATGCAGCATCCTTGCGTCATCACCCACAGCCGGTCACGACCTTGCGGACTCATTCACTTGGGAGACCCATCCTTCCCTGGACATGCCTCGCACCCATTCGCCCCGCATCACCCGTTACGCGGGGGATGCGTTCACTAAAACTGACGTGTAAAACACCATCACACTCGCATCTGCCGCCGCCTCACTTGGCGGTTCCCATGCGCGCCTGCTTGGCCCGCAAGGTGATTTCCGATCTCCGCTTCTCCAACTCGCTTCGTCGAACCTCCCAATCGGGGCGGTTCCAAAGTTCCAGATGATCCCGCACACCGACCAGGGTGATCTCGCGTTGCAAACCGGTCCGCCGCAATGTTTTCTCCGCGATCAGCACCCGCCCTTGCTTGTCCCATTCCATGCGGCTGGCCAGCGCGAAGTTCATTTGATCGAACGCGAGCAACTCCTCATCGGGCATCATTTCCGCAGGCGCCTGCGACACGAGCGTTTCGTAAAACTTTTCGGGGTAGAGCCACGGCATCTGGTTCTGCCCGACCACCATGAAAAACGCCTCGCCATCCCGTTCGGGGACCAGTGACTTTCTGATTTCGGACGGCACAAGCATTCGATTCTTGTCATCAATCGTCAGCTCGTACTCGCCGAACAGAATCGCATGTCTTATGGGCGTCGTTTCCATTTCCCTTCACTGATAGGGAATATGTACCACATCCTCCCACCAATTCAATCTTTTATTTTTATAAAGACAAAGAATTTTTAAAGTTTGGGAGCCTGGAGGAACGAGACGTGGCAAAAGCCCATAAATAGGGGCGTTGCTGCGGCACTACACCACCGGCGGGTGGATAACTTTTGTGGATAACTTGTCGGAGAAAGGTGGGCTTGGACCGCGAAGGGCTTGCCTACGTCGATTGGCGGGCGCGATGACCTGCGATCAGGCGCATCGTAAGCAGCAAAATGGCTGGGAATATCACGAATAGGGCGATCTCCATCCAACTGGCAACCAGAGAAACGCCCGGCTGAAGCGCCGCGAGGGTGTTGAGCATCGGACCGAAGCAGGCGGCGAATGACCAGGGGATGGTGTAAACAGGTTCAGGACTGAACTCGGCGCGAAGGTAGAGCAGGAGCGGCGCGCCAAGCGTCACAGCGACGGCCAACGCCGCGCCGAGGCGTTCGAGCAACGGAGATTTCAAAAACGCGCGCCAGAGCGCCAGCCCGACCATCCAACCGGTCAGCGCGATGGCGGCGGCGATCCATTGTGAATTGGGCGTCGAGGAGATGAACGCCGCGACCTGACAGAAAGGCCAGGCGGATGCGATGACCAGCAGCGCGGTCAAAGGCGCGCCGAAGAGAATGGGCAAGAGGAGCGCGGCCGCGGCGGATTGGACCACCAGCAATTCGCTCAGCGCGAGCGAATCCATATCCCGCGGCATGTTCGCCCAAAGTCGCACAGGCGCCAGCGACGCCGCGAGGCAAAGCAATTGAAGGAGCAGCCAGAGGAGCAACGGAGCCCATGCGCATGACGCCGCGCAACGAGGCGGCGTCATGGATGTTGTCGCGGAAACAGGATCAACATCGCTCATCGAAGCGACATCGTACGAAGGGCGCATCCGTGAAACAAAGTGAAGGCACTATTTGTGCGCCGAAGCGGCCAGCGCGCCGCGCAGGAGCGAGATCACGCGCGGGGAGCCGATGTCGCGCTTGCCGAACCCCGGAAGCGCGCCGGCCGACTCGGCGTCCTTTTGAGCTTCGGGGTAGTTGCTGACGAGCATCGTGGAAACCGCGGGATAATTGACGTGAAGCCATTTGATCAGAGCGACGCCTTGGTCGGTTTCAAAGCCATATCCCAACTCGCGGTTGATGAGCATCAGCGCCACATCGCCTTTCAGCGCGGATTGCATCGCCTCATCATCGTCGGCCAGGAGAATCCGCGCCTGCGGCTCGGCCTGTCGGACAGCCATTCGCAAATACGTTGAATCCGGCCCGCAATGGCCGACCAGCAGAACATTCGTACTCATACGGCAACCTGCAATTGATTTGGTAAGACTCCATTTTTGATGTCGGCAATAAACCGACAAAAACGACAGCAATTCTATGGCGCAACCCGCCGGAGGCGAAGCGTCATTGCGACAATTTCGTACAAAACACGGATTTATTCGGTCGAACCCTGATCGCCCATCGCAGGTTTGGGAGGCAGCTCGACAGGCGACGGCTGGGAGAGCCGTCCGATCTGGCTGGTGCGGAGGTTGAGGTCTCTCTGGGGGAAGGGAATCTCGATGCCCGCCTTGGCCAGCGCGTCGTTGATCGCCAGATGAAGGGAGTGGAGGGTGGAGAGGCGCTGGCCAAGCTCGGCGACGAAGGCGTAGATCTCGAGGGTGAGGGAACTGTCGCCGAAGCTGGTGAAAAAGACGCGCGGCGGGGGATTGGACAGGACGTTGGGCGTGCCGGCGACCGTCTGGGTGATGATCCGCTCGACGGCGGGCATGTCGCTGCCGTAGGCGACACCGACACGAAGGACCAGGCGCGTCGTCGCGCTGCTCAAGGTCCAGTTGACGACGCGATCGGTGATGAAGCTCTTGTTGGGAACGAGGACTTCCTTGTTGTCCCAGTCGGTGATCGTCGTGGCGCGGATCTGCAGACGGCTGACCGTGCCGCTGATGTCGCCGACGGTGACGGTGTCACCGACGCGGATGGGGCGCTCGAACAAAATGATCAAGCCGCTGACGAAGTTCGCGACGATTTCCTGGAGCCCAAAGCCCAGACCCACGCCAAGGGCGGCGATGATCCACTGGGCGCGCGACCAGTCAATGCCCAGCAGGCGGGAGATGATGATGATGCCGGCAGCGACCACGACATAGCGAAGCAGCGTGGCGGTCGCATAGCGCACGCCCGAATCGAGTGGGAAGCGTTCGAGGACGGCCAACTCAAGCAGCGCGGGAAGGTTTTTGGCGGCAATGGCGGTCAGGATGATCGTGAGGAGGCTCATCAGGAGCGACCATGCCGTCACGGGATTGACGATCATTTCGCCCTGGGGGTTGTAGGTGGGATCGCTCAGTTGCACGCGCTGAAGAATGCCCAGCGCGGGGAGCAAATCCTTCCAAAGCGCCCAAAGCAGAGCGAGAACGACCACGGCGACGAGGGTTCGGATGAGGGATTGGGTCTGGCTGCTGGCGGCGGTGATGTCGATGGCGGGAAGCTCAAGCTCGGGCGGGGGATCGCCGGAGGGGGTGTCGGCGACGGGCGGGGGGCCTTTGGCGCGATGGGCTTTGAGCTCATCGGCGCGCTTCTGGCGGGCCTGGCGGATGGCCAGCCTGCGATGGGCGATGAGCACCCAGCGCATGAGGTGACTGTAAATGACAATGCCGCTGAAAACGAGCACGCCACTGAAGAAATACCGCGATTCAATCTGCGTGGCGGTGTAATAGTAACCGGCGGCGGCGGCGATGGTCAGCACGATGGGAACGCCTACAAGGATTCCATACCAGAGACGGCGCAGGCGCCACGCCCAGCCGTTGCGGTACATCAGTTCCGAAAATACGCCACGGGCTGGACGAAAGACGCGGGCGATAAAGACCGCCATCGCAACCGTGCCGACCATGAATGCCAACCGGCCAACGCCTTGGCGATAGGCGACATGACCACCGGCGTCGCAGGCGGCGGTCACCAGCGCCGCGGGCGCGATAACCGCCAGAAACCAGCTTAAATTGTTGAACAGGGTTCGGCGGGCGTGTTCATTCCAACCAAAGTGAAGATCGGCGATGCCACCGGCGCGGCAGACCAATCGGAAGAAAGTCAGCAGCAGGTAGATGTAGGATGCGGTCAGCAATCCGCTTCCGAGGGCGCGGGCGAAGGGGTTGTTGTTTTGGGAGATTAGAAGGTATCCCAGACCGGCGAGGACCAGCGGGATCGGCAGCGTGAGGATGAGGGTGATGGCCGTGGCGCGGAGGGTGGACCAGTAGCTGTCGCGTGCGTCCCTGCCCACGTTGGCCGCGAGGCGCGCGAAAATCGCCTTGATGCGAAAACGCATGAAGTACAAGACGGCTGCAAGCAGTGTGACGAGCGCGGAGGGGATGGGCGTTTCACCGAGGCGCGCCAGGAGTGTTTGAGCGACGCCGATCCATGCGTCGGGGTTGGCGATCCACCGGACGCCGGCGATCAGGTCGTCCAGCCATTCGCGTCCAATGGACGGGGCGCTGACGATCCAGAGCAGGCGCGTGTCCAGAAGCGTAATGAGTTCGCCGGACTCCGCGGCAAGTTCCCGTTCGGCGGCAACCGCCTTTTCCAGCGCGGCCAGATAGGCTTCCTGATCGGCCAATTCCTGGGAAAGTTGCTGGAACTCATCGTGATCCTTCGTCAGACGGCGGGCCTCGAGCAATCGAACACGATCGAGGCGCACCTGCGCGATCTGGCGTTCGTGTGACTCAATCCGATATTGGATGGCATCGAGATCGGGGGCGCGGTCGCGCGCTTCGCGGAGGAGCCTGCCGGATTCGTCACTGGCCAGACCGATGTTCAGGATTTCCCGGACGGCGGCGGTGTTGACCTTGACCTGCTCGCTGCGGAGCGCCGCTTGGCGCTGGTCATTGATCGCGTCGGCCAATTCCGTCTCGACGGTCGGGGAAGTGGTCGGCGACGTCGCGGCCCGCGACCTGCGGGGCGTGTTGTCGGCGGAAGACGCCGGTTGCGCGTGGATGATCGAACAGGGAATGCCCGCCAGGAGGACCATCAGGAGGATGCGGCGGCGGATGGTGAGCGGAAACATTGTGCATGGACGATACGGGAGGGAATTGGAAAATCAAACGCGAAAAGGCACTCCCGATGATGGGAGCGCCCTTTGCGTTCAGTGGCGATGGCCGCGCGGATCATCCGTTGGATGAATCCGCGCCGCCCGCCATGCATCTCCTCTCCGGAAGACACTGACGATCGGGAAAGAGTGTTCTATTGAGCGGCGGCGGCCGTCGCCTTGTCTCCGCCGACTTCGGTGGAGCTTTCCGTCTTGGACAGACGGGCCAGATTGGGCGCGGCCGCGTTCAAGGCGCCGGGGTTGATGCCGTTTTCGATCTTGATCTGCGAATCGAGCAGGCCGCGATCCTTGAGAAACTGCACGGTGGAATCATGCCGGGCCTTGTTGAGGGCGTTTCCTTCCGGCAGATCGAGGTAAACGACCAGCGGCGTGATGGGTTGGTCATCCTGGATCATCAGATCAAGCTTGCTGCGCCCCAGGGAGTTGATGACGCCGCCGTCAAAATCCCTGGCGTGGAGCATCCCATCGGCGCGGGCGCCGGAAGCGGCTTGCACTTCCGCGAGCCGCTGGGTGGCGCATTGCACCTCATGGTTCGAGAAATCCTCGCCATGAATGTGGTTCTTGGGACTGCTGCAACCGGTGACGATCAGGAGCAGCAATCCAGCACTCAAGATGGCGCAGGAACCGAAGGCCTTGAAGGGACGGGCGCCAACGGGCGTCAAGGCGCTTTGCAGTGTGTGGAGCATCGGGTTCATTGCAGTATTCCTTTTCGGAAAACTCATTTTTGGATCAGGCAGGCAACACGCCGTGCCTTGACGCCGACATCGGGGATCGCAGTCTCCGTCGTTCGGCAAGCGGTCGGTTGACCGCGCACTACTTGAACATCGGGCTGTTCATGATTCCGATCACGGTCGGCCCGGCGAGCACAATGAACGTCGCGGGGAAGATGAACAGCACGAGGGGAAAACTCATCTTGACTGAAGCCTTGGCCGCCTTTTCCTCGGCCATCTGCTGGCGCTTGATTCGCAGGCTGTCGGCATGAACCCGCAGCGCCTGGGCGATGGAGGTGCCGAAGCGGTCCGCCTGGATCAACATCGAGGCGAGGGATTGAAGTTCGATCGCGCCAGTCCGCTGGCCGAGGTTGCGGAGCGATTCGGGGCGAGAGAGGCCGACGCGGGTTTCCATGTGGGCGATGCCGAACTCGCGGCTGAGTCGCGGATGCGCCAGGGCGAGCTCCTGCCCGACGCGCTGCATGGCCGAATCGACGGTCAAACCGGCCTCGACGCAGACGACCATCAGGTCCAGGGCGTCGGGGAGCGCGAGATTGAGCGCGGTCTGGTTGGCGCCGATCTGCATCTTGAGCCACATCGTGGGCGCGAGGTATCCGACAAGTCCGCCGACGCTGAGGCCCAGGAGCAGATTCAGCGTGGAGTCGGCGAGAATATTGAAGGTGCTGCCGACGAGGTAGCCGCCGACCAGCCCGCTGAAGAGCAGGATGACTTTCAATCCCGTGACGACGCGAAACGCCGAGGGGGAATAGATGCCGGCGCGGCCGAGGCTTTGCCGCAGGGCCGACTGCTTTTCACGGGTGGTCGGCATGAACGGCTTGGCGGCGGCCTGACTGAGCGACTCGAAGATTTCCTTGACGCTCTGGTTGGGCTTGTCGGCGGTCTCGACGCGCGAAGGCTGGTCGGAGGCGATGCGGTCGCGCAGCTTGTTTGACTGGCGGGCGAGGATCATCCGCGTGGCGAAATAGCCGGCGAAGGTGATCGCGCCCATGACGCAGGCGATGAGGATGAATTGTTCGGTCATCATAATTCTTACCCGGTGATCGGTACTCGAGACATTCCATTCAACAGCGCGGCGCGGTCACACCCGGACGGTCGTGATCTTTCGGATGACGTAGAGGCCAAGCCCCTGGAGGACGAAGGCGGTGATCAGAAGACCGATGCCGGTTGGATCCTTGAGCATGACGCCGGTGCGGTCGGGGCTCATCCAGTAGGAGAGAACAAACATGACCGCGGGGAACGCGACCAGGATATACCCGGTGAATCGACCTTCGGCGGTCTTGGCTTTAACGCTCTGCTGAAGACGGATGCGGTCGCGGACCATGCCGCTGATGTTGTTGAGGACGACCGACAGATCGCCGCCGGTTTGGCGCTGGATCAGGACGGCGGTGACGAAGAAGGCGAAGTCGGTTGATTCGATGCGCCCCGCCATTTCCTTGAGCGCGATCTCCAGCGGCTGGCCGAGGGAGTGCTGGCTGTAGCATTGACGGAACTCGCCGGCGAGCGGCTCGTGAAGCTCCTCGCCCATCATCTGGAGACCCGTGGACAAGCTGTGACCGGCCTTCAATATGCGGGAGAGGAAATCGAGCGCCTCAGGAATCTGAAGCGCCATCTCCCGCTGGCGCTTGACGCGCCTGGCGTTGAGAAGGGCGACCGGGACATACATCGCCACCGCGCCCAGAAGCAGTGCGATCCAGGGCGGCGCGATCGCCAGTCCGATGAACAGCGCGCCCATGCCGGCGGCGAGGCAGATTCCCACGAGCCGCGCGAACGAGGCCTTGGGGCTCGCCTGCAGCATGCGAAGATAGAGTGATCGGAGCACGGGCAGGCGGGACAGTTTCCCGGACAGGCCCGTCGCCTCGGTGTGCATGATGATGCTGGCGCGCATCAGGACGGGATCGGCGCTGTCTTCCTGGGCGAGCCGCTGCTTGAGCTTGCGCTTGTCCCCCTTGAGGGCGACCAGGATGAACTGCGCCGCGCCCCAGATGATGCAGGCGACGGTGAGGGCGATGAGGATGGGGAGAAGGATGCCGTCCATAGGATTCTCTCATTCACAAAGCGCGACCATTGATCGCATCGTCCATTCAGCCGACCGGGATAAGGCGGCGTTCAAACAGATCGGTCGGCAGCTTGTAGCCGCGGTGTTCGATCTTCTCGGCGCAACGGGGGCGGATACCGGTGGCGAGAAACTTGCCGTAGGCGTTGCCGTCCTCATCCACCCCTTCCTGCTCGAAAGCGAACAGATCGTGCATCGTGATCTGGTCCCCTTCCATGCCGGAGATTTCGGTGACGCGGGTGACGCGGCGCTTGCCGCCGGAGAGACGCTGCGCCTGAACGACAATCTGAATCGCGCTGGCGATCTGATGACGCAGCGCGCGGATCGGAATGTCATAGCCGGCCATGGCGATCATGACCTCCAGACGCGCGATGGCGTCGCGGGTCGTGTTGGCGTGAACGGTGGTCATCGATCCTTCGTGGCCGGTATTCATCGCCTGGAGCATGTCCAGGGCCTCGGCGCCACGGACTTCGCCGATGATGATGCGATCGGGTCGCATGCGCAGACAGTTTTTCACGAGATCGCGCTGGTTGACCTCGCCTTTGGATTCGATGTTGGCGGGGCGCGTTTCAAGGCGGACCACATGCGGCTGCTGAAGCTGAAGCTCCGCGGCGTCTTCAATCGTGATGATGCGTTCGTCGGCGGGCACATAGCGTGAAAGGCAGTTGAGCAGCGTCGTTTTGCCCGATCCCGTGCCGCCGGAAATGAGGATGTTGCAGCGCGACTGCACGGCGGCGGAGAGAAAGTCCATGATCGCCGGCGGAAAGGCCCCGTGGCGGATCAGATCCTCCAATTGCAGCGGCTTGGCGCCAAAACGCCGGATCGACATCGCCGGGCCATCGAGCGCCAGGGGCGGGATGATCGCATTGACGCGGGAACCGTCGGCCAGTCGGGCATCGACCATCGGGCTGATTTCATCGACCCGTCGACCGACCAGGCCGACGATGCGGTCGATGATCTGGCGAAGGTGGGCGTTATCGCGGAAGCGGACCTCGACGGGCTCCAACCGGCCACGGCGCTCGACGTAGATGCGGTCGAAGCGGTTGACGAGAATGTCGGTGATCGTCGGATCCTTCAGCAGTGTTTCGAGCGGCCCGAGGCCGAACGTCTCATCCATCACCTCATCCATGAGGCGTTCCTGCTCGACGCTGTTGATGAGCCCCTTTTCGTTATTGCACAGCTCCTTGACGAGGATGCGGACCTCGGCGCGGATCGTGTTGGGGGGAAGCGTCTTGAGGTTTTGCACGTCGAGGCGATCGACGAGCTGCTGATGAAGTTTGACCTTCAACTGCTGGAGGTAAATCTCGCGCTCGCTGGGGGCGGCGGGGGTTGACGCGACGGGCGCACTGCGGATCGGGCGGGGCTTGGACGCCTGGAGAATGACGCCGGACTCGGGCGGACTCGCCACGACATCCGCCGGGAGTTTTTCGGCGGCCGGCAGGGTCTCCGGCGTCTTGGGCGCCGTGATGGCGGCGGTTGCCGAATTGTTTCGCGTAAAAAGTCCCATTGCAATTCCTTTCGTGTCGATCATTCATGCCGACCTCGCCACGGGCGATTCGGCTTGCGACGCTATCACACTCAGGCGGCGCGCTTGTGCAGTTCTCCGGCCAGACCACCAAGGCTGATGGACATTTCGCTTCGGGGGGCGCGCATGACGACGGGCTCGCCGAAGTTGATGGCGCCGATCGCGTTCTTAAAGTCATTGGGAATCAGCCAGGAGATCTTGAGACCCAGCGCCCGCTCAACCTCGTGCGGCTCGATGTCGCCGCCCTTCTTGATGTAGCGGTTGACGACGATGCGAATCTTGCTGGATTCCACGCCCATCCGACGGAGCACGCCGACGAATCGTTCGGCGTTCTTGGCGCTGGGGACGTTCAATTGCATGACAATGACGTTGACATCGGCCGACTGGATCGTCGTGGCATACACGGGATCGATGCTCATGAGCGAATCGATGACGACGTAATCGAACATGCGTCCGAGCAGCGCATAGAGCCGCGACACGCCCGCCTGGGTGACGCGCTGGGTGTCCTCGGGCAATTCCGGGCGGGCGAGGATGGCGACCTGGCTGGATTGGTGAATCGCCAGGGCATTGTCCAGAAGCTGGCGATCGACCTTCTCGGCCGAATCCATCACATCGCCGATCGTGTAGCGCGGCTTGGTGTCGAAGTAACCGGCGACGCCGCCGCGAATCAGATCGAGATCAACGAGCGCCGTCTTTGATTTTTTGGCCAGCAGCGCCGCGACGTTGCAGGCGACGGTGGTCGAACCACAGCCCCCCATCGTGGGAATCACATTGATGAACTTCGCCCGCTTGCCCATGCCGTACTGCGTGGCCACCCGCTCCAGCGACGCGGCGAACTTGTCCTCGGGGATGGGAAGCGGGATGAACTCCTTGACGCCCAGGTGCATCGCCTCCATGAGCAGGTTCGCATCGAGCACCTGCGACATCGCGAAGAAGCTGATGTGGGGAAACTGGCGGGGCAGATGCCCAACCTTCTTCAGATTCTCCTGCGCCGCGGGATCAAGATTGAGGATGACCAGTTGCGGCGCTTCCGGTCGACTGAGGATGCCGGGAAGCGTATCACAACCGGGGAGCTGGGCGACCACGTTCAAACCGTACTGGGCGAGAAAGTTGGCCAGCTCCTGGCGGTTTTCCTGATTGGCGTCAACGATGATGCAATTCAACTGAACAAACATGGGAACTCCGTCAATTTCCATCCGCCATTGCGCGGCGTCCGATGATGCGCCGCGGGGCATGGAAGCCTCGTCGGGCCACACTCCGCAATCTCGCCGCTCATTGCCCTGCCGGGGTGAATCCGTATTCACCGATGTACCGGGCCGGCGCGGCGTTGGCGGGGCGCTGCGAGGGCATTTCTGGAGCCACCGGCCCGCCGAGATCGCCCTTGAGGAACAGATCCGCCTCCTCGGGATCGCGCCACTTGCCGCCGGGGAGCGCGGGCACCTGGCCGGGGTTCATCCCTTCGACGAGCCGCGGGGTCACGAGGACGACAAGCTCCGTTTCCTTGCGCTGATAGCGCACTGAACGGAATAGCGCCCCCACCACCGGGATGTCACCCAGAAGCGGCGTCACATCCTTGCTGGCGGTCATCGTGTTGTTCAGAAGACCGGCGATGGCGAACGTCTGCCCTTCACTGAGCTCGATGGTCGTATTCACCTTGCGGGTGGTCAGGCCGGGAATCACAAACCCGCCAAAACGCACAGCGGTCGAGAAATCCAGGTCGGAAACCTCCGGCGTCACCTTCAGACGAATGCGCCCGTCGCCGAGAACGATCGGCGTCATGTTGAGCTTCACGCCGTATTCACGGTATTCAACCGAGATGCTGCCATTGTTCCCCTGCGAGACGGGGATCGGGAACTCGCCACCGGCCAGGAAGCTGGCCTGCTGCCCGGAGATGGCGATCAGATTCGGCTCGGCGAGAATCCGCATGAGGTTGTTGGAGCGCAGGGCATTGATGAACACATCGAAGGCGGTTTGTCCGACGACGGCATGCCCAAAGAGTGTGACGGCGGAACTGGGTGAAGCGACAGCCATGCCGGGGGGATTTGCTCCATCAAGGCCGATGGGATTGACCTGCCCGACGTTGCTGCCGAAGATTCCCTTCCCATCCGTGAGACCGAAGTTGACGCCAAGCTGGCTGCTGGCCGACCGGGAGATTTCGGCGAACTTGACCTGAAGCATGACCTGCTGTCCGCCGGCGACTTCGAGGAAGTTGAGCACCTTCTGACCATACGGCGCGGCGATGGCCGTCACCTGGTCGGCGATTTCGATGGTCGGCACCTGGCCGCGCAGCGCCAGCGCGCCGTTGACGCTGGTCACTTCGATCTTGGAACCGGGGAACATCTTGTCGATCTGCTCGCGGAGGGTTTCGAGGTCCACCGCGACATTCACATCAATGACCTGCGAGCGGTTGTTGTCATCCCAGACGATGAGTTGGGTGATCCCCGGCTTCTTGGCTGTCAGAAGGATCGTCTCCGGGCCAAGCAGGTTGACATCCGCCGTTTCCGGCTGGGCGACGTTGACGCGCTTGTACGGATTCTTGGTCGTGATGACGACGCTGCGGTTGACCTTCAGATGGATCTTCCCATCCTCGCCGGCGCCCTCCTTGAGGAGGCTTGGCTGTGCGGGGGAGGCCTTGGCGGCCGAGGGCTGGGTCGCGGGATTGGCTTGCTGACCATGCGCGCCTGTCGGCGTGAGGAGCAGTGCCAGAGCCACAGCGCCCGCGGCGGCGATGAGCTTGAACTGCCGCAGATGTCGGCTGGCGCCCCGCGATGCTCCTTGCGGAGTGGGTGTCGCGGCATTGGGACACGAATTGAGCTGCTTGGTGAAGAAGTCCATGATTCGACCTCGTAAAGTTCGCTACGTTTGATTGAACGCTTGACGCTGGATCGGCGCGATGCTCGTTGGGTTAATGTCCACCCACCGCCGGGGAGGTGTCGGTGGCCGAGAGCGCCGTGGGCATGGCGGGCACTTCAAAAGTGACCGTGCTCTCGGCAACGCCGCGGATGACCTGCACGATGCGCTGCTCGGTGGTTGGGACGGAGCTCGCCTGCATGACGGCCGGGCGCGTGGTCGGCGTGGTGACGGATTCAATCTTCGCGGGGATCTGCGCGGTCTTGGGCGCATTGGCGGCGGCCAGGGCGGACTTGGCGGATTTGCCGCGAAGCTCGCCGAGCGTGACGCCGCTGCTGTCGGCGCGGGCGGTGTCACCGGCGCCGCGAAGGACCAGCCACGGGCGGCCGCTGTCGCAGGCGAGCTGGATGGTCTCGGCATCCTTGGGGGACGCGAAGAGAGTGACGCTGCGGGCGATCTGGGCGTCGGCGCTGGTGCCGGCCATCGTCGTCGAGTCATCCGACTTGCCCGTGCGCTGCCCCACCGCGCTGACCTTCAGGTTCTGCGCGATGATGCGGGTGATCGTGTCATGCTCGCCATCCTTGTGGAGGGTGGAGAGCACATCGACGCGGCAACCCGGAACCAGAAGCCCGGCCACGCCGCTGAACTCATTGACTTCGAGCGTGATGGCGCGCATTCCGTCTGGGACCAGCGCCGCCAGGCCGCCGGCTTCACCGGCAGGGGCAAGCAGCGGAGCGACGATCGCCTGGTCCTTGCCAAGCTGGGTCGCGGCGACGCGCCCGACAAGCTGGCTCATGTCCGCAAAAGTGCCGGAGGCTTTGACCGACGCCGGAAGCTGGCCGTACGCCATGTCTTCAACCGTCAGCGTATGCCCCGGCGGGACATCCTGCTTGGCGACGACGATCCGCTCCGATTTGGAAGCGACTTCGCCATTCTTGTGATTCTTCGAGATCAGATTGCTTGCCACCAGAGCGGCAACAAGCCCGAGAACAACCGCCACCATCAAAGGGGCCCATGTTTTCCAGTT
>CAYTAP010000047.1:0-11899 GCA_964435775.1 uncultured Tepidisphaeraceae bacterium
GCTTATGATTGGCGGCCGAGTTACCCAGGTTGACCACATCATCCTTGATCGACTGTTTCACCGTCGCATTGAGCGGGATGAGATTCCAGACGTTGGATCGAATCCCCATGGCGTAGATGCCGGTCATCTTTTGCTTGTGGAGAAAATCAACGGCGGCAATGATTCGCTTGTCCTGGGGGCTTTCACCGGCGGCCAACAAGGCGTAGGTGGCGAGTGCGGTGAGGCCGCCCCACTGGCCAATTTGGGCCGGAGGTGTTTGTGTTGTCTCCCAGTTTCCATTTTTTTGCTGGCTATAGAGATATGCAACCCCCTTTTTGATGGCCGCCTCCACCTGCGCCGGCGTGGCGTCAGCCGCTCGCGCGACCCGGCTGGCACAAACGCTGACCAACATCACGATTACCAGTACGAACTTCCGCCGTATGCCCATTGTGCTGATCCTTCGGTTTCGACAGTCCCACCAAGCCCAATATAGAGATATAATAATAGTTTTTTATACTGTGTATATCGATGTTCTGTATGATTTTAGCAATAGGTGGGTATTAATTGCCTTTCCACAAATATTGCAGCCGCGGCGTGCTCAGGTCATCGACCACCTTGCCCACATCCACCCGCACCTCCGCTCCCGATGTGCTGATCGCGGCTTTGGTGGGCGACAGGTCGGAAGACACGGAGAACAGGTCCAGGAATGAGGACTTGCGCTCAAACTTCACGACGGTCGCGTGAGAGACGCCGGCGAGGCTGCCCGCTTTCGCCGCCGCGTCCGCGAGATAGCCGATTTGATCAACCAGGCCCAGCTTCAAAGCTTCCTGCGCGGTGTACACTTTTCCATTGGCGATCTGGTCAATGTCACCGTTGAGTTTTCCGGATCGTCCATCGGAAACCACAGCCTTGAATTGAACAAACGCCGAATCAATCAGCCCCTGGATATAGGCATGTTCCTGGGGGGTATCCTCCTTGAATGGGGAACCGGCGGTTTTGAAGTCGGCGCCGGTCGAGTGCATGGAGTTGTCTTCAATGCCCCATTTTTCCGCGAGCTTGCTGACGTTGTATCGCGGCATGAGAACGCCGATGTTGCCGGTGAGCGTGGTGGGCTGGGCGACGATCCATCCACCGGCGCAGGAGGCGTAGTAACCCCCACTCGTGGCGAGCGCGCCTTGGGAGATGACGACGGGGATCGTTGGTTTGGCGCTCTTGAATTGCTCGATGCGGTGATGAATCTGATCGGACGCCGTAACCGATCCGCCGGGCGTATCCACCTGGATCACGACGGCTTTGATCGTGGTGTCTTTTTCAACCTGACCGAGCAGCGCGCCAAATTGGTCGGCCTCCGCCTGATCGATCACGCCCTCGAGGGGTACGACGGCGATGCGCTGCGTCGCGGATCCTTCGGTGAGAATGGTCTGCTTCGTGTCGGTGCCGCCCGCCTGAGTCAATACGGCGTAGCCAATCAGGTAGATGTTGAGGAGGATCGAGACGCCGAAGATCGTGGTGGCGAGGGTTGTGAAAATCGCACGGGCGAAACCGCGTGGCGGCTTTGGGGGATATGGATACATCGGGGGCGGCATCATGGGGTATGGCGGCGGGCCAGGTGGTGACGACCATCCCCCGCCGGATGGCGGTGGGAAGGCGGAACTTGGATCAATCGGGCCTTGGCCAGGCGGTGGGGTGGGTGTCATGACATTCTATTGATAAGGGTAATGGTTATTCCTGCCCGGATTTACAAGACCGGACACCCTGTATACAGCCTACCAGCAAATGACGATTTGAGGAATAAATTCTGTACCTGATTCGCCGCCTGTTCAGAAGACGGCCAGCGCCTACAGTATGATGAAGCGGATCAGCCGATGCCTGAACGTGAGCAGGCCCGGTGGTTATGATGGTCTTGAGAAAGGAATTGAACGCTTGGGAGAACTGAAACGAACGGAACTATCGGTGCGGCGGGAACGCGCGGTGCTCGTCGGCGTGCTGCTCCCCGGCTCGACGGCCGACCCGCGCGATCCCCTGGGTGAGCTGGCGTCGCTCGTGAAAACGGCCGGCGCGATGGAGGTGGCGCGGGTGATCCAAAACCGCAAGGTTGTGGACGCCGGCACATACCTGGGCAGCGGCAAAGCGCTGGAGGTGGCGCATCTGGCGAAAGCTGAAAACGCGGATGTCATCATCTTCGACAATGACCTGTCGCCGGGGCAGATCGGAGCGCTGGAAAAACTGGTTAACGAGGCGGTCGGTTCCAAACGCGGCGAGGGGATCAAGGTTCTCGATCGCTCGGAACTGATTCTCGACATCTTCGCCACCCGGGCCCAGACGCATGAGGCGCGGCTGCAGGTGGAACTGGCACAAATGGAATACACCTATCCCCGCCTGGCGCGAATGTGGGGACATCTGGAGCGAATGAGCGGCGGCAACGCCGCGATGGGCGTGGGCACGCGCGGGCCGGGCGAACAGCAGCTTGAAATCGACCGGCGAATCGTCCGCAAGCGCATCTCCGACCTCAAGGCGGAGATCGCCAAAATCCAGGATCGCAAAAGCCGGACGGTTGCATTCCGCAACCGGGATCACTTTTCGGTTTGCGTCGTCGGATACACCAACGCGGGGAAAAGCACGCTGTTCAACGCGCTGACCCAGGCCGGAACCTATGCCGATGACAAGCTCTTCGCCACGCTCGACACCAAAACCCGCGCCTGGCGGCTGGAGCGGGGCGTGTCGGTCATGCTGAGCGATACGGTCGGTTTTGTGCGCGACCTGCCGCACAATCTAGTCGCCAGCTTTCGCGCCACGCTGGAGGAGGCCATCCACGCGGATCTCCTTCTGCATGTACTGGATGTCGGGCATGCGCATGCCGAGCAGCAGTTTCAAAGCGTCCACCAGGTGCTCAAGGAAATCGGCGCCGGCGAAAAGCCCGAGCTTCTTCTGCTCAATAAAATCGACACCGAAGAAGGGGAGCACGAACAGCACACATGGAAAGCGCTTCATCCACGCGCGATCGCCATCAGCGCTAAAACGGGATGGGGTCTTCCGGAATTGTCGGAGGCGGTATACCAGATCCTCCGCGGCCAACAGGTCGACGTGACGCTGGAGGCGGATGTCACCGATGGCAAACTGCTTGCCTTCATCGAATCACACACACGGGTGCATGATCGGCGGTTCATCGACGGCCGGGTTCAGCTCAAGGCGGTCATGGGCAGGCAAACCCTGGCGGAACTGACGCGAAATGAGCAAGTGAAGATCGAACTCGTGAAGGAAGGGTAGGGATTTTCGATTTTCGATTTTCGATTTTTGGTTTTTGACTTTCGATTTTCGATTGCCGCCGTTGGATTGTGACGGGCGGGGCATTCGCGTTGCGACGTCGCAAGATTCAACCCGCGCGTCACAGCGTCGCTTCGGGGAGCAGGCGGGCAAACTTTCTCCCGAGCTTGAGGATCGTGGGGGAGGTGACGTTGTGTTCCATCTGAAACTCAACGACTTTTTCACCGTTGAGGCTCACGGCGCCTTCCTTGATCTTGCGGATCGCCTCGGAATTGCTCGCCGCCAGGTGTGATTTGACGAGCAACGCCGCCACCTTGTGCCGCCCCTCGTTGACGGCATATTCCGGCATGTCGTCGGGCACTTCCTTTTTGGAAAAGATGCGGACAAACTCCGCCTCGGCGGCGTCGGCGTCCGCGGCGCTGTGAAGCCATGACACGATGTGCCTGGCGAGGCGAATCTTGGCGTCGCGCGGACGCGATTCGATTTCAGGCTGAAATTCCTCCGCCGGGAGATCGGTCAGCAACGTGTAATACGAAGCCATCAGCGAATCGGGCAGCGACATGATCTTGCCGAACATCCCGTCGGGCCCGCCGGGCGGATCGAGCAACGCGATGTAGTTGCCCTTACTCTTGGACATCTTCATTCGCCCATCGGTCCCCACCAGCAGCGGCGTGACGATGACCACCTGCCCGGCCAGCGGATCCTCCGGATGCTCCTCCTGCTGAAACTCGCGCCCGACCAGATTGTTGAACAGTTGATCCGACCCACCCATCTCGACATCGGCATCAATCATCACCGAATCCCACCCCTGAAGCAGCGGGTAGAGAATCTCGTGCAGACGGATATCGGTTCCGCTCGCATAGCGATTGGCGAAATCCTCGCGGGCGAGAGTCTGCGCGACGGTTTTGCGGCTTGCGAGTTTGATCAACTCAACCAGGTCCATCTTCCCCAGCCACTGGCCGTTGTAACGGATCTCCAGGTGCTCGGGATCGGTCAAAAGAATCTTGCCGATCTGCGCGACATACGTTTTTGCGTTGGCGTCGATCTCCTCGCCGGTGAGCTGCGGGCGGGTTTTGTTCCGTCCGGTCGGATCGCCGACACGGGCGGTGTAGTCGCCGATGATGAGCACGGCTTGATGCCCCCAATCCTGAAACTGCCGGACGACCTTGAGCGGCACCGCATGCCCGAGCGTGACATCCGGCGCGGTAGGGTCCATGCCGAGCTTGATCCGCAGCGGCCGGCCGGTCTTTTGGCTCTGCTCCAATTTCGCGCGCAACGCCGCCTCGGGGAGAACCTGCTCCGTCCGCCGCGACAGGGATTGGATCGCTTCGTCAATGGTCATAAGGACACAAGCTTAGCACAGCCGATGATCCATTCAAAAATGCCCGCATGTCCGCACAAGGCATTTGGGGCAAGCTCAGTACGTCACGACATGGAAATGACGCAGGATTTGCTGAATCCAAGGCGTATGCCAGGGATTGACCATCGTGAACATCATCTCCCCGACGGAGAGCATAAGGAGAATCAGGCACAACCCGCGCCACCATCGCCAATTCGCAAGCCATTCCAATCCGGCCGGGAGGACCAGGAGCCACAGGGGGATGATCCACAAAAAATAACGCGGGCCGCTTGAGATGCCGCCGTAGTTGCGATGCCCCGTGAAAAACGTGTAAAGGACCATGAGGTAGATGAGCAGCACAATCGCCGCCAGACCGTAGGCTCGTGGATGGGGACGGCCGACGAAAAACAGGCGCACCATGCCCACCAGCGTGATAAGGAAGATCGGCATCAGCGAAAACCAGCCGTGATGGCCGAGCAGACTGTGGAAGAAATAGACCGGCCAGGGTTCCCACTGGGCATCGATGCCATGCCCCCCGCCAAGCAGCGCGCCGGTTGCAGGGTCCAGATGCCAGAATGAGCCGGGGTAGAGATACCACTGCACGTGCGCATAGGCGGGGAGGAGGTCGCCGGTGATCAGATAGTTGGTATAAAAATGAACGACCAGCGGGATCAGCGCTGCGGGGAGGAAGTAGATCAACGTCTTGCGGCGCGAGATCCAGAACAACGCCACAAAGGCGACGGGGAGCAGGATGACGGCCGGGAATTCCGTGACGGCGGTCATCGAGAGAAAAAAACCAACCAGGACGAAACGCCACCATGAATGGCGGTTTTCATAGAAGATGAAGTAAGCGGGATACAGCGCGAACATCAAGGCGCAGGCCGCGACGGTGTGATTGTTCATCGTGACGATGAAGCCTGGAAGCATCGTGCCCAGCGCCGCAGCCGCCATCGCGCACAGACGCACCCAGGGGTCGGGGGTCAACCGCGTCACGAGGCGTGAATAAAGGAACAGAAAGATCACGAAGGGAATGACATTGGTTGCGACCAGAAGGATTTTGGTCGTTATCCTCGCCATCGTGTCGAAGTTGAACAGGTTGTGGCTGAAGCGTTTGAGGAGGTAATACTCCCCGGCGACGAGGGTGGGAAGCACGGGAGGCTTGGAGGAATAGAAGTGATCGCCAATCCGGACGCGATCGACCGTATTGTTCCAGGGGGTGTGATCGATGCGATATGTGCCTTGTTCAACGAGACTGTAGACGGTCGCCCAGCGCGAGGCATCGTTGGCGCCCCACGCGGTCGGCGCCTGGTACACCATCACGAGCAGCATGCCGCTGACAATGGCGATCAGGATCGTGTTGAGCGCCCGGCCTTGAGCAACTTCAAAGAGCGGTGAGGAAGGGCCGCTGGTGGAAGGCGTCATGACCGGCGTGACCGGCGACGTCGCCATCGGCATCGCCGCGATCTTCGGGGGCGCTGATGCGGAATCGGACGGATTATCGGACAGTGCGGATGGGGGTGGGGATGATTCTGAAAATTCAGGCATGGGTTCCGCCGATATCACTGATGCATCATCTGTACAACTCCCCTGGCGGTTTATAGCAGAACCCGACGCTGGTGTTGAATGTGGAACTATTTCCATCACTCATGCTTCGACCCATTGGAGATTGTCACTGGACTTTACGTATGATTGGCCAGATGGAAAAGGGTTGTCGCCATGCTTGAATCGGGACATGACACATCCGAAGCCACGCAGACAAAGGTTTGCTGCCGTTGCGGCAAGGACCTGACCGGCCACACGCGCTTCAAAGACAGCCTGGGGTACTGGTGCAAGGAGTGCCATCGCTCGGAAAAAAAGGAGCGAGAGGGGGAGCGCTGCTCGGAATGCGGGAGGGCATTCCCGCCGGAAAAGCTGACCGAATGGGAAGGCGAATACCGATGCGCCACCTGTGAAAAGGCCAGGCAGAAGGAAGTGTTCGCCAAGTTGCGCCAGCAGGCGAAAAAGAAGGGGTACTGGAAGCTCGAGATGCAGCGCATCCAGTGGCTTGTCATCATTCTCGTACTGCTCGCCCTGATTATTGTGATGCAAAAGCTGGGCTGGATTGGACGATAAAGCACGGCACCACTGGGTCAATGCTGTGGCGACCACTCAAGGCTTCCAGGAATGACCGTATCCCTTCACCATCGCCACTGCATGCTCACCACTTGATTTCGGCCCGCGCATCCACCGGGTGCCTGGCGGCCAGTTGCTCGATCAGTTTCCGATCCTCCTCATCCATCGTTTTGGGCACCATGATTTTGAGCACCACATACTGATCCCCCTTCTCGTTGGCCCGCTCAATGCCGCGGTCCTTGATCCGAAGCTTGGCGCCACTGCTTGTACCCGGCGGGATCGTGAGCGTCACATCACCATCGAGCGTGGGTACACTCACCTTCGCGCCCAGGAGCGCTTCGTAGAGGCTGATCGGCACATCGAGATAAATGTCGAGTCCTTCGCGGCGGTAGTAGGGATGGGGGGTGACGCGGGTGATGATGTAGAGGTCGCCGGCGCCGCCGGGCGATGCCTGGCCGCGACCTTTGATGCGAATGCGGCTGGCATCCTTCACCCCAGGGGGGATCTTGATCTCGATGGTTTCCTGTTTTCCTTCCCGGTTGATCTGAAGGGGAAGGGTCGTGCCCCGGGCGGCCTGCGCGAAAGTCAGGGTGATTGGATATTCCACATCCGCGCCGCGAGAAGGAGATGGTCGTGAAGCCGTTCGGCCGCGCCCCGCCCCGGCGCCGCGTCCAGCTCGGCCGCCAAACATCTGTTCAAAAATATCGGCGAAGCCATCACCCCCCCCGGCGAAATCCTCCACATCCACATTGGGGTCAACCCGCCAGGAATATTCGCGCCCTCCCCCCCGGCCACCCTGGGCATTGCGAAATGCATCGGAAAAGGGGTCAAACCCCGATCCACCCGCCCCCGGGCGACCAGCGCCCGGCGCAGCCCCCACACCGGCGTGGCCGAACTGATCGTAATTCCTCCGCTTTTGCGCATCAGACAGCACATCGTACGCTTCCTGCACCTCCTTGAACTTCTCCTCGGCATCCTTGCTGTTTTTATTGACGTCGGGGTGATACTGCCGCACCAGCTTGCGATGCGCCTTTTTGATCTCATCGGCGCTCGCCGTCCGTGACACTCCCAGAACATCGTAGAAATCTCGCTTGGCCATGAAACATGTCCGTCCGTTGAACCATTCGTATCGCACCCCCCTCCGTCACTCACCGGCCCCATCCTACAGCGCGCCTGTGACATGGTGAAAGGTCAAGTTGCTTATGACCGACCGCCCCGTTGTCGCCCGCGAGGGTCGGCGTTACGGTTGCACCCATGAAATTGGCCATTTCCACACTGGTCTGTCCGAACTGGACGCTGGAGCGCATCATCGAGGCGTGTGCGGCCAGCGGCATCGCGGGAATTGACTTCCGCGGATTGGGGTCGGAGCTCGACATCACGCGATTGCCGGCATTCAACGAACAATTGCCCCGAACATTGGCGACACTGGAAAAGCACGGCATCGAACTCCCCTGCTACAACACCTCCATCATCCTCATCACACCGACGCCGGATCGCTGGCAAATGATGCTCGATGAATGCGCGAGATATGCGGAGCTGGCGGCGAAAACCAATACACCTTCGCTTCGGATTTTCGGCGGGGTCGTTCCCAACGGCATGACGCGCCACGAAGCGATCACACTCGCCCGGCGGCATCTGCGGCAGTTGGTTAAGGTGACGCATGCCACCGGATGTCGGGTGATCCTGGAAACGCACGATGAATGGTCGGCCGGAGACAAGCTGCTGGAATTGATCGGCGACCTTGAACCCGCTCAGGTGGGCGCGTTGTGGGACGCCGAGCACCCGTGGCGGCATGGGGAGAGCATGGCGCAAACGGCCGCGGTGTTGAATCCGTACCTGCAACACACCCACATCAAGGACACCCGGCAAGACGGCGACAAGCGATTGCAAACGCTGCTGGGGGAAGGGGATATTCCATTGAACGAGTTTATCGCAGCGCTGCGCGGCATCGGCTATGACAGATGGGTGTCGTTGGAAACGGAAAAACGTTGGGTTGCGTCGGCGCCGGAACCGGAGCAAAGTATGCCGCAATTCGCGCAGTGGATGAAGGCACACGCGTTGATGCGACATCCGCTCTGACGGCGCAAATGGACTCCCCCCTTAGGATCACCGCGCGATGAATGGCCTTTGTCCGTGGCGGACCGGCTGCTGAATGACACATGATGCGTCTGGAATGCCATGCGAGCTGTCTCCCACCTCATCATTCTTCTTTGCCTGGGCGTTGGGGGATGCTC
Source organism: uncultured Tepidisphaeraceae bacterium (assembly GCA_964435775.1). Classification (GTDB taxonomy): domain Bacteria; phylum Planctomycetota; class Phycisphaerae; order Tepidisphaerales; family Tepidisphaeraceae; genus CAYTAP01. The sequence continues at coordinate 8,929 of CAYTAP010000047.1, forward strand.
GCGCCTGATCGCTGATCGCTTTCTTCGTCCGCCGGAGTTTCCACAGCGCGACAGGCGACTGCTGACGATTGCCGGACAGGCCGAGCGCCAATGGGGCGATCATCTTAGAACCATTTGCTTCACCGGCGCTGACGACACGCCGCTCGATGCGGATGTGCTCATCCCCATGAGCACGTATCGCGGGGTCGTCGTGCTTCTGCACGGGATTGGGGATCGCAAGGAAGGGATGCTCGAGTTCGCCGAAGTGCTGTCGCGCGGGGGCTACCTCTGCATTTTTCCCGACCTTCGCGCCCACGGTCAAAGCGGCGGCCGCTACATCACCTTCGGCCATCTGGAACGATGGGACTGCGTGGCGATGCTCAATGCCGTCGCGTCGGCCGACTTTTCCCCCATCCTCCCCGGACCCGTCAATGTGATGGAGGTCGGCGTCATCGGCGGAAGCCTCGGCGGATCGATCGCGCTGCAATGGGCGGGCGTCGATCCACGCGTCCGCACGGTGATCGCGCTGGCGCCCTTCGCCACGCTCCGCGCCGAGGCCGACCATCTGTTCGCCAGCGCCCACCCTCCATTGTCGCAGGACAAGATCGCGCGGATCGAGCGCGCCGTTGAAGAGGAGGGTGGCTTTCGCATCGACGCGGTGTCGGCGCTGCGAGCGGTTGAGCGGCGGTATTTCCCCCTCTACCTCGTGCGGGGGGACAGGGATGAGGTCATCCCTCCCAGCGAGTCCGATCGACTCTTCGAGGCGGCCCGCGGACCGGTGGCGTTGCAGCGGGTGGCGGATGCCGGTCATGAGGATTTGATGGGCAAACTCGATGGCGCGTTCATGCAACGCGCGATCGACTGGATGAATTGCTTTGCCGCGTTCCATCCCGAGGCACCGTCGCCAGCTTGGGTCAAAACCCTCCCCCACCGCAATTTCAATTCTCCTTTTCCTGCGTCGCGATGACCTGAACAATCACACTCGCGGGATTGGGGGATTGGCCGAGACCATTGGGAAGGTCCGCGCCAAGCAGCGCGCGGAGTTGATCGAGATTGGCGGCCGGGATTTGCGCGATATCCGAATCACGACCGGCCAGTTCCACGCCGATGACTTTGCCCCCGGCGAGGATCGGCGCGCCGGGGAGCCTCGGATGACGGCTGAGCCGCACCTTCCACGCATCACCGGCCGGGGCGGCAGTGCCGGTGATGCTGTTGGCGACCGGCTCGAAGATGTTGACGCTTGCCAGGGCGGGACACTCGACCGCGCCGCCGGTGAACAGTCCGCCGATGACCAGCGGGGTATATTTTCGACCGCTGGCGCGGAGCAAAGCCAGCCCGTCGGACGTGCGCAGCACCGTCGCCGGCGCGCTGGTTCCATCAGAGGATTGCAACCGGATGCTCGACGCGCCCTCCACAGCGACGGCTGAGGTCACAAGCAAATCCGTGGTGATGGGAAACGCCGCCGCATATTGCGTCACCTTGATCGGCTTGTTTGACTCCTGCGCCTGTGGCCCTCTGGCAATCACCCGCCGCGGCGTGGGAGAAACACCGACGGGATCGGATGAGGTCGATTGATCCGCGCGCGTCGCCAGTTTGGCGAATGGACCATCCGTTTTCGGCATCAATGTGTCGGTCGGAGGATCGGACGACTCCTGCTGTGGCGGCGTCTGGGTTTGCTCCTCAGGCGTGGAGGCGCTTGTGTTCCCCTGCGCGCTCGCCAGTTGCGGCGGATTGGCGCCTTCACCACCCGGCGGAAACGTTTCGCTCAGGGACACCAGCGCCAGTTCCGTCGGGATCGGCGGACACTCCTCCGGCGTCGGCCTCGCCTGCTGAAGCTGCGTTTGCGTCGTCGTCCACTCACTTTGCGCAGCGCTCAATTGCTGCTGCACCATCTCCGCAGTGTTGTCCCAACCGCGCGATTGCAGGGAAAGCTGTTTGGCCAATTCGGGGCGCAGGGATTTAATTCGCGCGGAAATGCCCGGAAGCATCGACGACAGGCGCGCGACCTCGCGGAGCTTGCTCCGCCAGGTCGATATTTTCGCATCGGTTTGCGATGCCTCCAGCCACTGCGTACCCCACCGTTTCATTCCCGGCCGGGCGGCTTCCAGTTTCTTGTTGTATTGATCGTAAAACTGCTCGGCCTGCTGGAAGAGGCTTTGCTGCTTGGTCCGCTCCTCGGTGTTGACCATGAGCGTCGCCATCGCGTTGAGCATGGGCTCATCAAGCGGCTCGGGATGCGCGCGGAGATAATCCATCACGCTTTTCACGCCGCGCATGGGATTGTTCACGGTCAATTGAAGGAACGCCATGTTGAGAATCGCCACGCGATTGGCGGACGCGCTGCCAGCCGCCCTTTCAATCGGCGCGCGGGCGCGGACGAAATCCTTCAGGTGCATGTAGGCAACGCCAAGCCCCAGTAGCGCGTCAGGATTGTCCGCTTCAACACTGAGCGCATCGGAAAATGCATCCCGCCCGGCGGCATAGTCGCGCGCTTCCAGTGCGTTGCGCCCCTGCTCCAGCAACGCCGCAACACTGGCGGCCGAAACCTTCTGCGACACCTGCCTGGGCAATGTCGCGGCATCTGAAGTCGCGGTGGGCTTGGGGTCGGACGGCAAAACGCTTTCCGGCAGAGTGGCGGCCGGCTCTTCCTGCTTAACCGGGGGCGCATCCTTCACCCACGCCTTGACGGCCGAGGCGTCAAAATCAAGCTCGGTGAACTTCATTTTGATGTGGTAGCCGAACGACGTCTTGGTCACCTCCCCATGCAGCCGCCGTCCGTCGTGCATCTCCAGCACATCACCCCGCGCCGTCATATCGACGCTTCCCCATCCAAGTGGGAATGCCGCCATCACGATCCATACAAACGTCCTCCGCGTCATTCCTAAACCTCATCTGGAAAATCCGCCGTCCTGCGATGTGCATAACATCCGCCGGCGTCACATCCTCTCCGGAGCGGAAAGAGCCGCCGGACATCGACGTCGACTTCGAGCAC
>CAYTAP010000047.1:11909-26134 GCA_964435775.1 uncultured Tepidisphaeraceae bacterium
GGTTATAGTCCGCAGGCGGTGAATTGTTTACATGAAAAGGTGGCTTTTCTTCCGGGCAAGCGCAATCCGGCAAGCGGCCGCAGCCGTTTAAGGCGCCAGGCGGCGAAGTTTCCATGATTTTTCAGGTGTATACCAATACTCGATCCGATCATGCAATCGACCTGTTCGCCCCTGCCAGAACTCATAGCGACTGGGGATCACCCGATAGCCACCCCAGAAATCCGGGAGCGGAATTGCCCGGCCGGCGAATTGCTGTTCCAACTCCGCCTCGCGGCGGTCCAACTCTTCGCGCGAATGGATGACATGACTCTGATGTGAAGCCCAGGCGCCAATCTGTGACAATACCGGACGACTGTGGAAATACTGCGCGGCCTGCTCACGGCTCACGCGCTCAACGCTCCCCGTAATGCGGACCTGCCGCTCCATGGATATCCAGAAAAAAACGAGCGCGGCGCGCGGGTTGGCCTGCAAATCCGCGCCCTTGTGGCTGTTGTAGTTCGTGTAGAACGTGAAACCGCTCTGGTCAAACTCCTTGAGCAGCACAATGCGGGCCGACGGCACGCCATCGGCGTCGGCGGTCGCGAGGGTCATCGCGTTGATCTCCGGAATCCCCGCGGCGCGGGCATCGTCAAACCAGAGACGAAACTGCTCGAGCGGATCGGGCGCGGCCTGTGATTCAAGCAAAACCGCCTGCCTGTAATCCACGCGCATATCGCGGGGAGAGATTGATGAATCGGTTGCATCTGCCATCACGTCGAGAAACGTACCACCCCCGCCACAGGATGCCAACACCCATCCTTGCGTTTACATCCCGCATCTCACCTGCCACTCATAACGTCATCACGCCTCTCTTCCCTCCATCACTCATTCTTGAAATACTGTAGCCCATGGCATCACTGCGTTTGTTGTTCGCCGGGAGCGGGGAGTTTGGTCTGCCGACGCTGGCGGCGCTGGTGGAGGCCGGTCACACGGTGGCGCTGGTCATCAGCCAGCCCGATCGAGAGGCCGGTCGCGGACGGAAACTCACACCCACGCCGATCGCGCAATTTGCCCTTGCGCACAACCTTCCCCTCCTGCGCACCGCAAACATCAACGCCGAAACCCTTCCCGACGCCGATGCGATGGTCGTCATCGCGTTTGGGCAAAAGATCGGTATCCCGGCGACTGACCAACCGCGGCTCGGCAGCGTCAATCTCCACGCCTCGCTCCTGCCAAAATATCGCGGCGCCGCGCCGATCCATCACGCCATCCTTCAAGGGGAAACGGTCACCGGCAATTCGATCATCCGCCTGGCGCAAAAGATGGATGCCGGAGACATCCTGGCGCAATCGGAGCTGCCCATCGGTGAATTGGAAACAACCGGAGAACTGCATGACCGCCTCGCGGACGCCGGCGCGCCGCTCATGCTCGCCACGCTGCAAGCCCTGGCGGCCGGCACGACCCCTCCCACACCGCAGGATCCATCACTGGCCACACTCGCGCCGAAGCTGGATCGCAGCGCCACGCATCTTGATTTCACCGGCCTCGCCGACGTGCTGGCCCGTCAATTTCGCGGACTGTATCCCTGGCCGGGCTGCCGCATGCGGCTGGTCGATGACGCTGGAAAGGAATTGGCGCGCTTCACGATCGCACGAGCAAGACGTGCCGCCGCCGCCCCGCCAGGCGCATCGCCCGGCCATCTCACGACCGATGGTTTGCTCGTCGTTGGAGCGAACCAGACGCTTGAAATCCTGGAGCTTCAACCCGAAGGCAAGCGTCTCATGACACTGACGGCGTATCGAAATGGCCGACCCTGGCCGGCCGGGGCGGTCCTTGAATCGATTGCATAGCCAGCGCGGCCACACCGCGAACAAATTACGGCTGCCGCGGCATCGTTGTGGCGTGCGGGCGCTTGTGACGTGGGGGGACGGGCAGAAAGCCATTTTCCACAATGGCGCGAACTTGCCGATCCACCTGCTTCTCACGCAGGGATTGATCGCGGGCCAGCTTGTTCTTCGCCTGGTCAAGCGCCGTGGCCGCGCGCTCGACGCGCGTCTGCCGCTCCTGCAACCGCGCACCCATCAGTTCATTCACAGCGTCATGCAACTGCGTTTTCGCCTCATCCGCCGGAATCGCGCCGGCGCGGGCATCGGCGCAGATGCCGTAGATGCGGTCCTCCTGCTCCAATTCCTTGACACGATAGCCATAAAGCTCCGCATCCTTGTCCTTCAAGTCCATCAGCTTCTGAAATGACTCGGCCACAAACGCCCGGGCATGCAATGACCGTCCGGCACCTTGCCCCGTGTCAAAGGCGCTCCATCGCCGGGGGGAATGCTTCATCGCAAACGCCTGCACCGCCTCCCAATCAATCGGACGCGTGGCCTCGCGCGGCGAGCGTCGGCCGGAGAGCGCTGGCGAAGGCAATGCTTCCCGAGCATCACCAGAAGCAGGCTCGGCTTGCGCCGACGCCTCGGCCGACGGTTGCTCCGCCTGGCCATCCGTTTCATTTTCGGCTTGCGCAACCGACGGGCGTGTGGCGGCGTCCGTGTCGTTCGCGGCGTCAACAGTCGGCGCGCAAACACCCACGGCGGCACAGAGTCCCAACACGATCATCATATGCTTCATCACGCGTGCCTCTCACCAATTCGCGTCAGGGGGAAAAAGGATGCTGGACTCCGATGAATCATTCAGCGCCACCAACTGCTCCTCGGCCTGCCTCAGTTGATAGTCATCGGCCATCAATGGGTGCCATTGCTGAATGACCCGGCCCATCGAACCGTCCGTGGTTTCGCCGTTCCACATCCCATCGGGTACACCGCTCGCGTATTCCGCGGGTCCGCTTCCTCTCCAGTTTCGCGCAACGACGCCGTTTCCGGTTGCCGCATCACTTTCAACTCCCGGCACGCTTGAATTGTTACCCCACCACACCAGGAACGCGAGAAACACCGCAGCCGCCGTCGCCATCGGATACGCCCACCAGGGATATCGCAGCCCGCGAACCGGCGCCTCCTCCACCGGACGGCGCATCGCCTCATCGATCCGCCACTGCGCGATGATCCGCGACGTCTGCCGCACCGCCGATTCCTCGCTCAACGGCGCCCGTTCCGCCCCATCCATCAGCGCCATATGAAACAGAAATTCAGAATGCGCATCCCGCAGCGCCTCGAACTGTTCGCGGAGCGATGCGTCGCTCTCGAGCAATTGCGACACCTCCGCCGCATCCTCATCGGGCAATTCGCCGGCGAGGTGCATCATGAGCACCGCTTCGTTGCCCAGTTGTTCCAGTAGGCTGTTCACGACAACACCTCTCATCGGCTTCAACCGCCCCGCCGCTTTCTTATCGTCCTCATCGCTCTCATTGCCGCTCGACCGGCTCGGCTTCTTCCATCATCTGCTTGAGCTTCAACATCGCGTTGTGCATGCGCCCCAGCGCCGTATTCAACGGACACCCAAGCGCCCGGGCTATGTCCACAAACTTCATCCCGCTGTAATACCGCATGATGAGCACCTGGCGCTGATTCTCCGGCAATCGCTCGATCGCATGCTTCAGCTTTTCGGCCTGCTCGCTTGCCTCCAGTTTCGACCCCGATTCCGGCGCCTCCTCCTCAATCATGAGCCTCAATCCCTGCTTTACCCTGCCCTCGCGCCCATGAGCGCGCCAATGGTCGTTGGCTTTGTTCGTGGCGATCCGATACAGCCACGCCTTGAATCCGCCGCCCGACTCCCCGGCATTGAACCGTCCCGCGTGATCGAGCACGCTCAGCCACGTCTGTTGATGCAACTCCTCGGCCAAGTGATCGCGCCCGGTCAGCCGCTGCAGATATCGAAGCAGCGGCTGGCAATGACGCCGGACGAGCTCATCGCCCGCTGACGAATCCCCATCGCGCAGGCGCTGCATCAATAGCTCATCGCTGTCGATGCCCGACGGGCCGGAGTCGGGAGTTATGGGTGCCGACATCGCCATATTCTTCGGCCATCACCTGTATAACGCCCCCGAACAGCCATTATTGTGGCCACCGGCGATCAATTCATCTCTCCCCGGATCGCGGATCACAGCCGACTTATAAGCAGTTCCCTCTGAAAAATCATCTCCTTGGGCAAATCCCCCGCCAGCTTGAGGAACAACTCCTCCTGGCTGGCGATTTCATGCTTGAACTCCGCGTGATCGACCGTCTGCAACAACTCAAACTCCTCCTCGGACACATCAATGCCCGCAAGGTCAATGTCGCTCAGGCGCGGCATCCAACCCAGCGGCGTTTCCCGCGCGTAGGCCCGGCCGTGGCAGCGGTCGATGATCCATTTCAATACCCGCATATTCTCCCCGAAGCCCGGCCAAAGAAACTTCCCCTCGCTGTTTTTGCGGAACCAGTTGACGTGAAAAATGCGGGGGCAATCGGTCATCTTTTTCCGCATGCGGAACCAGTGAACCAGATAGTCACGGATGTTGTAGCCGATGAATGGAAGCATCGCCATTGGATCGCGCCGGACCACGCCTACCTGCCCCGTTGCGGCGGCGGTTGTTTCAGAACCGAGCGTCGCGCCCAGGTATACGCCATGAACCCAGTTGAACGCCTGAAACACCAGCGGCATCGTCCGACTGCGCCGGCCGCCGAAAATGAGCGCGGACACGGTAACGCCGTCGGGATCATTGGCGGCCGGATCAAGCACGGGATTGTTGGCCATCGGCGCGGTGAACCGGCTGTTGGGATGCGCCGCCTTCCTGCCGCAACCGGGCGTCCAGGGCTGGCCGGTCCAATCGATGCAGTGCGCCGGCGGTTCGGCTGTTTTGCCCTCCCACCAGACGTCCCCATCGGGCAGGAGCGCGACGTTGGTGTAGATCGTGTCCTTCGCCATGCACGCCATCGCGTTGGGATTGGTCTGCGCGTTGGTGCCGGGAACCACGCCGAAATATCCCGCCTCCGGATTGATCGCCCGCAGTCGGCCGGTCGAGTCATCCACCCACATCCACACGATGTCATCCCCCACCGTTGTGATCCGCCAACCCTGTCGGGCGTATTGTTCGGGGGGAATGAGCATTGCAAAGTTCGTCTTCCCGCAGGCGCTGGGAAACGCCGCCGCGACGTAGGTCTTTTGCCCGTCGGGCGCGGTGGCGCCCAGCAGCAGCATGTGCTCGGCCATCCAGCCCTGCTGGCGTCCCAGGTAGCTGGCCAATCGAAGCGCCATGCACTTTTTCCCGAGCAGCGCGTTGCCCCCATAGCCGGACCCGAAGCTCCAGACCGTGTTGTCCATTGGGAAATGGCAGATGTAACGCCGCTGCGGGTCCTGGTCGCCGATGCTGTGCAGACAGCGTGTGAACTCATCACCGTCGCCCAATTGCTCCCATGCCACATGCCCCATCCGCGTCATCAGCCGCATGTTGACCGCGACATAAACCGAATCGGTCAACTCAATCCCCACCTTCGCCCGGGCGCTGCCGATCGGACCCATGACAAACGGCACGACATACATCGTGCGTCCGCGCATGCACCCGTCGAAGAGTCCACGCAGTTTGGCGTACGCCGCCTTGTTGTCCATCCAGTTGTTCGTCGGACCGGCCATGTCCTCGCTGGGTGTGCAGATGAACGTCGATTGCTCGCTGCGGGCCACATCATTGGGATTGCTTCGATGAAGATAACAGCCGGGGAGCTTCTCCTGGTTCAACTGGATGAATGTCCCATCCCGCACCCCTTCATCCAGCAACCGCTGATACTCCCCATCACTCCCATCGCACCAGACGATCCGTTCCGGTTTGCACATTTCGGCGCACTGCTTCACCCACGCACGCGCCCGCGCGTTGGCGCTCGCCGGGGCGTCATCATGTCGATTATTTTCACTGGCATGCTTCGTGGGTTCATTCATCGCCTGCTCCTGCATCACGCGCGCCTCGCGCTGTTCGCGGATTGATCTTCAACCACTCATATTCCCCCACGCACGCTTCGCGTACAATCCCAACCATGCCCCATCGCCTTTCCTCGCGTCGTTTGCGCCGGCGCTGCGCCAATCTCGCGGTGTTCATCACTCTTGTCGCCGGTGGATGCACGTCGGTCAACATCCCCTTGAATAGCATGAGCGTACCCGGTTCGCAGCGCATCAAAAATGATGCCCGCGCCACGATGACTGATGCCCCTCCGTCCCGCGCAAGCCACGCGCCCCGCCGCCCGGCCGACGACGATGGCTATTTCGTCGGCATCGCCATTTCCGGCGGAGGATCGCGCTCCGCCAATTTCGCCGCCGCCAGCCTCTTTCAACTCGAACGCTTCGACTTGCTCAAATACGTCGATTGCATCTCCGCCGTCTCCGGAGGCGCTCTCACGGCGGCGTATTATTGCCTGAACGACCAGGATTGGAATCCAGCCAATGTGCAGAAAAAGCTGACCTACGCCTTCGCCTCGGACATCATCGGCCAAACCCTCCTGCCCTGGAACTGGTTCGCATTGACACTGACGGACTATGACCGCTCCGACCTGCTGGCCGAATCCCTGCAACGCGAGCTCTTCACGCGCGACGGCAAACCGTTGACCTACGCCGACCTGCGAACCGACCGCCCGCAGCTTCTGATCAACGCGACCAATCTCCAGTCCGGCCAGCGCTTCGTCTTCTGCAACGAATCCTTCGACGAGATCAACTCCGATCTTTCCAAGTACCCGATCGCCTACGCCGTGGCGGCCAGCGCGAGCTTTCCCCTGGTCTTTCACCAGGTCACGCTGCGCGACTTTTCGACGATCTATCCGCAATATCGCCACCTGATCGACGGCGGCGTCACCGACAACCTCGGCATCACCACGCTGGTTGAAACCTACGAGAAACGCACCACTGCCGCGCGGGAACAAGGGCTTGCCAACCCCTACCCCAATGGAGCGATACTGATCATCATCGACGCGCGAACGCGTTTTGACGCCAAACTGTCGGACAAGGGGGACATCGGTTTCATCGAAAGCCTGAAGACCGGCGCGGGATTGACCAGCACCGCGCTGCTTGCCCGCGCGGGGTCGGCGACGTTCGCGGATTTGATCGTCAGCCATTCCCCCGACGACGTGACGGCCAAAACGCTTCGTGAGCAAATCCAGCAACTCGAGGATACCGGATTCATCGTGCTGAAGGACCAAAGCGGTGAAATGGTCGAGGTCCTGCACCTGGCGTTGCCGCGCGTTCATCAGTTGAAGAACCTGCCGTTCGCCAGCTTCAGCGAAAGCCTCAACAACATTTCCACCTACTTCAACATCAGCGACACCGAGGCCTATCACCTGTACCAGGCGGCCGACATTCTCGTCGATCAACTCTTCGCCGGACATCTGCGCGATATCTCCCAGGCCCTGCATGCCCCAACCACGCGTCCATGATGAGGGGATATTTCGCACCGGCATCTTGCGGGCGGCCGGGCGCGCGAAAACAGAGGGAAGCCTTCGCACTTTGCCGAAATAATAATTTTCGTCCCGTGAGTCGGAATGTTGCAATGCTGTCCAAAAACTCGACCAGACTTGCAGGAACCGCGATTATCGCGTTTTATTGGATGTCGGATTCATTGCCGTCATCGCCCGCCGGGCGAAACCGTCAATTCATTTAAGGAGCCACCCATGCATGCATCGCGCATCGCCGCATTGTGTCTGACCGCCGCCGCAACCGTTGGCCTGGCCGGCTGCGCCGCCAAGCCCAAAGCCCCTGCGACCCCCGCGCCTGTGAGCGTGGACAGCGCCCGTCACTCGGCCACCGAACTTCAGGCCGCGTATCAGAAGAGCAACCCCAACGCGAAGGTCGGCGTGGTCCTCGCGGTGAAGAGCGGATCCTCACTCGCCGCCGTCGGGCATGTCAACGTGAAGGACTTCAAGGCGGGCGACGTCCTCAGCTTCGTGGATGGCGCGCAGAAGGTGGTCGCCAACGGGCGGGTCAACGACATCGACGGCAACCTGCTCGTCGTCAAATATGATCTCCTGCCCAGCGGCGGTCGGGCGCCTCAGGCCGGCGATCTTGCGATCAAACTGAAGTAGCGACTCCCGCTCGACACAGATGCGCCATGCCCACCGTCCCGCGCCTCATTCTCGCGAGCGCATCGCCGCGTCGAAAGGAGTTGCTCAGCGCGGCGGGCTACGCGTTCAGCACCGACCCCGCCGACATCGATGAAGCCGTCTATCAGCGGCTGAAGCTTCTTCCGGTCGATCTGGCGAGGGAACTGGCGATCGCCAAGGCCGATGCCATCTCACCGAGGCATGCGGGGGACGTACTCCTGTCGGCCGACACCGTGGTGGCGTTTGGCGATGAAACATTGGGAAAGCCCGCCGACGCGACACACGCCAGGGCCATGTTGTCGCTCCTGAGCGGCACCACGCATCTGGTCATCACCGGCATCGCCGTCATTCACGCTGGGGGACATTTTTCCCGCCACTTGTGCGTGATGTCGGCCGTCCGGATGCGCCGCCTGTCGCAGATGGAAATCAACAACTATATCGCCACCGACCAGTGGCGGGGCAAGGCCGGCGGCTACGGGATTCAAGACCCCGACCCCTTCGTTACTCGCCTCACCGGATCGCACACCAATATCGTCGGGCTGCCCATGAAAGCCGCCCGTGAACTGCTGGACGCCGCCGGAATTCCCGCGCCGCCGGAATCCATGTCGTTCGATTGAAATGCGGTCCCGGTGGGAGGTGCGCCTGACGCCGCTTCAATGCCCCGCCGCCTGTTTGCGGCGAAGCTCGGCGTCGATGAACAGATCAAGCTCGCCGCGATCGAGCACGCTTTCCACATTGGTCGTTTCAACGTTCGTGCGGTGATCCTTCACGCGCCGGTCGTCCAGCACATAGCTGCGGATCTGGCTGCCAAAGCCGATGTTCCCCTTTTCGCCGACGATTGATTTCATCTCCGCATCGCGCTTGGCCTGCTCGATGGTTTCCAGCTTGCTTTTGAGGATCGACAGCGCCAGTTGCTTGTTCTGCTGCTGGCTGCGCTCGACGGAACAGGTGACTTGAATGCCCGTTGGTTTGTGAACAATCCGCACGGCGGTCGCGACCTTGTTCACGTTCTGGCCACCCGGGCCGCTGGCGCGAACAAACGCGACGATGTCCAAATCCTTGTCGGGAATCTCCAATCCCGCATCGCGCCCCACAAACTCCGGAACAACACCGACCGACGCGAAGCTCGTCTGCCGCTTCCCCTCGGCGTTGAACGGGCTGGGACGAACCAGCCGATGCACGCCCACTTCCGCCCGCAAATAGCCGAAGGCGTATTCCCCCTTCACATGCAGCGTCACGTTCTTGATCCCCGCCTGCTCGCCATATTGCCGATCCACCTCGCTGACATCCCAGCCGCGATGCTGGAAATAATAGAGGTACATCCGCAGAAGCATTTCCGTCCAATCCTGCGCCTCGGTGCCACCCGCCCCGGCCTGAATCGTGAAAAAACAGTTGAGATGATCGTTGCGTCCATTGAGAAGCGCCTGAAGCTCCGCCTTCTCCCCGCGCGCTTCCAAGCCCGCCAGCATCGAGTCCGCCTCGTCGAGCGTCTCCCGATCCTGCGCTTCCTCCCCCAGTTGATGCAGCGCGCGAACATCCTCAACCCCCGCCAGCACCTGCTCCACGGGGTCGATCGCGGCCTTGAGGACCTTCAACTCGGAAACAGTCTCCTGCGCGACTTCGGGATGATCCCAGAAGCCGGGCTGACCCATCTTTTCCTCAAGCTCATGCTTTCGGGATTGTTTTGCAGGCAAGTCAAAGAGAGTCCCGGAGGGCGATCATCCGGGATGAAAGGTCTTCGATGGCCTGAGAGAGGTTCTCATGGATCATGCACGACAGTGTAACAGATCGGCCCCGGAGGAAAAGGACTTTGCGCATCTCAACGCGAGCAAAAAATAAAGAAACCACAAAGCCCCGAAGGCCACAAAGAGGTGATTGGACTGAAGAACACTGCTCTGACACCCCGCAGTGTTCCACTCGATCAAAAAACAGATGCGCGAACATCACGAGAGCGGCAATAGTGTCGAGCGCCTCTTCGTGGCTTTGTGCCTTGGCGACGGATTTCATCCGTGGCGTTTCCTTCGCCGCAAGCATCAGCAACGAGGGGACCACAAGCGTGGCTCACTTTGCCGCATCCATCAGCGCGCGAAGGATCGCCTCAGGCCCCACATCGTCCGGCCCGCTCAAAACGCCGCTGAACTCCGCGCCCACCTTGTACTCGCCGGTGGTTCCATTCGCCGCGCAATGCCGCACCGTGTAGAGCACGAGCAGTGTCTTGTCGATGCACAGCTCGGTGAGAAACTGATCCCCCGCCGCCATCGGCGTCTTGCTGACCAGGCACAGCCCACCCGGCGAGCAATCGACCAGCCGCACGCTGATGAAAGGCTCGTCCTGATTCTCAGTGCTCGGACGAATCCCAATCCACTTGTCGCACGCGATGCGCTCTTCGCGTCGGCGGTCGTCGCCGTGCCGGGCCTGACCCTTGAAATCCGATAGCGTCAATGCACGTCCCTGTCGCTTATCATGTGGTTCCATACCACCATCATCGTAAATCCGGGGTGCCACACTTTACCTTGGTATCCAAATTTGATTATCGGACGATGATGCGTTTGGTTACTTCGTGCAAACGATGAACCATTCTTCCCAGAAATGGCCGCTCGAATCGTCGCCGGACTACAGTCCGCTTTCATTCACCGCCACGCCGTGCGCCTTGAGTGTGTTGATCTGCACGACTTTGGCTTGATCGGCATCGGCGACGTTGTCCGAATGGCACGCCGCCTTTTTCCCGTGATGAGCCAGCCGGTGAATCTCCTCCTGCGACAACACCCCGCGGGCGGTCAGGATCTCCTCCCCGGCCTCGCTGATTCCCGGCGAAGCCATTGCCTTCCGGGCCGGCTGTGAAGCTTCCTCCTTGCCCGAATAGAACTCCTGAATCTCCTTGCTGATCCGAACCGAGCACCAGTCATGTCCACACATCGCGCAAAAGTCGGTGTCCACCTCGAGGTCTTCGTCGTGGTACGCCCGCGCGAGGTCGGGATCGAAGGACAGGTCAAAATGTCGTTGCCAGTTCAAGGCCGCCCGCGCCTTGGTCAGTTCATCATCGCGGTCACGCGAACCGGGGATGCCCAGCGCCACATCGGCCGCGTGCGCCGCGATTTTGTATGCCACACATCCCTGTTTCACATCGTCCTTCTTGGGCAATCCCAGATGCTCCTTGGGCGTGACATAACAAAGCATCGAGGCGCCGTGATACCCGGCGGCCGTTGCGCCGATGCAACTGGTGATGTGGTCGTAGCCCGGAAAGATGTCGGTCACAAGCGGCCCGAGCACATAAAACGGCGCGCCATGGCACAGCCGTCGCTGAAGTTTCATGTTGTATTCGATTTGATCAAACGGCACGTGGCCCGGCCCTTCAACCATCACCTGCACACCCCTGGCCCAGGCGCGCTCGGTCAATTCTCCGAGTGTCGCCAGTTCGCGCAGCTGCGCTTCATCCGACGCATCAGCCAATCCGCCCGGTCGAAGCCCGTCGCCCAGCGAAAAGCTGACATCGTATTCGCGCATCAAATCGCAGATGTCGTCGAAAATCTCATACATCGGGTTCTGCTTGTTGTGATGGATCATCCACTTGGCCAGCAGCGACCCGCCGCGCGAAACGATGCCGATCAGGCGCTTGCGGGCATACGGCACATGCTCGCGGAGCACGCCGGCATGAATCGTGAAGTAATCGACGCCCTGCTTCGCCTGGTTCTCCAATTCCTTGAGGATCATCGAATACGACAGCTCCTCGATCGTCCGTCCGATGATCATCGAATAAATCGGCACGGTGCCGATGGGCACCGTCGATTCCTGAATGAGCCGCGTGCGGCACTCATTGAGGTCGCCCCCGGTCGAAAGATCCATAACCGTATCCGCCCCCCACCGCTCGGCCCAGCGCAGCTTTTCCACTTCCGCATCCGTCCCGCTGCTCACCGGAGACGCCCCCATGTTGGCGTTGACCTTCGTCAGCCCCGCGCGTCCGATGCACATCGGCTCAAGCTTGTACTTCAGATGCACCTTGTTGGCCGGGATGATCATTCGCCCCGCCGCCACCTCCACGCGGATCTGCTCGGGCGTCAGGTGGCTTTCGCGCAGCGCCACGCGTTTGGCCTCGGCGGAGATGGCGCCGTCGCGCGCCTCCTCCAATTGCGTCTTGTGTTCGCGGTCCAGATCGCGCGCAAAATTCATCGCCGTCAGATCGCTCACCGGCGGCATGCCCGGCGTGTCCGGCGAACTGTAGCTGTACGCGCTGCCCACCCGACCCGGCAACGCAAACGACCCCGGCGAAGTGCCCTGCCGCTCCGTGGATGGATTGTCCCCCAAGGGCGGCAACACAAACGACCGATCAGCCTCACGCACCTGCGCCATGACCAACTCCTGATTCTTGAAAAACAATCGGTGATGAACAACCGGAAATGCCGTGCGATGTGAATGGGCCACGACAACCGGCGACAAGTCGCCGGGCATCCTTCGCATTCCCTCGCCGGCAAAAACCGGACCAGGTTCCAAGGGTGTATTCTCAGACCGGCCCAATGGACCGGCCACCCCTAGCGAACGATCGTGAGTCTAGACGGGGTGGGAACGGTACGCAAGGTGAAATGCATGTTCGGCGTGGCGAACCTGAAGCGAAAGCGGACCCATTTTCGATTATTGATTGTTGATTTTGGATTGAAGAGACCAACCCACGCCGCAGCATTTAATCGAAAATCGCAAATCAAAAATCGAAAATCCCTTCATGCGAGCATGATCCCCGGCTGTTCCAGCAGCATCCGCAGCGTTTGCAGATACTCGGCGGCCGTCGCGCCATCGACCGCGCGATGATCGGCGCTGAGCGTCACCGACATCATCGTCCGCGCGACGATCTGACCGTCGCGGACCACCGCGCGCTGCTCGGCCGCCCCGATCGCCAGGATCGCCACCTCCGGCGGATTAATGATCGCGTTGAAGTCGCGAATGCCATACGTTCCCAGGTTGCTCACGGTGAACGTCGCGCCGCTCATCTCATTTTGCTTGAGGCTCTGCTTGCGGGCCTTGTCGATCAAGTCACCCGTGCGCTGGCGAATCTCACGAAGATTCAACAAATTGATCCCCCGAAGCACCGGCACGATCAATCCCTCGGGCAGCGCCACCGCCATCCCCAGGTTCACATCGCCGTAGCGGATGACCTCATTATCCTTCCAATGCGCGTTGAGCGCCGGGTGCATGAGCAGCGCCTGCGTGACGGCCTTGGCGATCAGGTCGCCGATCGACAATCGAATCCCCTCGCTCTCAAGCCCCCGATTCATCTGTTCGCGCAAGCGGGACAGGTCGGTCACGTCGATGTCAACAGTCTCCTGGAAGTGCGGAAGAACCTGCTTGCTTTGCTGAAGGCGCTGAGCGATGACCAGCCGCATCTTCGTGTGCGCAATACGCTGTTCCTGCCCGGCCGGGATGCGCGGCGCCAGCGACACCGGCGGCGGACCCTTGCGCTTTGCTTCGCCGCCAGCGCCACTGGCCGGCTTGGCCGCGGGCTTGAACGTCGCAACATCCTTCTGAACAATCCGTCCGCCCGGCCCACTCCCCGTCACCACGGACAATTCAATCCCCTTGTCCTCGGCCATCCGACGCGCCAACGGCGACGCCTTGATGCGCTCATCCCCCTGTCCTTTCGTCATCGCTGGCGCGGACGCTTTTGATGCTGAAGCAGTCGCAGCGCTCGTGACGCCGCCCGTCGCCGCCGCGTGTTCACCACGCGCTGTCTCGCCGTACTCCTCAGGCACATGTGTTGCCTCGCCCCTTGCCGCGGACGCCGGTGCAGCCGGGGTCGCAGGCGCTGCATTGTCGCCGGTCGAACCCGCCCCGGTCCCCGGCTTATAGTTTTTCTTCACGTCCTCCTGCTTTTCGCTCCCCGTCGCCAGCACGGCGATCGTCCCCCCCACCGCCACCTTCTCCCCCGCCTTGGCCACGATCAGCGCCAGCGTCCCCGAATCAAACGACTCCATCTCCATCGTCGCCTTGTCCGTCTCCACCTCGGCGATCACATCACCGCTCTTGATCTTGTCCCCTTCCTTCTTGTTCCATTTGACGACGGTCCCTTCCGACATCGTGTCCGAAAGCTGGGGCATGGTGATTTCAGCGGGCATCTCTGTTTCCTCTTTTTTTGTAAGGCCGGATCATAAGACAAGTCGGAGGGATTGTCATGCGTCGTAAGAGCTTCAACGCAAGGTTCGGTGCCTTGTATGTTCAAAACGCCATCCAAATGTTCTAATTCCGCTCGTCGCGTTC
>CAYTAP010000048.1:0-25945 GCA_964435775.1 uncultured Tepidisphaeraceae bacterium
CTTCAATTCCGCCCGCGTCGTCACGCGCAATTTCGCATCGAGGTTGCTGAGCGGCTCATCAAACAAAAACGCGGCCGGTTCGCGGACGATTGCGCGCCCCACCGCCACGCGCTGCCTTTGCCCGCCGGACAACGCCTTGGGCTTGCGCTCAAGCAGGTGCTCAATTTCGAGAATCTTGGCCGCCTCCCCCACCCGCTGCTTGATCTCGGCCTTGGGCGTGCCGCGGAGTTTCAATCCGAATGCCATGTTTTTGTACACGGACATGTGCGGATAGAGCGCGTAGTTTTGAAAGACCATCGCAATGTCGCGCCCCTTGGGGGGTACATCATTAACAATACGTTCGCCAATACGAATGGTTCCGCCGGATATTTCCTCCAGTCCCGCGACCATTCGCAGGGTCGTGGATTTACCACATCCCGACGGGCCGACGAGCACGACGAACTCCCGATCCGCGACGGTCAGGTCGATGGAATCCACCGCTTTGACGCCGCCGGCGTACACCTTGGAAATTTTTTCGAGGGATACCTGTGCCATAGTGGTTGCGGGATTGTACAGGAGGGAGGGGTCGCGTCAAAGGGGGCGGGAATAGTGGGCAGTGTGCGGTGGGCAGTGGGTGCGTTGTCAGTGGCGAGTGGCAAGTGGGAAGTGAGGAGTTGGAGGGCGACGGTCCCTCGCCGCCGTGGCGTTGCGGGAGCAACGCCCTCCAAACTTCTCACTTACCACTTTCCACTAAAATAGCAGGTTATTTTAACCATGAGCAGGTTAGAATAACCTGTTTACGTGTAACCACTGCCGCCAAACACGTTTACATCTTCTTCATGCCACAATGACAGGTTAAAACAACCTGTGTCAATACAACGAGACGTTTGGGGTGGTGACAATTGTAACTTGTGGCCGATACACATCTTGAAGCGAATATCCTCGGGGGAATTTTCTTTGGCATGGTCTTCGTTAAGGGATGGGCGTGAACCGTCCCGAAATAACCAGTTGTGTGTATCCGGTCGAACTTCGCACGCCGCCCGCGCCGGTGGCGCTGGACTTGGGCGTGTTGGGGGTTGGATTTGATCGGCCTAACGATTGGCCACGCCAACGGGCGATCTGCGTGCAAACCGGCGGGGATGCGATTCAGTGGCTTCGGATGATGCGATTTAACCTGGTCATGGTCGACGCGGCGTTGCACGACCCGCTGGCCAGGACATTCGCCCGAACGATGCGGGCGGCGCGGGCCGGGCAGAAGTGGGCGCTCGTGGGATGCGGAGTGGGACCAGAAATGGGCTCTGGAATCACGGCGGCGCAGGAGGTGGAGGCGAGGACGCTGGGGGCGCTGGCGGTTCTGGATGAGCTGCCGCCGTGGAGCGAGGTGGAGCGATTGCTGGAGGGGTCGAGAAAACGCATTGGCCGAGTAAGGCAACCACGTGCCCGACCGAGGGAGGCGGCGATGCGGAGATCCGATTGAGTTCGTTTATGTGATTTTATCTTGTGTCGAATGTTTTTGTATTTGAGTCACCTTCTATAGGGAGATGGGTTATGTTCAGTAAGAAGTATGCAATCGTGTGTGCCGCCGCGGCGGCCTTTGCCCTGCCTATGGTCACCAACCAGTCCGCCAGCGGTGCGGCGACCTGGGATGCGTTTGTTGTTCGCAATGGCAGTGACGTCAATGCGACCGCGCCAATCATTACCCAAAACGGCGCCAATGGCGTGAGCGCCTCCATCTGGATTGGCAGCCAGAAGGCAGCGTTTGGGACCGACTATTTCAATGGTCAGGCCTTGGGGGATGTGACGAAAGTCTCATATACACGGACGGACAGCGGCAGCACAACCACGTCGCCATACATCAACATCTGGGTCACCGATGGCACCAACTATGCCGTGATCGCGCCGCACTCCACCACGACTGGCGGCGCCAACCCGAGTTTTGGTGGCGTTCAACCAGATATCAGCGGCAATAATGTGAACGGTCTGTCTCTCCAGACACTCGGATTCAGTGTCTATGAAAACTCCAAAGGTTCAGACTTTAGCTGGATTCATGCGGGTGCCATTGTACCCAACGGTTCTGCAGTCCTCGTCGATTCCAACAACAGCAATGCATACTTCACTTTGGCCGATATCAGCAACCTGACCGTTGAGAATCCAAATGACCCAGGCTCCGGCTCATCCTGGACAGGCGGCAGTGGCGCCGCGAAAGGGACCAATGGGTTCGCAATCCTGTTCGGCGAGATTCAAGCCGACGGGAACGGCGACGCCATCCCCTATGTGCTGAGCAACATCACAGTCGTCCCAGAACCGAGCGCCCTCGGCCTGGTCGGCCTGGCCGGGCTGGCGCTGCTGGCTCGTCGGAGCAGGCGGGTTACGGCTTAATTTTCGTCCAACTCCACTCTCACCCGCCGATTCGGGAATACCGGATTGGCGGGTTTTTTTGCTTGGGGCTTGAGCGGGGCATAAGATGGGGGACCAGGAGAGCTTTATGCGGTATACCGTCATACTCGAGCCGACCCGGGAGGCCGCGCGGCCTGGGTGGTATTATGCCCACGTTCCGTCGCTGGACCTGACCACGCACGGGCTGGGCGTGGAGGGGGCGCTGGCGGCGGCCAGGGAATTGGTCAGTGGGTGGATCGCTGAGCGTGTGGCGCATGGGGAGGAGATTCCGCCGGCTTCCGAGGATTTAGTCACCCAGATCGAGGTTGGCAACGATGCCGTACACGCCGCGTGAAATCGTGGCGCGATTGAAGCGGGCGGGCTTCGAAGCGGTTCGGCAATCCGGTTCGCATCAATTCCTTCGCCACCGTGACGGGCGGCTGACGTTCGTCGCCATGCATCGCAAGGATGTGCCGCTCGGCACATTGCGCAAGATTTTGAAGCAAGCCAGGATAACGGAACGTGAATTCCGCGATCTTTAAACGGCATATGGGGTTGGGCGTGAGAAAACATGGGCGGGACGCCCATGCCACGCCGGAGCAGAAGCCGCGCATGCCACGTCCATTGCGTGCCGGCGGTCTCCGAACGCAGCAGGCATCCATTGATTGGCGGATGGCGTACCGAAGGTCGGAGGCGAATACGAGAGGGTGAGCCATGGGCGTGCGATTTGTCATTGGGCGAGCGGGGAGCGGGAAGAGCCGGCGGTGTTTGGACTTGATCGAGGGGGAGCTGCGGGCTCGGCCGATGGGGACGCCGATCTTTTGGATCCTGCCGCGGCAGGCGACGTTTCAGGCGGAACGCGAGTTGTTGTGTCGGCCGGGGCTGGGGGGGTATGTGCGGGCACGGGTGACGTCATTTGACCACTTGGGGCAGATGCTGCTCGACGGGAGCGCGTCGGGGGCGACGCAGCAGGTGACGCGGCTGGGGCGGCAGATGGTCCTGGGACATTTGCTGCGAATGCACGAGGGGGAATTGAAACATTTTCAAAGCGTGGCGCGTCAGCCGGGCCTGGCGGCGCAGTTGGATGCGACGTTCGCGGAGTTTGAACGATCGGGCAAGGGGGCGGGGGATTTGCAACAGGTGCTCGACGGGCTGGGGGATGATGGGCGGGACTTTTCGCCGGAATTGCCGGCGAAGGTGCGCGATCTTCATTTGATCCATCAAACGTACACAAGCTATCTCGGCCAAGAGCGGATCGACCCGCGGCGGCGGATGGATCGGGTGCTGGAATCAATCGCGTCTTGCGAACACCTGCGCGTGGCGGATGTGTATGTCGATGGGTTCAATACATTCACCGATTATGAGCGGCGGGTGCTCGTGGGGATGGCGAACTGCTGCCGGAGGATGGAGGTGACGGTACTTATGGATCCGGACAGCCCGGTGGCGGCGGATGTGCATCGGCTGCCGGAGGAATTGGGGCTGTTTCATCAGACGGAGCGGATGTTTCGAAGCCTGTGGTTCGCGATGTCGTCGGCGGGCGTCCCGATGGAGGAGATGGTCAGGCTGAGGGCGCCAAGACGGTTTGAGGAGGAGGTGCTGGGGCGGATTGAGAGGGAGTGGGACCAGGGGGAGAGCGATGCGAGGTCGCCGACTACTTTAAGCGGCGGGAAGACCCCCTCCCCTGCCCTCCCCCGGGATACCGTGGGAGGGGGACAGAGGCATAGCACCGACGGGGCAAATGCAACGTTGTCGGCAACGCTCGTGCATTCGCCGCATAAAGACGCGGTGGCGCTCGTTGAGGCGGCGGACCGGCGGCTGGAGGTGGATGCGGCGGCTCGCCGGGTGCTGGAATGGGTTCACCAAGGGATGCGGTTGCGTGAGATCGCAATCATCACGCGGCGACTGGAGGATTATCAGGAATTGATCGACGCGAGTTTTGCAGAACATGGGATCGCGTTTTTCGTGGATCGCCGTCGGACGGCGATGCATCATCCGCTGCTTCAGTTCATTCGCGCGGTGTTCGAGATCGTGGTGAAGAATTGGCCTCACGAGGCGGCGATGGCGCTGCTCAAGAGCGGGCTGGGCGGCGTGAGCCAGAATGAGGCGGATGAGATCGAAAATTATGTCCTGCTGCACGGAATCCGCGGGGCGGCGTGGGCTTCGGATGCGCCATGGACCTATGTGAGATCGATCCGCCGACGGGAAGATGAGGATCCCGCGGTCGCCTCGCAAAAAGCCGCGGCGGCGCGTGTCGATGGGCTGCGACGGCGCGTGGTGGATGCGATGACGCCTTTCATCAATGCGGTTGCGGCCGCGCGGGCGATGACGGTGCGCGAGGTGGTTGAAGCGCTGTTCGCGCTCTTTGAGCGGATGGAGGTTCGGCGCACGCTGAGCGAGTGGATGCGGTCGGCGGAGGAGGCGGGGGAGTTTGAAACGCGGGCGGAGCATGAGCAGGTGTGGGTCGAGGCGGTGGCGCTGTTTGAGCAGATGGTGGACCTGCTTGGAACCGAAGCGATGGGCCTCGAGGATTTTGTGACGGTTTTGGAAACGGGGCTTGAGCAATTTGATCTGGCGTTGACGCCGCCGACGCTCGACCAGGTGCTGGTTGGGCAGGTGGATCGGACGCGGGCGACGGGGATCAGGGGTGTGATTGTGCTGGGGATGAACGAGGGGGAGTTCCCCCGATTGCCGCGAGAGGACACGATTCTCAATGACCGGGATCGCCAGGCGCTGGAGGAGCGGCAGATGCGGATCGACCCGGAAACCGAGCGGCGGCTGCTCGATGAAAACCTGCTGGGTTATCTGGCGATGACGCTCGGATCGCAGAAGTTGTGTGTAATGCGGGCGACATCGGATGATCGGGGTCGGCCGACGGCGCCGAGCGCATTTTGGAGTCGGCTGCGGGGAATCGTTCCTGAAGCGCCGATTGATGCGATTCCGCGCGGCGCCGGGCGACTTGCGGAGAACGTCGGCACGCCCAGGCAACTGGTCACGGGGTTGATGAACTGGGTCCGCGATGAATCCACGGCGGTCAGTGGGGATGAAGAGGGGAATGAGCGGGGCGCATGGGGGGCGTTGTATCAGTGGTTTGCGCGGTGGCCGCGTGATGAGGGGGCGGTGGATCGGATTCGGGACAAGGCGTGGGGGGCGTTGTCGTATCGGAATGAGGCAACGCTGACGCCGCAGACGACCGGGGAGCTGTTCGCTTCGCCGCTCACCGCGAGCGTGGCGCAGGTGGAGACGTTTGCCACGTGCCCGTTCAAGCACTTTGCGCGATACGGGTTGTCGCTTCGAGAACGCGAAGAGCAGGAGGTGACGCGGCTGGATTTGAGCCGGCTGTATCATGACATCCTGGCGCGCCTGGTCCGGGAGATGCTGCTCCAGCGAAAGGACTGGTCGGAGTTGCCGGTGGAAGTCACCGATGAGTTGATCGTGCGCTATGCCCGAGATGTGGGGGAAGCGCTGAAGAACGAGTTGATGCTGAGCAGCGCGCGGAACCAGTACCTGCTCACGCGGATTGAAAAGACGCTGGAGGAGGTTGTGGCGCATCAGCGGGCGGCGGCGGCGCGGGGGACGTTCCGGCCGGCGTTTGTGGATGTTCAATTTGGACTGGACAAGCGGCTGGCATCGTATCGCCTGGCGACACCTGGCGGGCGCGAACTGCTCCTGGAAGGAAAGATTGACCGCGTGGACACCACCGCGCGAGACGGGGCGTTCGCCATTCTCGACTACACGCTCAGCGGCAGTTCGCTGTCGCTGGAGCGCGTTTATCACGGCATCTCTCTGCAATTGCTGACGTATCTGCTGGTCATGCAGGCGAATGGGAAAAACCTCGTCGGGAAGGAATTGACGCCGGCGGCCGCGTTTTATCTGCAACTGCTCCGCAAGATTGAGAAGGTGAATCACCCGTCCGAGTCACTGGCGCCGGATGATCCCAATTTTGAGCTGCGCGTGAAGCCGAGGGGGCTGTTCGATGCCCGATATCTTCCATCGCTGGACAGTGAACTGACGAGCGGCGCCTCTGACGTGGTCAGCGCGTATGTGACCAAGGACGGACGGCTGGGACGCCTGGCGTCGACGGATGCCGGGGACGCCGAGGCGTTCGTCGGACTGATGCGGCATGTCGAAGCGACGCTGGGGCAACTGGGGGACCAGATGCTCAGCGGCGACATATCCGTCCACCCCTACCGGCTGGGAAAGATGACGCCGTGCGAGCACTGCGAGTTTCGCGCCGTGTGCCGGTTTGATGCGGCGATCAACAACTATCATTTTCTGAAAAAGATGCGACGCGATGAAGTGCTCGATGAAGTTCGAGCGAAGGGGGACGACGATGAAAGCTGATCATGCGGATGGACGGGGGAGTGTCGCCGGCGATGACACCGGTTTGAGCGACGTGACGGAAGTGTGCGAAGCGGATGCGGGCGCGACGCGGACGATTCGATGGACGGCGGCGCAAGAGGAGGCGATCCGCTTTGGCGCGGGGAGCGTCCTGGTGTCGGCGGCGGCGGGATCGGGGAAAACGGCGGTGCTCGCGGCGCGGTGCGCGCAGCTCGTGTGCGATGCGCCGTCGCCATGTGATGTGGATGAACTGCTCGTCGTCACCTACACGGATGCGGCGGCGACGGAGATGAAGCAGCGGATCGCCAAGGCGCTGCGCGAGCGGCTGGGGGACGCCGACGCCCGCGGCGTCGGGCGGCTGGCGCGGCAGATCGCCCTGATCGACCGGGCGCAGATCAGCACGCTCCATGGCTTTTGCGCCCAGATCGTGCGGCAGAACTACCACGCGCTGGGGCTGGACCCGGCATTCACGATCCTCGATGCCGATGAAGCGGTGCTCCTGCGTCACGAGACCGTGCATGAACTCTTTTTGCAGCGCTATGAAACCGACGAGTCGGGGGATTTTCAGCGGATGATCGATTCGTTTGGAGATGGGGACGATGCGCATCTGATGGAAGAGGTCGTGGCCACGCATGAGCTGCTGGGGTCGCTGGTGGATCCGGCGGCGTGGCGAAGCGAGGCGCGACGTCGCATAGAACAGGGGATGAGCGGGAGGCTGGAGGAATCGGACCTCGGACGGGAATGGGTCGCCATCGTGCGGCGTCACCTGGATGCGCTGCTCGGGCAATGCGCCGCGGCGGGCAGGGAGGTCGGCGCGATGGGGGGATTCGACAAATACACGGTCGTCCTGCGCGAGTGGTACACCATCATCCGGCATTGGCGAAAGGTGCTGGACGAACATGGGCTGGATGCGCTGGGGGAGGAAACGAGCGTGGTGGACAATTTGCCCAGGCTTGCGCCGATCCCCGCCGGCACGCCGGGAAAGGAGGTGGCGCAGCAACTGGTGACCGCGCTTCGCAAGCAGATGAAAAGCGGCATGATCGCCGATGCGCTGAGATTCACCGCTGATGAATGGCGGGATGGCTTGCGGCGGATCATTCCTTATGTCGACGTGTTCCTGAATCTGGTGGAGTCATTTGGCGAAGCGTACACGGCGGCCAAGACGCCGCTGCGCGTCATCGATTTTTCGGATTTGGAACGACTGGCGCTGCGCGTATTGAACGATTCAACGGACGCCACCCTGCGGCCCAGCGATGCGGCGCGTCGGTATCAGCGGGAGTTTCGCCATGTGCTGGTCGATGAATACCAGGACATCAATCAGGTGCAGGATGCGATCCTGTCGCTGGTCAGCGGGGAAGAGGATTGGCGTCGGAGGCACGAGGGGGGAGCGACGGCGAAGGCAGCGAGAAGCGCGCGGCGCGCCGATGGCAGCCTCTTTTGCGTGGGGGATGTCAAGCAGAGCGTGTATCGGTTTCGTCTTGCGGAGCCGGCGCGGTTTCTTGAGCGCGAGGCGCACTTTCGACAACATCCAGGCGACGGACGCGTCATTGATTTGCAGCAGAACTTCCGCAGCCGAGGCCCGTTGATTGATGCGGTGAACGGGGTGTTTGAGCGACTGATGACGGGCGAGGCGGTCGAGATCAACTATGATGAAACGCATCGCCTGAACGCCGGGGCGATTTTTCCCGCCGGTGCGACGGCCGACTGCTTCAAAGGCGCGCCATTCGAACTGCACCTGTTGCCCAAGGGAGGCGCCTCGGGCGCCGGAGGTGATGAGGAACCTGCGGCGCCGGCGGGCCACGCGGGGGATGGCGACATCGATGAAGGCAATGATCTTGATGGCTCGGAGCTTGAGGCCACGCTGCTGGCGAGTCGGATCAACGACATGATGGGCAAGGGCGGCTCGACGCGTCGGCTGGTGGCCGAGCGGGATGGGACATTCCGGCCGATCGAGTACCGGGACATCGTCATCCTTTTGCGGGCGATGCGCTTCAAGGCGGATCAGTTTTCGGAAGTCCTTCGTCAAAACGGAATCCCGGTGCATAGCGAATCGGGTACGGGGTATTTTCAGTCGATGGAGGTGCGGGATCTGCTGGCGCTGCTCAACGTGCTGGACAATCCGCGGCAGGACATTCCGCTGGCGGCCTTTTTGCGAAGCCCGCTGGTCAAATTGCCGGACGTCGAAGATGCGATGGCGCGGCTTCGCCTGGCGTTCATGCGGGAGGCCGATCCGCCTGACTTCCATCAGGCGGTGGTGCGGTATGCGGAGGAGCGGTCGGATGCACTTGCGGAGCGATTGCGGGAACTGCTCTTGCAATTGTCGCGCTGGCGCGAATACGCGCAGCGCCGGCCGCTGGCGGAGCTGATCTGGACGATTTATCAGGAAAGCGGCTATCTCGCCTTCGTGGCCGGGCTGCATGATGGGGAGCAGCGGGTCGCCAACCTCCTGCATCTGCATGAGCGCGCGCGGCAGTTTGGCACGTTTCGCCGCCAGGGGCTGTACCGATTCCTGCGATTTCTTGAACAACTGCGTGATGAGAAGGACATCGGGCAGCCGTCGATCGCGGGGGAGGCGGACAACGTGGTTCGCATCATGACGATTCACCGCGCCAAGGGGCTGGAGTTTCCGGTTGTGATGCTGCCGGATTTGGGCAAGGCGCACAACCGGATGGACAGCGCGGGATCCATCCTCGTGGACCGGCGGGAATACCTGGGGATGAGCGTCATTGATGAGGAGCGGCGCATCCGCTATCCATCGCTGCCGCTCATGCTCGTGCAGCATCGTTTGCAACAGCAGGCGCAGGCGGAGGAACTTCGGCTGCTCTATGTCGCGATGACGCGGGCGCGTGAGCACCTGATCTGCGTTGGAACAGCGCCGGCGGATGCCTGGACCAAGTGGTTGACGCGATGGAGCCATCACACCGGCGCGATGCCGGTGGACATGGTCCTCGGGGGGCGCAGCATGCTCGACTGGCTGGCGCCGGCGGCCGCGGCGATGGGAAGTATCCAAACGCCGCTGTGCCAGGTCACGGTTCATGACGCGCGGGAAATCGCGGCCTGGCCAACGGCGCGGCAATTTCGCCCGGCGCTCGATGCGGCTCAGCAGGCGTTGGCCGCGCTGACGCCGCTGGCGGGGTCGGTGGCGGAGGATGCGACCACGCGGCAGGTCATCGATCGGCTGACGCGGCGGTATCGGCACGAACAAATGACGACCACCCCCGCGGCGCAGTCGGTGACGCGGATCGTCAAGGAGCAATCGCCGCCTCCGGTTCGTCGAGCCGCATCGTCCAAACCGCCTGCCGGTGATGATGCGAATGTGTCCACTGCGGGCGCGGCGTCGATCGAGTCCTCCCTGCGCCTTCCCGCGTTCATCAGCGCTCCCACCGACAACCAAGTGTCGCTGGCGCGGGGCAGCGCGACGCACCTGGTGTTGCAGCATCTTGATTTTGGGCGAGTGACAAGCGCGTCGGACGTGGCGCGGCAAATCGCTTCGCTGCAAGAGAGCGGCGTATTGAATGACACCGACGCCGCGATGGTGGACCATGAATCGATCCGCTGGTTTCTCGACACTCCGCTCGGTCGGATGATGCGGAATCACGCCGGGCTGCTGATGCGGGAACTGCCCTTTGCGCTGGCGGTGCCGCCTGAATCCGCGACGACATCGGAAACAATCCCCCAGCCGCTGGATCAGATCATGGTTCGCGGGCGACTGGACGCGGTGATTTCAACAAACACGGGTCTGGTCATCGTGGATTATAAAACGGACATCGCACGCACAGCCGACAGCGTGCGATACCTGACGCGCCTGTACGCGCCGCAGACCCAATGGTATGCCAAGGCGCTGCGGAAGATCACGGGGCGGGATGTCGCGGGGATCCATCTGGTATTTCTTACGGCCCGGCAAATCGCGGCGATTACAGTGGAGTGACACAGAGCAAGTTGGATCGCGGCGAGGAGTTCCCGGCCGATGTGTGGGACATTCAGCCGCACATCGGCGCGCGACGATGAATCAACTCATCTCAATTCGTGGATCGACGAAGGCGTAGGCGATGTCAACGAGAAGGTTGAAGGTGAGGAGGAAGACGGAATAAACCATCACCGTGCCGAGAATGAGGGTCTGATCGCGGTTCTTGATCGAGTTGACGAAGTGCTGGCCGAGGCCGGGGATGTTGAAGACTTGCTCGACGACGAATGATCCGGTGAGCGTGGCGGCGGCGGCGGGACCAAGGTAGCTGAGGACGGGAAGGAAGGCGTTGCGGAGGCAGTGACGCCAGATGACCGCTGGGCGGGACAGGCCCTTGGCGCGGGCGGTGCGGACGAAGTCGCTGCCCAGTACATCCAGCATGGAGACGCGGGTGAGGCGTGCAATGTATGCCATTGGGAGTAGTGACAATGACACGCCGGGAAGAATCAGGTCGCGCCAACTCCCCCACCCCCCCACGGGGAACCAATGCACTTCGACGGAGAAGCCGATCATGAGCAGGGATGCGATGACGAAGTTGGGCACACTGATGCCAACGAGCGCCACGCTCAGGCTGAACCAGTCGAAGACGCCGCCCCGTCGGACGGCGGCCAGCGCGCCGATGGCCGTGCCGGAAACGACCGCGATGACCATCGCAAAGAGCCCGAGCGTCACGGAAATCGGCAGGGCGCTGCCGAGAATGTCGTTCACGGACCATTCCTCGTAGGTGAGGCTGGGTCCGAAATCGCCGCGGGTCACGAGGTTGACCGGGTAATACTCGAGAAAGGTATACCAATGTTCCGCGTGGAGGCGATGGCGGATCGCCTGTGTCGCCTCGGGGGAGAGCCGGCGGTCCCCCTGCTGAAACGGATCGCCAGGCACGACCCAGACCAGCATGAAGGTGACCAGATAGATCACCGCCAGGATGAGGGGAAACTGGAGCAGGCGGACCGTCAGGAAGCGAGCCATGTGGGTAGCGTACGAAAAGAGGTGCGTGAATCCTATGGGCGTGATGAGTGATTGCGTGATGAGTGAGAAGAGCGCGAATGGGCGCTCTTCTCACTCATCACGTGATGTTTTGCAAAGTGACCGGAACGCCGACGTCCTCGTCGGCCCTCTTCCGGGAAATGCCGACGAGGACGTCGGCGTTCCATCGTGCAGGGCGTCATTTTTGCAAAACTTCACTTATCACGAGTCACTCATGACGAAGATGGTCAGCGGGGTACCACGGACCCTACGGCGGTTCACGCCACATAGACGCCGCCGGCGAAGCCTGGATCGGCGATGAAGCTTTCGATTTCCTGGAACAGGCTGCCGCCAAAAGCCTTGGTGTGGGACGAGCCAATCCCAGTACCGGTGATGATCTCGGCCTTGCCGTCGTTGTTGAGGTCGGCCGCCGCCACGCGGACGCCGCCGTTGAAGGCGGGGTCATAGGCGAAGAAGCTGGCGATGAGCGTGCCGTCGGCCTTGAACGCCTTGACATGGGGCGCGCCGACGCCGGTGCCGGTGATGATCTCGGCCTTGCCGTCGCCATTGACATCGCCGGCGCCGACCATGATCCCCTGCTGGTAGCCGGGGTCATAGGCAAAGAAGTTGGCCAGGAGCGAATTGTCCAATCCGCTGTAGGCGCGGACGTGCGGGGTGGCCGATCCGGCGCCGGTGATGATGTCGCCGTAGCCGTCGCCGTTGACGTCGCCGCCGGCGACGCGAACGCCGCCGGCAAAGCCCGGATCATAGGCGTAGAAGCTCTTGAGCAGCGAACCATCCAAACCGCTGAAGACTTTCACATGAGGATCCGCGCCGGCGTCGGCGGAGACGATGAGGTCGTCGCGGCCATCGTGGTTGACGTCGGTGGAGGCGACGAAAACGCCGCCTGTAAAGGACTGGGTATAGTAGGCGGAGGTGGGGTCGGCCGGATTGCCGCCGACGCCGGGGAAGGCCAGGAAGCTGGCGAGCGGGCCGGAGATCAGCTTGCCGGTGGTTCCGTCGAAAACCCTGACATGCGAGCTTCCCGGGCCGGTGCCGGTGATGATGTCGGCGACGCCATCGCCGTTGATATCACCGGTGGCGACGCGAACGCCGCCCTGGAAGCCGGGGTCATAGGCATCGAAGACAATTGGATTGGCGCCTGTTGACCCTTGAAAGGCGCGAACCTCTGGCGCGCCGCCGGCGCCAGCGCCAACGACCGTGAACGGCGCGTGACTGGCGCTCGTGGCCTGCACCCCCATCAAAATGGCCACGCGATTGACAAAGATGAGGTCGTTGATGGGATCGGACGTATTGGCGTCGGTGACGGGAACTTCTGAAAAGGGGCTGTTGGAATTTCCCCCGCTAACATCGATGACAGGCTGGGCTGCGATGGTGTCCATGACCGCCAGCCCTGCCGCATCCGTAATCTTTCCGAAAACGGTGAAGCCGCCATTTTGCGCATCGAGGTTCTGTGAATTGTCCCCGAGGTTGAAAAACCACTGGTTGGTCGCCGAATTAGGATCAGAACCGAGTTTGGCCATGGCGATCGTGCCGCGTAGATTGCTGATGCCGGGCTCATTGACCACCGCCGCGTTGGCGGGAATGGCTTCAACGGACCCATTTTCCACATGGAATCCGCCTCCCTGCACAACGAAGCCCGGAACGCTGCGATGGAAAAATGTGCCATCCCACGCGCCGTTGTTGGCGTAACTCAGAAAATTGGCAACGGTTTGCGGAGTTTGCGCGCCGTAGAGGTTGATGTCGATGTTGCCCTCGATTGTCGAAAAACGTGCAACCGAATTGTTCGCGCCGGCGATGATGTCGAAGTTGCCGCCGGGCGCGCCGTTGCCGCTGGGAGTGGAAGCGCCGTTGTATTCCCCATCGACCAGGCCGCCGTCGCTGGTGCGTACGTTGCCGTTGACAACGAGGCGATAAGACGTGTCGGGCGCGAGGGCGCCGCTCACGGTGATCGCGCGGAGCGAGGGGGTGTAGCTGACGCCATTGGTCACGGCCACATCGTCGGCGGTGCCCAGGGTTCCATCGCCGCCCGCGGTAAATATCCCCACGCCGGCGGCGTTCACGGTTGAAGCGTTGAGATCGGCATCGAAAGTCAGGACCGCCAGCCCTCGGTTGTCCGCGGCCACGGAGGTGATGTGAGCCACGGTGGAAAGCAGGCGGCGTTCTTCGAGCAGCTCGACGACCGCCGAAGCCGCAGTGCGCTGCGGACGGGCGATGCTGCTTTGCCTCCTAACCAAACCGCGCACACTCATGGCCGCCCGATCAATCCACTGGTTCATGTCTGGCTCCTCTCTGAGGCATTTCCTGGGTTTTGAACATCCGCACGGGAGCTGTTCACCGCGCGTCGGCCTGGCTTGGAGAAATCCGAACAGGTCCGATTGCACCGACTTTAACGTCCATACCATTTGCCGCCAAATGTCCCTCGTCGGTCAAAAGTGCGCGACATGGCAAGCCGATACCCTTATTGGAAGGGTTGCCGGGCGGAACTCCGCGCGAACCGGTGTCATCCCGACAGCGTAACAGTGGTCGGAGCGTGCGCATGGCGCGTTTTCCGGCAAGTCGAGAGTGTAAAACCTATGGCAACCGCGGCCGTCCAAACTGGAATTCAGCTCTACCTTCGTCAAATCAACGAATGTCGATTGCTGACCGCCGACGAGGAAAAGTCGCTGGGGCGGCGCATCATTCATGAGAATGATCCCTTGGCGAGGGAATTGATGGTGCGGTCCAATTTGCGGCTGGTGGTCAACATCGCCAAGAATTACATGGGTCGGGGGATGTCGCTGCCGGATTTGATCGAGGAGGGGAACATCGGACTGCTCAAGGCGGTTGAGGGGTTTGATCCGGAAATGGGATGCCGCTTCAGCACCTATGCGAGTTGGTGGATCAAACAGGCGATCAAGCGGGCGCTGATTAACTGCGTGCAGCCGATTCATGTCCCGGCGTACATGGTCGAGATGATGAGCAAGCTCAAACAGGCGATGCGCGAGTTGGAGGACAAGCTCGGCCGCCTGCCGACAACCGACGAGTTGTCGGACTACATGAAATTATCCACAAAGAAGATCAAGATCATTCGCAAGGCGGTGAAGGCGTTTCACTCCCCGACTCAGTCGGGATCGGCCGACGGCGAACTGACGATCAACGAGCTTGTGGCCGACACCAACACGCCATCGCCGGATGAAATTGTCATGGACAACGACGAGTTGCATCAACTCGGAATGCTGCTGGGGAAAATCGACCACCGAGAGGCGAGAATCCTCAAACTGCGGTATGGGCTGGATGGGGATGACCCGATGACGCTCAAAGAGATCGGTCAGAAGATCGGCCTGACCCGTGAACGCGTGCGGCAGATCGAACATGAGTCCCTTCGCAAGCTGCGCGATGCGATGATGGTGGAAGCGTAGGGGGATTTTCGATTGTTGATTTTTGATTATTCATTGAAGAATCGCTTTTCGCGGGCGTTCGACCTGAAACCCCTCACCTCACCATTGCATTCAATCAAAAATCATCGATCCAAAATCAAAAATCAATCCCCTTTACATCCGCGGTCCCATTTCTAGCATGACGCCATGGACGAGCAGATGGACCGATTGCGTGAATTGATACGGAACATCCCGGACTTTCCCAAGCCGGGAATCATGTTCCGGGACATCACCCCCCTGCTGGCCGATCCGGCGGGGTTGGCGCTGTCGATCGAGTTGCTGGCGAATCCATTTCGCGGCAAACGCATTGATCTCGTTGTCGGCGCGGAGAGTCGGGGCTTCATCTTCGGGGCGGCCGTCGCATGCTGTCTGTCGGCGGGTTTTGCCATTGTTCGCAAGCCTGGGAAGCTGCCGAGCAAGTCGATCTCGATGAGCTACGATCTGGAGTACGGGCAAAGCGTGCTCGAAATGCACACCGATGCGATCGTGGCCGGGCAGCGGGTGCTGATTGTTGATGATCTGCTGGCGACGGGGGGTACGATGCGGGCCTGCTGCGATCTGGTGACACAACTCGGCGGGGAGATCGCGGGGATCGCCGCGCTGATCGAGTTGACGAGCCTGGATGGCCGGGCAAAGCTTCCCGAAGCGCCCATTCACAGCGTGTTGACGTACGGCTGATCCGCAGTGCCGCGGTGCCGTCGCGGCATGGAACGTCACACGCCACAAGCCTCACAATATGGCATCGAGCAGTGCGGCGAGCACGCGGCTGGCTTCCAGATGTTTCTCGGCGAGGCGGCGCGCGGCGGCGGAGTGGTGGGCATAATCGCGATCAATCGTCTGCAAAGCGGCCTGGGCCTCGTCGGGCGAACCAAATGCGAAGAGACCATCGCCCGTGGGCATCCAGTGTTCGAATCCACTCGACTGAGTGACCACCGGCCGGCCGGATGCGAGATAGCACGCCGCCCGATCGCTGAACCATCCGCTGGGAAGCCTGGCGTATATTTCCTTCGCCACCGTGAACTCCCCCGCGCTATTCTGAATGAAATCCTGAAACGCCCGGGGCGTCAGCGAGATGGGTTCGGGGTCGGTCAACTTCCATCCGTGGGAGATGAATTGCCGCGCCACGTCCGGGGGCATGGCCTGCATCGCCAGTTCCATGTCCCAGGGCACGCGCCGAGGCAGGTCGATCAGCTTCATCCACTCCGGCCCTTTGCTGCTGCGATAGCGGGCGCCGCTGAACTCCACATCGCGGTTGGAATGTTCCCATTTGCCGATCGTGGTGAATCGGCGGCTGGTGGTCGGCGAAACGGGCCAATGATCCAGCGCCATCGGCTGGACCGTGCCGATCCAGTTGAGGCCGTGCGTCGGCAGCGGACAATGCGGCTTGCCGATCTCGGTGCCAAAGGTGGCCACGGCGTCGAAGGAATTGTAGTAGTCGCGGAACTCGGCGTTTTCCCCGATGCGCAATTGTGTGAAGACGGGATCGGTGTCGATGACGGCCGTTCGGCGTGGTCTGGGGCGATGGTCGCGCAAGGGGGTGACGCCGCTGACGCACAGGAGCAGATCGGCTGATGCGAGGCGCTCATGCAACTCCCCCTTTGTCATGCCATAGTGCGTGTCCCAGAATTGGGAGTAATAGCAATGGGGGATCGGCAGGTCGAAAGCCTGGAATGTATTTTGAAGATAGTCCAGACCATAGGTGGGATCGATGTGGCACTCGTTGAGGACGGGATTGTAAGGAATGGAATACGGGCCGGAGTCCTCGAGGAAGCAGACCTCGTGTCCCATCGCGTGCAGACCGAGGAGGTAATTGAGATGATGCCAGGTCATGCCGCCGAGCGGATACCCGACCATGTAGCCGCCGACGATGATTTTCAAGGGTTTACTCATGACCAGGAGCTTTCAGGGCGGCGGCGGGCGCGCATCCATGCTGTAATTATCCTTCGCGTGTGCAGAAGCGTTCGAGCGCCAGTTCACCCAGCCCCAGCACGATGACCGCCACGACGAGGCTGAGCCACAGTTCCCTGCCCGATCTCGCCGCCGAGAGCGCCGAGGCGATGGAACCGTCCACGGGCGAGATCATTTCGAATTGCATCCGCCCGGCCAGCGCCGCCCAGTCGCCGGTCATGAGCGGCGTCAAGTTCGATTCATCCCGCGGCGACTGCACGACGTATTGCAACTTCACCTCCTCGGTCTTGTCGCCGATGCGACGGTGGGCGCGCAGGATGTAGGTTCCGACGGCAAAGGTGTCGGCGTATCGCGTTTCATAGTGATCGCCGACGCGCATCACCTCCACATTCTTCTTCGAGCCATCGGGCAACTGCAGGGTCGCCTTGTTCGTCATGGGTTCATCAAATACGGAGACGAGGGGCTGGCCCGGCGACAGATTGCGTGCGCCGTTGCTGCCCGACACGAGGTATCGCACAACTGAATCCACAAACGGCAGATAGAAATTGGAGAGGGGAAGCGTGCTCCAGTCGGCGTCAAGGGGCGTTGTAACGAGCATGACGCGGCCGCGCCCGGTGCGCCCGGCGGTGGACTCCACAAGAAACGGCTGGCCGTTGACATAACTGGCGACCACCCGCGCATCGGGTGGGCGCACCGCCGCGGGGAAGTACCGACCGATGGTGGCGGATGGGATGGGATCCGGTCGGCCTTGCAGAAAGAGGAAGGCCGGGTGGGTGAGATCGATGCCCAGGAGCGCCGTTGCCTTTGATCCATCGACGGGCGTGGGTTCGAAAAGCTCGGCCGGCATGATCCCAGCGCCTCCGCGATAAAGCCTCGCGTTGTATTCATCCACGCGAGTGAGGTTTCCCGGCGCGATGAGCAGACCGCCGCCGCCGTACACAAATTGTTCGAGATCACGCACCTGCCGCTCATCGACCCGCGCGACATTGGCGAGGATGACGACCTGATATTTTCCCAACTGCACGTCTTTGGCATCGGCCGCATTCGCACCCGATGGCGATGGGGCGCCCAGCGCCCACTGCGATGCCGGGAGAACCGACACCTCGCCGGCGTTGGGGCCAGGTCGGTTCATCGCTTTGAACGGCGCGAGCGCCAGGCGCAGGAAATCACTTTCACCGCGAAAGGTCATCGCCGGTCCATCGCCCGGGCGTTCATCGCCACTGATGATGAGTACGCGCACTGCGGAGGTCACATCGATGGCGCTTTGGCGGATGTCGTCGCTGGTCATCCCCTCGCCTTGCACCCGCGCGGTGACGACCTGGGAACCCGCCTTGGTGAAAATGACGGGAACCCGCACCGACTCGGCGGCGCCGGGCGGGAGGGTCAACATCGTTTCGAACGCCTTGCCGCCGCCGCTGACGGTCAATGGCAATCCGGTGCGAGGCTGGGCGCCGTAGTTGTGGACGCGCACCTGGACCTCCGCCGCCTGACCGACGATGGCCGGTGGATTGAGCGCCTGGACCTCCTCGACCGCGACATTCTCGGCGTCGTCGGACCCGACCGGAATGACAACCACCCGCGTCGGCGATCCTTTCCCGGCGGCGGCGGCAATGCGCTCGCGCCACGCCCGCGAGAAGGCGTCGCCGGCGTCCCGCCAGGAGAGGGCCTGATGATCGCACACGACATAGATTTCGCGGTTGAGCGCACCATGGGCATCGAGCAGGTCGGCGGCGCGCATCAGACCTTCGGCGATGTTCGCCTCCCCGCTGCCGGGCCGCGCGTCATCCACCTCGCCGGCGACGGCCTGCAAATCGCGCGTGAACTGCGCTCGAACGCCCAAAGCGCCTCCTCCCTTCTCCGAATCGGCGCGCCACCGCGCCGATCCCATGGGCAGCAGCAGGACCTGGTCCCCCTTTTTCAATGTTGATAGAACCTGCAACACCGCTTCGCGTGCCAGTTGCATTCTTGGTCGACCGTTTTCCTCAAAGCCCATGCTGGACGATTCATCGAGGAGGATGACCGCCGACACGCCGCCATCACCAGCAAGCCCGCCCCATGCCCGTCGGACCACCGGGCGGGCGAGCGCGACGGCGAGCATCGCGACGATCGCCATCCGCATGAACAAGAGGAGCAATTGCTTGAGCCGGGCGCTTTGGCGCTGGCGGGCCTCGGCGCCCTGGAGGAACATCATCGCGCCCCAATCGACATTGCGATAGCGCGATCGCGAGAGCAGGTGCAGGATCAGCGGCACCACCGCGCCCCCCAAGGCCGCGAGCATGAGAGGATTCAGAAACACAATGCTTCAGATGATGCCCGCTGGAGGCGTCAAAGGCAAAGGCGGGGAGGGCATTACCGGCATGGTCGGATGCGATGCAACGAGGGCGGCGTCGGAATCGATCGCTCTGGTTTTCGGGAGTAGTCAATTATTGTGGCATCGCACGCGACACCGGTGAAAATTGGAGGGCGTTGCTCCCGCAACGCCGTGGCGTCGCAGGAGCGACGCCCTCCATAACGGTACATAGACCACAAAAGTAGACGACTTTGCGAGACGGGAATTTCCATTTATAGTGGTCCCCTCTGAACTTTACTTCACGGCGTCGAAGACGAGTGAACGGAACCAAACCCTTGAGCAAGACACAGCCATGACCTCATCCAACACGATCGACGATGATCTTCTCTCCATTCTGCGCTGCCCGGTGACTGGCAGTCGATTGCGACAGGAGGGGGATCGATTGATTTCCGAGGTGGGCGGGCTGGCGTATCCGATCCGCGAAGGGATTCCCGTCATGCTCGCGGAGGAGGCGGAACTTCCCAGCGGGTTCGCGACGCTGGTGGATTTCGCCAAGCAGTATGCCCCCGACGGCCGCGCGTGATGCGCGTTCAAACGCCTCCTTGCTTCCATCTCCAAGCCGTCTGCGCCCCCAAGTACTCAGCGGGCGGCATCGGCATGTTTGGGAACTTCGGGCAGCCGAAGAACCATGCCCAATTTGAGATGCGCCGGGTTGCTTCCAATCGTCTGCTGGTTCATCTGGTAGATGCGGTCCACATACGTGCCGTTGCCGTACAGTTTGATCGAAATCTTATAGAGGCTGTCGTTGGGCTGAACGCGATATTCCTTCGCGGGATCGATCGTGGTTGCGCTGGAGGATTGCGTTTGGGCGCTTTGAGTCTTCGCGCCGGCTTTGACAACGGCCGGATCGGGAAGGACGAGCACCATGCCCACCTTGAGCCGGCGCGAATCGATATTGGGGTTGGCCCGGGCGATATGCGGCCAATAGGCGGCGTTGCCATAGGTGCTGGCGGCGATGGTTGAGAACGTTTCACCGGCCTGAACGGTGTGACTTTGCTGGCCGGTGATGGGGGTTGGGGTTGACGCGGCACTCGACGAATTGGTGTGAATCGTGGACGACGACGGCATGTCGCTGTCCTGCGGGCCGGGGGCGGGCGTGGCGCTGGCGAGCGTGACGGCGGAAGCGCCTTGAATCGGCGAAGCCGTTTGTGGCGATGGCGTGGCGTTGTCGGCGCTTGCGCTTGATGGATCGCTGGAAGCGCCCGGCGTGGGCGTTTCGGTCGTCAACACGCGGCCGGTGGTCAGCGCGGTTGCCCAGACATCATGATTGCTCCTGGCCGGGGTGGCATCGGAGTGATTGGCGGCCGGCTGGGCGGCATGAACCGCAGAAGCGGTGTCTGCCAGCGCATCGCCGTGACCATCGTTGGGCGTCGGGGCTTTCTGATCGGTTGCGTGGTTGTCGCCGGCGGTGGCAGTCGAGGCGCCATTTTCGGCATGACCCGGCGTGCCTTCGGTGGTCACCAGGTGAACCTGCTGTGTGTTGGCGGGTTTGTTGGAGAAGCCGGCGATGACGAGATAGACCGCCATCACGACGACCAGAACGCCACCAACCGCCAAACCGAATCTGATGTCCTTACGCATACAGGGACTCCTTTCCCAAGAGTTTGTTTCCAGACGCTCTTCCCGTCATCCCAAGCGCCGAGCCGTGTGAAAAACTTCACCCGCTTCGGGCATCTGGCCTTCGCTGTTCCACAGCCTCTGGCTTCAATTTCAACAACTGCTTGATTCATTCCATCGACAGTCGGGTTTCATGCGCCGATATGCTGAACCGAACTGGACGAACTCCGCCGGCGTCGGCCGTGCTCCTCAACCTGTGCATTGCCGCCGAGAAGCAAAATGGGCGACGCGATGGCGATGGATGAATAAGTGCCGATCAATATGCCAATCAAGAGTGCGAAAGTAAAGCCGTGAATGCCGGGACCGCCAAAAATATACATGACGAGGATGGTCATCAACGTTGTACCGGCGGTCAGCAGGGTTCGCGCGAGGGTCTGGTTGATCGAATCGTTGATCACCTGGCGATCCAGATGCCCGAACTTGCCGCGGTTTTCGCGGATGCGGTCGAAAACGACGATCGTATCCACCATCGAATAGCCCATGATCGTCAGGATGGCGGCAACCATCGTCAGATTGATTCGAAACGGCTCGATCATCAGCCACTGTCCGACGATCGTGCGTCCGATGTAGTGCGAGAGACCGATCACGCCCACAAGAAGGATCGTGTCGTGAACCATTCCGGCGACGGTCGCGGCGCCGAACTTGAAATTGCCGAAACGCAGCCAGATGTACGCCATGATGATCAAGCTGGAAATCACCAGCGCCATGAGGGCGTCCTGCTGCATTTCCCCGGCCATCTGCGCGTCGAAGTTGGTCACCTTCTGAAGCGATGCGGGCTTGAGCAGCGCATCATTGACGAGCTTCCACATTGGAGCGGCCAGTTCGTCCTTCCATCGCCCGGCGTTGCGGGTGTCATAAGGCAGGTCGGGGTCGCTGAACAAAATCACAGCGACGGGGGTTGCGGCGTTGACGCCGTTCTCGCCGACGACGATGAAGTCGCGGTATTGCTGGGTTTGGCCGTTCACGCGGGGTTGAAGCTGTTCGCGTTCGATGCGCGACTTGATGTCGCGCGGGGCCAGGGGGGGATCGAGATGGGTAAGGACGATCGCGCCGCCGCCGCGATAGCTCAGCGCCTCGACGGGCTTCCATCCCGCGACAGTCAGGGTCTTGTCGGCGGTCAGCGGGATCACTTCATGGTTCATCGCCGCATCGATGGACTGATCCGCGCCGTCGAAATGGGACGGCTGCTCGGTATTGAGCAGACCCACGGGAATCGACCCCAGGATCGCCTCCTTCACCTCATTGCTGTCGGCGTTGGGCGTGACGACTTCGTAGCTTTTGTTTTGCGTGCCGACGGCGACAATGGTCGGGCTGGGCAGCTTCCGTCCATCGGCGCCGGCCAGCATCTTACGGATCTCGTGGATCGGCGTTGGTTGCTTGAGGTCGAACTGCACGCTCGTTCCCGAAGCGAACTCGATGTCGAGCATTTCGCCCTGGTGGAACTTGACGATCAGCGCCGTCCATCCCAGGGCGATCATCACGATGCTGAAGGCGATGAAGTACCAGATCTTGTCCATCCAATGGATTTTTGGACGAAGCAGCCGCCCCCACCAGGGGAGGGCGAGCGGAAGGCTGCTCAGTTTTTTGAGTCCGAAATAATCAAGCCAGATGCCGAAGATCGTCCGCGTCACGAACAGCGCGGTGAACAAGCTGCTGGCCAGGCCGAGCAGAAGCGTCAGCCCGAACCCCTTCACCTCTTCGGTGCCGATCATGTACAGGACGATACAGGTGATGGCGGTGGTGACGTTGGAGTCGAGAATCGCGCTGAAGGCGCGTTTGTAGGCGTTGTGCAGCGCCAGGCGCAGCGACAGGCCGCGTTCCTCCTCTTCGCGGAGGCGCTCGAAAATGAGGACGTTGGCGTCCACCGCGATGCCGATCGTCAAGACCAGACCGGCGATCGCGGGAAGTGTGAAGGTGGCGTTGAGCCATGCCATGATGCCCAGGATCATGACGACGTTCATGATGACGGCGATTGAGGCGACGACGCCGCCCTTGAAGTAGTAGCAGATCATGAAGAGGCAGACGACCGTCAAACCGAGGATGCACGAGATGAGCCCGGCGCGAAGGTTGTCGCTGCCCAGTTGCGGACCGACGGTGCGCTCGCTGATCGGTTGATCCGCCAGCTGCGCCGGCAGGCTTCCGGCATTGAGGGTGCTGACGAGGTATTCCTGGTCGGCTTCGCTGTAGTCGCCGGTGATCTGCCCATGACTGTTGATGCGGCTGTTGATGTTGGGGGCGCTGATGATCTTGTTGTCGAGCACGATCGCCAGGTTCTTGTTGATGTTGGCACCCGTGAGTTGCCCAAACAGTTGCCCGCCCTGGGCGTCGAAACTGAACTCCACCATGCGCCCGCCGCTGTTTGGGTCGAACGCCGCCCGGGCGCTCGAGAGCGTCCAGTGCGGCAACCCCGGCCCGTTCACCAGTTGCTTGCCCGGCATCGCATACGCCAGCGCGTAATACTTGCCGTTGTACTCATGGACCCCGGCGTTCTGGGGCAATTCGCTGGGGCGATCGACCTGGTACCAGCGCACCGTATCGCCCGGCTCGGGTCGCGGGCCGCTCTTGGCCAACTGATCCACCATCGCCTGCATCTGCTGTGGGGGCAGGTCATTGGCGAGGATGTGGAACTCCAGCACGCCCGAACCTTTGAGCAATCGCTTGAGGGATGCGGCGTCGTCGAGGGCATCCTTCACCTCCGAAAATTGCTCGTAGGCGGTTGTGAACTGGTTGATCGCCGCCAGACGGGCGGGGAAGTCGGCGGATGCGGTCTTCAGCGCCGCGAGCTTGGCGGCCTTGTCCTGCGAATCGAGGATTCCCTGCAACTGCGAAACAGGAAGATTCGTCTCATCGATCCGGGCCTTGAGCTGGTCGTAGGTTCGCTGGGTCAGCGCCTGGGCCTTGAAATCCTTTTGCGCCTTTTTCAGCGCTTCGAGCTTGTCATGGGTCTGAACCAATTCCTCAAACAACTGTTTGCGAGACGCGTTGCCCATCGCCAGTTCATCGAGGCGTTTGGCGCGCTTGTCGCCGGTCATCTGCTCGACGGCCGCGAGCACATCGTTCGGACGGACGTTGGTCTCCTCGAGCGCGCCCTGCGCGGCGGCGAAGGCCTCGCGCCGGCCTGCCGCCTCCTTGGAGTGCTCGCTCATCGGCATCTGGATTTCGAGACGCGTGTTCCCTTCCGGTCGCCAGATCAGATTGCGCACGCCTTGCGGATCGACGCGCTTCTTGAGCGCCGCCATCACCTCCTCGGCCAGATTCGGGTTCGGCTTGCTGTCTGGTGGAACCTTGATCTCGTAAAGGAGACTGGTGCCGCCGACCATGTCGATGCCGGGGCGTAGCGCGGGATCTTTGAAGTCCCAATTGGGGAAAATGCCCCACACGGTGGCGAAAAGCACCGCCAAAATAAGGATGACCCGGCCGGAATAGTTTTGTTGCATCGTCAATCCTGAGAAGAGTCGGAGAAGAGTAGGCAGTATGCAGTAGGCGGTGTGCAGTGAAATCAAAAAACTGCCCGCTCACCTATAACCGCTGCCTTCTACCTTCTACCTTCTGCCTTCTGCCTACTGCCCACTGCCTTCTGCCTACCGCCCACTGCCCACTGCCTACTGCCCACTGCCTACTGCCCACTGCCCACTGCTCATCGCCCCCTACTTCTCCTCGGTCTCGTCGATCACGCGGTGAACGGCGCTGCGGGCGAAGCGCATCTTGGTGTTGCTGCTTTCATCGACCTTGAGGACCACTTCATTGTCGCGCGTTTCGAGCACGGTGCCGATGATGCCGCCGATCGTCTGGACCTTCGCGCCGCGCTGCAATTGCGCGAGCATGTCCTTGCGCTTTTTGTCCTGCGTTCGCTTGGAGCGGAAGACGAAGAAGTAGAGCACGATGATGCCGAGGAACAAGAGCGGCATCGGACCCTGCAAGAACTCAAACCACTGCGGCGGGGGCCTGGTCCCGGTGGTCGTTGGGGCGCTCGGGGCGGCTTGGGCAAGGATCAATAGCAGGTTCAAGGCATCTCCTTAAAATCAAGGAACCAGAGCCTCGGCGGACCGTGGACCCATCAAAGCCCTCGGATCGTTCCGCCGGAAGGAATCAAACGTTCCCTCCTCGATGGCTTTGCGAAGATCGGCCATCAGGCGCTGGTAGAAGCGGACATTATGCAGGGAAACCAGCAGCGGGCCAAGCATCTCGCCGGCAAAAAAGTAATGACGCAGCGCCCCGCGGGTGAATTGCCGGCAGGCGGGGCAGTCGCAGCCGTCTTCAATCGGGCCATTATCCCGCTGATACTGGCTGTTTCGGAGGCGAATGGCGCCCTGCATGGTGAAGGCATAGGCGTTGCGACCGTTGCGGGTGGGCATGACACAATCGAACATGTCGATGCCGCGTGCGACGGCCGCCACGATGTCGCGGGGAAATCCCACCCCCATCAAATACCTCGGTCGATCCGCAGGCAACAGCGGCGTCGTGAAGCTCAAAACGTCCTTCATCGCCTCAAATCCCTCCCCCACCGCCAGCCCGCCGACGGCATATCCCGGAAAATCGAGCTTTAACAGTTCCTCGGCGCAGCTCGCCCGCAGCGCTTCATCCGTTCCGCCCTGCACAATGCCAAAGAGCGCCTGATCCTCGGATCGCTGGTGGGCATCGCGGCACGCCTGCGCCCACCGCAGCGTCCGCTCAACCGCTTGTTCGTGATACTCGCGCGCCGCATTCCCTGGAGCGCACTCATCAAAGGCCATGATGATGTCGGCGCCGAGCGCGTTTTGCACTTCGATGCTCCGGCGGGGTGTCAGGTGGATCATGCTCCCGTCGATCTGGCTTTTGAAGGTTACGCCGTCGTCGGTGATCCGGTTTAAATCGGCGAGACTGAACACCTGAAAACCGCCGGAGTCGGTCAGGATCGGGCCAGGCCATGCCATGAAGCGATGCAAATCCCCCAATTCCGCAACGACCTGCTCGCCGGGGCGAAGCATGAGGTGATAGGTGTTGGCCAGGATGCACTGCGACCCCATCGCG
>CAYTAP010000049.1:0-11975 GCA_964435775.1 uncultured Tepidisphaeraceae bacterium
CTGGA
This sequence comes from uncultured Tepidisphaeraceae bacterium, assembly GCA_964435775.1. Taxonomy (GTDB): domain Bacteria; phylum Planctomycetota; class Phycisphaerae; order Tepidisphaerales; family Tepidisphaeraceae; genus CAYTAP01. Next base: position 6 of record CAYTAP010000049.1, read on the forward strand.
CCTGACACTCAACGGCGGACCCTTGGAGAAAATGGAGTCGGTGCTCGGCAAGGCCGGACAGGCGATTGGGCAAGTGACCGATGCCCTGGCTTCATACAACGTGCGAGGAACCCTTGAAAACCCGCAAGTGGTCATGCGGGCCGGCGGCAAGGGGCTGGACAATGCGGTTCAACAGACCGGGCGGGAAGTCGAAAAGGGAGTCAGTAACATAGGCCGATCGGTCAAGGACCTCATCGGCCGGTGAGGTCTATCCTTCAAGGGCAACATGCTTACAATTGCCCGCCATGCGTCGATATTTCCCTGACCTCGAATCATTCCAGAACGCCGCGCGGTCGGCCGACATCATCCCGGTTTACCGGCAACTGCTCGGCGACCGTCTGACGCCGGTCAGCGCCTTTGAGGTGCTGGGGCGCGATGCGCACGCTTTTTTGCTCGAAAGTGTCATCGGCGGCGAAAACATCGCGCGGCATAGCTTCATTGCGACCGGCCCGTCCCTGGTCTACCAGGCATCCGGCGGGAAGGCTTCGATTGCGCGAGTCGGGCAACCGACTGAAACATTTGATACGGCCGATCCTCTGGCGGACCTCGCCCGGCTGCTTCCGGTCAGGCGGCGTCATCACAATCGCAACCTGCCCGCATTCACCGGCGGGCTGGTCGGTTACGCCGGATACGACACGGCACGTTATTACGAAGCGGAAAAACTATCCGGCGCGCCCAGGGATGATCGACATCTGCCCGATGTGCTCTTCGGACTGTATTACGAGCTTGTCATTTTCGATCACGTGGACAAGACGATCAAGGTCGTCGCCAATGCGGACCTGAGCAAGTTCGCCAACCCCACGGAGGCGTACAACGATGCGTGCCGGCGCGTCGATGGGCTTGTGCGACGATTGCAACAACCCCCGACTTCCACACTCGGCGAGATCGATCCGCGCGGACCGGTGTCGTTGAAATTTTCCAGCAATTTCGCGCGAAATGCTTTTGAAGCGGCCATTGAGAAAGGGAAGGAATACATCCGGGCGGGGGACATTTTTCAGTTTGTCCCCAGCCAACGATTGCGCGTGGAAAGCCCGGCCGATCCGTTTGATGTGTACCGGGCGTTGCGGATCATCAATCCATCGCCGTTCATGTTTTATCTCAAGAGCCCCGACTGCACGCTCATTGGCGCCAGTCCTGAAATCCTGTGTCGCGTGGTCGATGGTCACATCACCAGCCGTCCGCTGGCCGGGACGCGTCGGCGAGGCGCGACCGAGGAGGAGGACAAGGCGTTGGAGAAGGAGCTGCTGGCGGATCCGAAGGAACGGGCCGAGCACATCATGCTGGTGGACCTTCACCGCAACGATGTGGGGCGTGTCGCGCGTACAGGTTCGGTCGTGGTGAGCGATGTAATGACGGTGGAGCGATACAGCCACGTCATGCACATCACGAGCAATGTCAGCGGGGAATTGGCCGACGGATGCACGGCGCTTGATGCGCTGCGGGTGGCGCTGCCGGTGGGCACCGTGAGCGGCGCGCCCAAGATTCGCGCGATGCAGATCATCGATGAGCTTGAACCGACGCGTCGCGGGCCCTACGGCGGCGCGGTGGGCTATCTCGATTTCGCCGGCAACCTCGACACCTGCATCGCGCTGCGCACGATCGTCTGGCGTCGGGGCGTCTTCGATGTGCAGGCCGGGGCCGGCGTCGTCGCGGATTCGGTTCCCTCGGCCGAGTATGAGGAGACGATGAACAAGGCGCGGGCGTTGCTGAAGGCGGTGGAGATTGCGCAGGAGGGGTTTTAGCGATATTGGCGTGATTGGGCGACTCGGTTGGCATGGGGGGGCAAGTCGCTATGGTAGTGGCTTCACGGCTTGGGTTCGCGTCGGAGGCTGACGCGGCCGGGTCGAATGCTCATGCAACGACGCTCCTCGACGATTCTCGCACTGGTATTCGCGTGGGTATTGCTCATCGCCATCGCGGCGCCGTTTGACATTCCCGTGGCGCGGGGGGTGGCGGGGGCGCATTGGCCGGACTCGATCAAGTGGCTACTCGATCTTCTGCGCTGGCCGGGTAATTTTATTTTTACGCTGGTCATCGCGGGGATTCTGCTTGTATTTCATCCCTGGAAATGGCGGGCGGGCGGGCTGCTCTGCCTGAGCGGAATCATGTCGGGGTTGCTGACCGTTTTGCTCAAATGGTTTGTCGGGCGGACGCGCCCGCCCAAGAGCGATCCGCCCTTTGCGGCGTTCTCATTTCATCCATTCAAAGGCGGCCCGGCGGGATTGTTCACGGAGAAGAACCAGTCGTTTCCCTCCGGCGATGTGTGCCTGGCGTTTGCGACGGCCGAGTGTCTGGCGCTATTTTTCCCACGTTATCGGCTGGTGTTTTATTTTTTTGGATTGCTCGTCGCGTTCGCGCGGGTCAGCGCGAATGCGCATTATGTAACCGACACGCTCGTGGGGGCGGGGGTTGGCATTTTCGCGGCGCATCTGACGTGGTACCTTTGCCGGCTTGTTTTTGATCGCAAGCCGAAGGCCGATGCGCCGCATCAGGCCGCCGACGCCCTTTCGAACGCGGCCGCAGCCCCTGAACGATAACCGGAAAGACCGCCCTTCATGGCCGAACCCTCACAAGCCCTTCCATCGCCCTCGACGCCCCGCTACGCCAACCTCATGCGCTCGCTGCTGCGGCTGGCGCTGATCGCGCTGCTTGTCCGGCTGCTGTATGGCTCGTTTCATCAGCTTGCGCCGGATGAAGCGTTCTACTGGACCTGGACGCGACACCTGGCCGGGGGGTACTTCGATCATCCGCCGATGATCGCGTGGATGATGAAGGCCTCGTGCTCGATCATCGGCAACAACGAACTGGGCGTGCGGATTTTCGCAATCCTGATGCCCTTTGGCGTGCTGGCGCAGCTGGTGTGGATGGCAATGCGACTGTTCCCCAATGATCGAACCGCGCGCTGGTGGACCGGGGCGATCCTCCTTTCAAGCCCGCTGTTTCACACCCTCGGCACGATCTTCACACCGGACACACCGGCCATTTTCTTTTCGACCTGCGCGATGGTCTGCGCGCTGCTCGTCGCCTTCAACGAACCCTCCGATGGCGCGGGCGACTTGGCTGCGAGCAATGGTACCGCGCGCGCGACCCGCTCCTTCACAACCCCCCTGCTTTGGCTGAGTTTCGGAGCATTCTGCGGCCTGGCGCTGTTGTCAAAGTACACCGCGGTCCTGTTGCCGGCATCGATCTTTTTCGCGCTGCTCACCAGCCCGCGCGGGCGGGCGCACCTGCGGCGGCCTTGGATTTATCTGTCGGCGCTGGTTTGTCTGGCGGTGTTCTGGCCGAACATCGCATGGAACATGCACCACGACTGGGCATCGTTTAGTTGGCAGCTTGGGCATGGCTTGGCCGAGGCGAAGGCGCCCGAGTCGCTGCTCCATCGCATCGGGGTGACCTTCGCCAACCTGGGTGAGTTCGTCGGCGGGCAATTGCTCGTCTGGACGCCTGTCCTGTTCGTCCTGGGCGTCATCATCCTCTATCACTTCTGGCGGCGCTACCGGCGGCTTGAGTTGTCGATGCGGATGCTGCTCTGGTGCGCGACGTTCCCGCTTGTGTTCTTTGGATATGCCGCCAGCCGCACGCATGGCGAGGTCAATTGGCCTGACTTCGCTTATTTCCCGCTGACGCTGCTGACCGTCGCCTGGGCCCGCGAGCAATGGTCACAACGCCACGGCCTGTTGCGGCTGGGCGCGACGGTGGCGCTTATTGGCGCGATTGCGATTCACTTCCCGGCCGTGCTGGCGCGGATGCACGTCCCGAAAATGGACGAGGTTTTTGGATGGAAGGAACTGGGCAAACAGCTCGATCAACTGACGTTCGGCGCGCCGCTGGTCACCACGCGCCATCAGGACGCCGGCGAAACGGCGTTCTATATGACCGGGCAACCGGATGTCTGGTGCGTCGATCTGGGTACCTCGCGCCCCAACGCGTTCGATTACTTCCCGAACCCGCCGGATTTCAACACGATGCCCGGTGTCTATTTCATGGGATCGCCGAAGAATGCGGCGATCTTCGCCGAACGGTACGGCATGCATGTGGAGAGCATCCATGACCTGATCATCATCAAGCCCGGCAAGCCGCGAACTCGGCGGGTGGCGTTGATCGTGCGCCACCCTGCGGCGCTTGACGCCACGCGCCCAGCGCCGGCCACCCGGCCGTTCGACGCCAAGGATGACGATCAGTAGAGTGCATGAAGCGGGCGGTTGGAATCGAAGCATTCAACATGAAGGAGTCTCGGGATCATGAAAACACAATTGCTCGGAAGCAGTTCGCTCGTATCGTCGCGTTTGTCGTATGGGAACATGCGCTCGGTGCAGACCTGGGATCCCAAGGATGTGACGCCTGAGCGGATGGACAAGGCCGTCGCCTCTCACATCGCGGCGTATGAAGCGGGATATACCCTCTTCGATTCGGCCGACATTTACTGCCGGGGCGAGTGCGAGAAAGCCCTGGGCAACACGCTCAAGAAAGTGTCGGGGATGCGCGAGCGCATCCTCATCGCCACCAAGTGCGGCATCCGCTTCGGCGGCGACTCGGCGCCCGATGCGCCGCATCGATATGATTTTTCGTCGAAGCATATTCTCTGGTCGTGCGACAACTCGCTGAAAAACCTGGGGATCGAGACGATTGATCTGTATCAACTGCACCGGCCGGACCTGCTGATGGACCCTGATGATGTGGCCGGGGCGTTTGATCAACTGCGCCGCCAGGGAAAGGTGCGGGAGTTTGGCGTCAGCAATTTTCTGCCTTCAAAGGTGAGCGCGTTGCAAAGCGCGTTGCCTTTCGATCTGCTCGTCAACCAGGTGGAGATTCACCTCGGCCGGCTTGATCCATTCAATGACGGGACGCTCGACCAGTGCCTGGAGATGAACCTGACCCCCCTGTCCTGGAGCCCGCTCGGCGGCGGTTATCTGGGAGAAGGCGCGAAGATCGATCCCAAGCACGAGCAGCACGCCGTGCGCGCCGCCACACAGCAGGCGCTCGACGCGGTGGGGAAAGAACTGGGCATGAGCCGAACGGTGATCGCCCTGTCGTGGCTGCTCAAGCACCCGGCGAAGATCATCCCGATCATCGGATCCAACAACCCCGACCACATCCGCGACGCCGCCAGGGCGGATGACGTGGAACTCACGAGGGAGCAGTGGTATCGCATCCTGCTGGCGGCGCGGGGCAAGCCGCTGCCTTGAGGAGTCGCGGCGCATGGCAAAAGCTATTGCAATTTTCTCCCTCCCCCGCGTACACGTGGGGGAGGGTTGGGGAGGGGGTTCCCCTCGCACACGCAAAAAGCCCCCTCCCTGCCCTCCCCCGGGGTACCGGGGGAGGGAATAGTGGGGTCGCACGTCGCAACTGCGTTTGCCATGGATTGCGATGCGGGGCTACTCGCCCATCAACGGCGATGAACCCAGGTGCATCGCTTCCGACAGCGCCATCGGTGACACGCCCAGGCCGGCCAGACGCTGCATCTCGGTGGCGATCCGATTGGATGCCGTTTTGCTGCGCTCCTCCAATTCCTTGGTCATTTTCTTATCTTCGTCGGCCGACGGTTTGGGCAATGCCGCCGCCTCGTTGTTGATGTCCTTCATTCGCGCGCCGAGCATTTCCAATTTCGGCTTGGCGGCGACGAAATCGGCGTTGCTCTTGATCCCCGACAGCACGTCGGCCATGTCGTTGAGGACGCTGATCATCTTGTCCTGCAATTTCTCATGCTTCGATTTGCATCCCGGAAGCATGACCAACGCAAGCACCAACGCCGCACACATCCATTTCGCCGAGCTTCGCATGACCAGTCTCCATTGATGGCATTTGCCCCTTGCACAATCCGTTCAGTTGACGCATTGTTAATTAAACAAGCGGGCGCGACCTTACGCAATTAAATTCCAATTTCCTGCCGCTTGCGGACCTTTCATTCCGGGACCCCTTACAAAAGGACCTTGCCATGCGCATCATCCGCTTCCAGTCGGGCAATCAGATTCACATCGGCCAGCAGATCGACGATCGCACCGCCTTTCGCATCGACGGCGACCTGGCCGGGGCGTTCCAGGTGACCGGCCACCGCATCGCGGTTGACAAGCTGCTGGCGCCGATTGACCCCACCGATATTCTTTGCATCGGATTGAATTACCGCGAACACGCCAGGGAAAGCGGGAGCACGGTACCGACTCATCCCATGCTATTCATCAAGGCGAGCAATTCCTTGAACAACCCCGGCGATCCGATCCGCATCCCCCGATTGAGCGACCAGATCGACTACGAAGGTGAACTGGCGATCGTCATGGCGCGGGATGCCAAGCATGTCTCCAAGGCGCGGGCGCTCGAATATGTTTTGGGCTACACAATCGCGAACGACGTCTCCGCCCGAGACTGGCAACGTGACAAGGCCCTCGGCGGCGGCCAATTCGCCCGCGGCAAATCCTTCGACGGGTTCTGTCCCCTCGGCCCGGCCATCGTCACCCGCGACGAAATCCCCAACCCCAACGCCCTGCAACTTCGCACCCTCCTCAACGGCAAGGTCATGCAGGATTACACGACCTCCGACATGATCTTCGACGTGCCGACATTGATCGAATCGCTCAGCAGCACAATGACGATCCGCGCCGGCGCCATCATCCTGACCGGCACGCCGCACGGCGTGGGCTTTGCCCGCAAACCGCCGGTGTTTATGAAGGATGGCGACAACGTGGTCGTGGAAATCGAGAAGATCGGCACGCTGGAAAATCCTGTCGCCAGGGAGGCATAAAGATCATCGCCCAAGGTTGCACCTCATCCATCCTACTGCTAGATTTCGGGGCGGGGTCAATTCCTGGCCCGGGAGATGCGATGGATTGCGGCTTTCAACACTCTCGTTCAATTTCATCCGCCGCCCGGTCGTGGGTGGCGCGATCAATCGGCGCGCTCGCGATGGGCGTAATCCTATGCGTCGTGGCCGGCATGGCAGCGCCCGCAAACGCTGCCCGTCCGATCAAGATCGGGGAGTATGGATCGCTCAGCGGCGGCACCGCGACTTTCGGCATCTCCACCGATGAAGGCGTGCGGCTGGCGCTGGATGACATCAACAAAAGTGGGGGTGTCCTCGGGCGGCAAATTGAAGTGATCGTCGTGGATGACCAGAGCAAGCCTGAGGAGGCGGTCACGGCGGTTCAGAAGCTGATCTTTCAGGATAAGGTTTGCGCGATCATCGGCGAGGTGGCCAGTTCGCGCTCGCTGGCGGCGGCGCCGGTCGCCGAGAGGGCGCGGATTCCGATGCTCTCCCCGGCCTCCACCAACCCGCGCGTGACGCAGGTGGGCAAGTACATCTTTCGGGCCTGTTTCATCGACCCCTTCCAAGGCGCGGCGATGGCCAACTTCGCCATGAAGGACGCCAAAGGTCCGCACGCCAAACGCTTCGCCGTTTTGTATGACGTGAAAAATGATTACAGCGTCGGCCTGCGGGAGTTTTTCACGGCGCGGGTCAAGCAACTGGGCGGCGAGATCGTGGCCGATGAGTCGTATGGGGAGGGGGACATCGACTTCAAGGCGCAATTGACCAAGATCAAGGGGACGCATCCCGACGCCATTTATGTGCCGGGGTATTACACGGAAATCGGGTTGATCTGCCGGCAGGCGCGGAGTCTGGGAATCAATGTACCGCTGATGGGGGGCGACGGGTGGGACAGTGACAAGACCTTCGCCATCGGCGGCGACTCAGTCAACGGGTGCTACTTCACCAACCACTATTCCCCTGATGAGGATCGCCCGGAAGTTAAGAAATTTGTCGAGGCGTACAAAGCCAAATACAACGGCAAGACGCCCGATGCGATGGCGATCCTCGGCTATGACGCGATGCGCCTCATGGCCGACGCGATCAAACGGGCCGGATCCGACAAGCCGCGGGCGATCCGCGACGCGCTGGCCGAGACCAAGAACTTCCCCGGCGCCAGTGGCACGATCACGATGGATGCCGACCGCAACGCCAAGAAGCCGATCGTGGTGTTGAAAATCGAGAACGGCAAAACGCACTTCATCAGCAGCATTCAACCATGAGGAAAATCGGCTCGCTGCTGATGTTCTTGTTCATCGGGGTGGTCGTCATTGCGGCGGCCGGTTGGTTCTGGATGTCCACGGACGTGGGGCAAAAGCGAACCTTCCTTCAACAATGCGTCAACGGGCTTTCCTGGGGGGCGATCTATGCGCTGATCGCCGTGGGGTACACGATGGTCTATGGCGTGTTGCAACTGATCAACTTCGCGCACGGCGATGTCTACATGATCGGCGCGATGACCGGCTTCTATGCCGCCGGCTGGCTGGGGATCGGCCAGAATCCGACATGGATCGGCTTTTTTATTTTGCTTCTGGCCGCGATGGTCATCTGCGCGGTGCTCGGTGTCCTGATCGAGCGGATCGCGTATCGTCCGCTGCGAAATCAGCCGCGTCTCAATGCCCTGATCACCGCGATCGGCGTGTCGATGTTCCTCGAGTTCGGCGGGCAGCGCATCTTCGGCGCCACGCCCCAGGCGTTTCCCGTGGCGGTGCTCCCGCTCATCGGGTGGCAATGGGTGATCGGCGGCGTGGTCATCACGGGCGTCGATCTGCTCATCTGCGTGATGACGCTGCTGCTCATGGTGATTCTCTGGGTGCTCGTCATGCACACCCGCACGGGCATGGCGCTGCGGGCGGTGTCGTTTCGATTCGACACCGCATCGCTCATGGGGATCAACCCGGATCGGATCATCAGCTTCGCGTTCATCCTCGGCTCGGCCCTGGCGGGAGTCGCGGGAATCCTCGTCGCGTTTCGAGCGCCCAAGGTCGATCCGCTCATGGGGCTCATCCCCGGCATCAAGGCCTTCGTCGCGGCGGTGCTGGGCGGAATCGGCAGCATTCCCGGCGCGGTGGCCGGGGGATTGTTGCTTGGGCTGACGGAAGTTTTCGTCGCGGGATATCTCGACAGCCAGTACCGCGACGCCGTGGCGTTTGTCATTTTGATCGTGATCCTGTTGGTCAAGCCTTCAGGCCTGTTCGGGCAGAATGTTGTCGAAAAAGTCTGACACCATCCTCGAACCGCACACCGCGCTTCCCGGGCTCGCTCACGACCCGCCGGGGAGGTGTCCGGCGTGGCTTTCGACCCTCGGACTCAACTGGTATATCCCCCTGCTTCTTCTGGCGCTCTGGCCGCTCGGGCGAATCATCGAGCGCGACAATGGGCTTGATCCGTATCTGGCGCGGGTGCTCATCCTGATCGGCTTGAACATCACACTGGCCGTCAGTTTGCAATTGATCAATGGCATCGCCGGGCAGTTCTCGCTCGGTCACGCGGGCTTCATGGCCGTGGGGGCCTATCTTGGCGGGTATGCGACGCTGACCTACGCGCCCGACTTCAACGACCCAGCCTCACCACTTTTATTTTTCGTCACCCTGACGATCGTGCTCGGCCTGGCCGGCGTCATCCTGCTTCTCGTATTCCTCGTCATCCGCCGAACGGCGCGATGGCTTCATCCGGCGCTGCCTGGGTTGCTTCTCGTGCTCGTCTTCGCATGGATCATCATCGACATCGCCGCGGCGCGGGAGGCGCAGGTTGTGGGGTATCATACGATCTGGTCACGGTCGATCTTGGCGCTGTCGGATTTGTTTTCATGGCTTCTAACCGTCGGCCAGCCCGCCGCCACATGGATCACCGCGCATCTCCCGGCCGGATGGCTCAAGCCGCTGACCTTCCTCATCGCCGTGATCGGCGGCGGGTGGTGCGCCGCCATCGCGGGGCTTGTCGTCGGCCTGCCCACGCTTCGCCTCCGCGGAGACTACCTGGCGATCGCCACCCTCGGATTCGCCGAGATCATCCGCGTCGCCTTCACCACCGCGCAGTCCTTCGGCGGGGCAACAGGCTTGTCGGTATCGGTGTATCCGAACTTCGCCGACGTCGGAATCACGCCGCATTATATTTTCCCCTGGGTGTACGGCCTGGCGATCATCACAATCCTGTGCGTCTGGCGACTCTCACACTCCCCCAAGGGACGCGCGATCAAGGCCGTGCGCGAGGATGAAATCGCGGCGGCGGCGATTGGGATCAATCCGACAAGCAAGAAGGTGGCATCCTTCGTCATCGGCGCTTTTTTCGCCGGCGTCGCCGGCGCGGTCTATGCCCACTATGACGGATACCTCAACCCTAACTCCTTCGGCATCCTCCGTTCGATTGAACTGGTCGTCATGGTCACGCTCGGCGGCCTGGGGAGCATCTGGGGCGCGGTCGTCGCGGCCGGGGTGCTCACCTGGCTGCCGGAATTCCTCCGCGATCCGATGAGTTGGATGGATGTGGCGATGAAACCCTTCGGCGGCAGCGCCGAAGCCCTGCACATGCCGGACCTGCTGCTCAATGCGTTCAACTGGGTAGCGGAGAATCGGATGGTCATTTATTCCCTGCTGCTCGTCGTCGCCATGCTGCTCAAAACCGTCCGTTTTCCCAATGCGTTCAAACGACTTCGCCGCCGGAAGCGCCCGGAATCGAATCCACTGGTTTAACCTTTCGCCAATGTCATTGCTCAACATCAACGACATCTCGATGCGGTTCGGCGGGCTGGCGGCGCTGAGCCACTTTTCGTTTTCGCTCGATTGCGTCGAACTCGTCGCCCTGATCGGACCCAACGGCGCCGGCAAGACAACCGCCTTCAACGTGGTGACCGGTGTGTACGCTCCCACCGCCGGCAGCATCACACTGGGCGGGCGTCGGATCGACGGGCAGGGATCCGTCGCCATCAACAGCGCCGGGCTCGCCCGGACGTTTCAGAACATCCGGCTGTTTCAAAACCTGTCGGTCCTCGACAATGTGATCGTCGGTTTCAATCGCGACACCCAATCCGGCTGGGTCGGGACGATCTTTCGCACGCCCGCATTCATTCGCCAGCGGCGCCTGTTTTATCGCCGCGGCATGGAACTGCTCGAACTGTTCGGCCTGTCCCATCTGGCCAATGCCCTCGCCGGAAGCCTTGCCTATGGCGATCAGCGACGGCTGGAAATCGCCCGTGCCTTGGCGACCCATCCGAAAATCCTCCTCCTCGATGAACCGGCGGCCGGGATGAACCCGCAGGAGAAGCTCATGCTGATGGACCTCATCCGCCTCGTGCGGGAGAAGTTTGAAGTGGGAATCTGGCTCATCGAACATGATATGAAACTGGTCATGTCCATCGCCGAGCGAATCACAGTGCTCGATCATGGAGAAATGATCGCCACCGGCACGCCGGAGCAGATTCAGACCGACCCAGCCGTCATCGAAGCATATCTTGGCGAACCGGTGAAACAGACATGACGCTACTGGCGGTGGACAACCTCGCAGTCTCCTACGGCGCGATCGAAGCGCTTCATGGCGTGTCATTGACCATCAGCGCCGGGGAGATCGTGACCCTCATCGGCGCCAACGGCGCGGGGAAGACAACCCTCCTCCGCACGATCTCCGGACTGCTCCGCCCGACCGAGGGGACGATCACCTGGTTTAGACAACCGAACGAGGATGCGCCTCCTGATGATTCGCAATCTTCTCCCTCCCCCGCGTACACGCGGGGGAGGGCTGGGGAGGGGGTTCCGCTCAGCGACGCTCTGCTGGAAACCCCCTCCCTACCCTCCCCCGGTGTACCGGGGGAGGGAATAAGAGGCCGAACCATCGCAGATGCGCTCGCTCGGGAACCAGCAAAGCATCAGGCGGACGCCGTCGCGCTGGCCGGACGAAAGCCTCATCAGATTGTGCGCCTGGGGATTTCCCATGTGCCGGAAGGGCGCCAGATATTCCCCCATCACACCGTTCGTGAAAACCTGCTGCTTGGCGCGTATCAGCAAAAGGACCGCGCCCGGATGACGAGCGACATTGAGCGGTCATACACGCTGTTCCCCATCCTCGCCGAGCGACGACATCAAAAGGCCGGCACCCTTTCCGGCGGCGAGCAGCAGATGCTCGCCATCGCGCGGGCGCTG
>CAYTAP010000049.1:11985-25689 GCA_964435775.1 uncultured Tepidisphaeraceae bacterium
CTTGGCGCCCCTCATTGTCCGACACATATTCCAGATCATCCGCGACATAAACGCCGCGGGAACGACGATTTTTCTTGTCGAGCAAAATGCGCACATGGCGCTGGCGATCGCCAATCGCGGATATGTTCTGCAGAGCGGTCGAATCCTGAAAACCGACGCGGCCGAAAATCTCCTGGCCGATCCGCAGGTCAAGGAAGCCTATCTGGGTGGGTGATCGACAATGAGCGGGATGAAGAGAATGAAAATCAGATGGGATGTTGACTCACGCCGGTTGGCCGAATGATTATCGATAACTCACGCCCACGCGTTCGATGATCGCCCGTCGTTGCAGGCCGTTCGTCCAGTCGTCGGTCCCCTGCCGATCATCCGTGCGGACCATGAAGTAGGTGGCGGTGAGATCCTGCCAGCCAACAAACGCGCTCTGGCGTCGCGGCGCGCGGGGCAATTCCACCGGCCGGGCATACGGACCAAAATTGGGTTCAAAAATCAGGGCAGCCGATGCCACCTGTTGTGGCGCCCCATCCGCCGGGTCCCACGCATTTTGACTCGTCGCCACACCCCGTTCGTCGCCCAACTGTTGTGACGGTGACGCCGAGAGCGACTTCGCGTCCTTTTGCCGCTGCTGCGTCGCGCAACCTCCGAGGAGTACCGTCAAAGCCAGGATGCCCACACGAAACGTCATGCCCCGACTATACCAAATCCGGTGCCAGCCCCGATAAAATCTTCTAAAGCAGGGACATGAGGCGTCTTTTGAAGCCTTTGAGGCACACGCCGATCATCGGGCTGCATCGGATGTTGCACGAACGCAACACCAGGCGTTTCATAAAATCGACGTGTGGTTACGCAGGAACGCGGCGCAACCGATTATTTCGTACACGGCTCCTTCATCCGCTGCATTAAAATGGTGGACAAGAACCTACGCCGCGTAAATCCCCATGCCCGTGTGCTTGGCCCGACGGATGGCGGCGATGACCTCCCGCTGCACCTCTCTCGGCCGGGAAATCGTCTGCCACAGTCCCACCGGCGTGCATTCATCCGACGGAATGATCTCCAACGACGCCTTTCGGACCAGACGCTCACGCATCGTGCACAGTAGCCGCGTCCGCGCAATTTTCCGCAAAGGACAATCGAAAATCTCCACATTGAACACGCCCGTCAGCGAGACGACGCGAAGATCGGTCAGCAGATACAACCGCCCCATCCATTGCAATGTGGCCCAGACAACGCGCCCCGCAATCAAAAAGATGGTCGCCTCGATGTAACCGATGACATGCTGGTCGTTGGTCAATCGCGCGAAGATCGCCAGGATGATGACGGCGGTCGCAAACCGTAGCGAGCTGAGAGGGATGTACCAGATGGACGGCTTCAAGATCAGCAGGACCAGTTCACCATCCCGCAGTACGTGCGCCGACAAGAGCGTCGCCAGCGACGTTCGCCCATTGGACGACGCCGCCGGAACCGCCGCGCTTTCCGCCGGCAGCGCCGGCGCCGGCCGGGGAAATGGGCACAGTGACACGATCCACCCCCACACGTCCAACCATCGCGCCTTGACCAGCATCGCCCGCTCGCCACGGCGACGCGCGGGCGTTTCAGACATCGGAGGTTGCGCCGAACCGATCAGCTTCATGGACGGAATTGTACGCAAACGGCATGCCCACTTCGAGTGAATCCCCCGAAATACGCCATCCACTTGGCCATGAACGACCCTCGAATTAACATCCATCCATGCCCGACCTTCTTTCCCTCGATCCTGTTCCGGTCCTGCTCTCGCGCTGCGGCGCCGAATTGTCGGCCGCCTTTGACTTCTCCCGCCCCATCCGCCTCAGCCGCGCCCCGGGACGGCTCGATGTCATGGGAGGCATTGCTGACTACACCGGATCGATGGTCTGCGAAATGACCCTCGACCGCGCCGCCGCCGTCGCACTGCAACCGCGAGCCGACCGCGATGTGCAGGTCTTCTCCTTCAACCTGTTCGACGAACACAAACCGTTCACCTTCCGCATTCCGCTCGACGCCATTGCCGCTGCGAGTCTGGACGATCTTCGCCGCGAGTTCGCCGAACCAGGCCGCGCCTGGGCGGGCTATCTCGCCGGGTGTCTTTACATCCTCCAGGCACACGACCTGATCGACCTGAAAAACCCCTCCATCACCGGCATCAATCTCGCGCTGCATTCCACGGTGCCGCTGGGCGCAGGCGTCAGCTCGTCGGCCGCGATCGAGGTGGCGACGATGATGAACCTCCTCGATCACTTCCAAATCCGCCGCCGCGTCGATCCGATGAAACTCGCCGTCATGTGCCAGGAGGTGGAGAACAAAATCGTCGGCGCGCCATGCGGAATCATGGACCAGGCGAGCAGCTGCGCAGGGCGATCCGGCTCGCTCATGCGGATGATCTGCCAGCCGCATGAGCTGCTCGATCCGCTCGTGCCCCCTTCGCACATGCGTTTCCTGGGAATCAACTCCAACGTCAAACACTCCGTCGGCGGCGGTCAATACGGCCTCACCCGCTGCGCCGCATTCATGGCGCACAAAATCATTCTCGAACAGATGCGGAAGATGGGAGAGCAGGCGGGGCGAACGCTTGTCGCCGATCCAATGAAAGGGTATCTGGCCAACCTCGACCCCGACGACTACAAGCGATTCTTCCGCCCGATCCTTCCCGACCGCATCACAGGCCGCGATTTCCTCTCGCGCTTCGGACAGACGATCGACAACGCCACCACCGTCGATCCCGACACCGAATACGCCGTCCAACGGGCGGCCGATCACCACGTTCTCGAAGCGGCGCGCGTCCGCAATTTCGCCGCCTTCGTCGAAGAAGCCGCAAAGCTCCCCACGGGTAGTCCGGAACAGGGCATCACGCTCGACAAAGCCGGTCACCTCATGTACGCAAGCCACAAGTCATACCGCGACAACGCCTTCCTCGGCGCGCCGGAGTGCGACCTTCTCGTCGCATTGATCCGCAAGCGCGAGCCCGCCGGTCTCTACGGCGCGAAAATCACCGGCGGCGGCGCGGGGGGCACGGTCGCCCTTCTCGCTGAAAGCTCACCCGCCGCCGATGCCGCCATCGCCGACATCCTCCGCGAATACGAAACTCAAACCGGCCTGTGCCCCGAAGCATTCGTGGGTTCCAGCCCCGGGGCGTGGGAAGCGGGAACGGCCGTGACGAGGTAATGGATTTTCGATTTTCGATTTTTGATTTGCGATTGAAAGACAGCGGGTTTTCTCCCTCGTCCTCCAATCGAAAATAGTCAATCAAAAATCGAAAATCCCTCCCGCTCAATCCCTGCGCTCGCGCCGCCATCTCCCCGCGCCTATAATCCCCCGGCGTGCGAAGCGATCCAGGACGCCTTCACGGAAGGAACCGCATATGTTGGTACTCTCCCGCCAGCGCGACCAGACGATCATGATCGGCGATGACGTCGAGATCACCGTCATCGACATCCGCGGGGACAAGGTGCGCCTGGGCATCCGCGCCCCGCGCTCCGTCACGGTCCATCGCAAGGAAGTCTACGACGCCATCCGCAGGGAAAACCGCGCGGCCGCCCAAGCCGCGATCCAACCGGAAGAACTCCCGGTCGCGGAGAAGAAGGCCAACGCCAAGGAAAGACCCCAGGGCACCTGAATCGAATGAGCATTGACCCGCGCCCCCGTATTCGCAACCATCCCCTCACGCCGGATCATACCCACTCCCTCCCCACGGATGACATCGCAGAATTCGCTTGGCGGCGCGCCAACTGCCCCGCCAAGGGCCATACTTGCCAATGGCGTCGATCGCATACTGGCTGCAGGTGGGATGATAGCGGCAGTGCCCCCCCAACAGCCGCCCGAGCGTGACACGGTAAAGGAGAATGATTTGGATGAAGACCCATTTCATGGTTGCCCCCCCGGATTCGTCGTCGCAGGCGCCTCCGACGCCCCGGCATCCGCCTTCCTCACCCAAGCCCCATGAAGCCGCGTTGACAAGCCTGTCAGCGTCCGCTCATACTCTTCAAGCGCCGGTGGCTCATGACCCCGCGCCACGACAACCAGGTCATACGCGCCCGGCCATTGCCGGCAATTCAGTCGAAATGCCTCCCGCAACATACGTTTGATGCGATTGCGCCGCGGCGCATTCCCCGCCTTGCGCCCAATCGAAATACCCAGCCGCCAGTGCGCCAAGCCATTCGGCCGGGCATACGCCGTCAACGCACCCTTGCTGGTTCGCACGCGCGCATCGAATATGGCCGAAAAAGCCGCCCGGCCGCTCAACCGAAGCTCCCGCCCAAACGTGTTGCATCGCTTCCGATCGTTCACAAGCTCAATCCTGCTCCCCGCGCGCGATACTGCTCATCACATCCCCACATCGGCTATACTCTCCCCGTGTCGAGCCTGGCGTCGTTCGCCAACTCGCCATAGAACACCCTCGCTCTCGCAAACGTAATATAGCAATCCCATGAGCAGTCACACCCAAAGCATCCAAAACCTGATGAACCAGCTCGCCGCCCTCCCCGGCATCGGCATGCGCTCGGCCGAGCGGATCGCCTTTCATTTGCTGAAGCAAAAGCCGGAGGAGGCGATGAAGCTCGCCGACGCCATCCGCGACGTCAAAACCCGGATCCGCCACTGCAGCATCTGCTACAACCTGACCGAGGATGACCCCTGCCCCATCTGCTCGGACACTTCCCGCGACCAGGGACTCGTCTGCGTCGTCGAACAACCAAAAGACCTGCTCGCGCTGGAGGCGACCGGCCTCTACAAAGGCGTCTACCACGTCCTCCTCGGCCGAATCGCCCCGCTGGAGGGGATGGAACCCGAAGACCTCACGGTCGCGCCGCTCATGGAACGTCTCGCCAGCGGCGCGGTGCGCGAAGTCATCATGGGAACCAACCCCAACATGGAAGGCGATGGCACCGCGCTGCACCTGCAAAGCCTCATGGTCCAATACCCCAATGTGCGCGTGACGCGCCTGGCCCGCGGCCTGCCCGCCGGCAGCAACATCGAATACGCCAACCGCAACATCCTCTCCGACGCCATCAGCGGCCGACAAGTCATGTAGACAACCACGTCTGCACGGCCCACGCCCCCGCGCAACCTTTCATCACCCGCAACGAGCCGCGAGCGTGCGCGACCGGACATCGCACAACTCACCCGCGGTCGGCGCCACCCCCCATCACATGCTCCCACCCCCGCGCGTCGAGTGGGCATGATTCCCCCCGCTCATTCAAAAAAATGCCCGGCGCGGCGGTGATCCGCCCGATGCAAACGCCCGCCGGGGGGAGAGCGGTACCCGTGGTGAACAACAACTCGTGATCCTCCCCATCGTGCAGGGCATGTTCCAGCGCAGGGCGACCATCCGTTCGCCCCAGCGTCACGGCATCCGGATGAATCGGAATTTGATCCGCTTCAAGTATCGCGCCCACGTTGCTCTGCCGGCAGATGTGTCGAAGGTCGCGGGAGATGCCATCACTCAGGTCAATCATCGCGCTCAGATGCGCCGATTGCGCCAATTGTCGCGCCAGATGGATCGCGGGCGTGAAGGTCATGTGGCGACCCAATATCGAGCCCCCCAGCGGTCCGGTCACATAGATTCGATCACCGGGTTTGGCCCCTTTTCGCGTGATCGGCGTGACGCCGGCGCTGCGGCCAAGAATGGTGACGGTCAGCGCCAACCGGCCGTTCCATACCGCCGTATCCCCCCCCACGATCTTGCAATAAAACGCATCGCCCGCCTCGCGGATGCCCTGATAGAGCGCCTTGGCATATGACAACTCAACCGAGCGCGGCAGCGCCACCGCGACAACCGCAGCCGCTGGCAGGCACGCCATCGCAGCGCAGTCCGACAGGTTGCGATTCATGACCTTCCGCCCGATGTCACGTGGGCCATGCACCGCCGAGTCAAAATGCACGCCATCGAGCACCTGATCGACCCCGACGAGCAGAAGGTCGTCCTTCGGCCAGTTCAAAACCGCCAGGTCATCCCCCACGGGAAGCGAAACAAGGCCGGATGCCTTTTGCTGTCCGCCAATCCACTCAATGAAGTCAAACTCTCCCGACATGAACAACAAATTAAGCCACCGGCATCAAAATACAATGTTTGCATTGGCTGAGCCTGCCCAAACAACCCTCATCCCCTCCATGAGCATTCCGAACGAATCAAAAACGAGCATTGCCAAGTTTGACAGGTATTCCGTCGGTGGACTAGGCTAATGGCTCGCGTTTGCCACCGGCGGTGACGCGCCGGCCAACGGGACGAGTCACGATGGAAGCAGAAGCGAACGGAGGGGGCGGGAAACCGGCGGCATTGTCGATGCTTGCCAGCGAGCGTCCCCGCAATGTGGGATGGTTGCAGGCCGCCGGGCTGCTCTTCGGGGACTGGGGGACCAGCCGGCTGTATGTCCTGGGCATCGCGTTCCTCGTTGCGGGGCGCACGAGCATCTACCTCATCGCGGGGATGAGCCTGCTGATCCTGGCGGTCGGCTGGGCCTACTCGCAAATCTGCCGGATCTACCCCGACGGCGGCGGCGTGTACACCGCCGCCAAGCAAAAGGCGCGGCTGCTGGGGGTCATCGGCGCGCTGCTCCTTTTTGCCGATTACACGGTGACCGCCAGCCTCAGCGCGCTGGATGCGTTCCACTATTTCGGGCTGGGGCAACAACACCATTCCTCGGTCGCGCCCGCCAAGGACGCCGGGGATAGGATCATCCTCGACAACATGGACGGCGGGGATACGGCGGACAACCCCGAAGCGTCCGAGCCGCTGTGGGTATGGAACAGCCCCGGCCTCTGGGCGATCCTCGCAATCGGCGCCATCGGAGCGTTCAATCTCCTCGGACCCAAGCATTCGGCGAGGTTCGCCGTTTTCGCGGCGCTGGGGATGGTGGCGATCACGCTGCTGGTCGTGGGGTTCGCGCTGCCGCAGGTCAAATGGGGGGAGGTGAACTTCGGGAGCTTCCGCCAGCCGCCGGGGCAGATGTGGGAGGCGTTCGTCGGCATTGTCCTGGCCCTCAGCGGCGTCGAGGCGATCGCCAACCTCACCGGCGTCATGAAGAAACCCGTCTATCTGACAGCGAAAAAGAGCATCGGGCTTGTCGCGGCGGAAGTCGCCTTGTTCAACCTGCTCCTGGCGTTCGCCATGCTGGCGATTCCGGTGCTTAGCCGCTCGGAGCATTCCGCGGACATGCTCGCCTTCATGGCGGGGCATTATGTGGGCAACTGGGGGGAATGGCCGGTACGAATCATCGGCGGCACGCTGCTGCTCAGCGCGACGAACACCGCCGTCAACGGGCTGATGAGCATCATCTATGTCATGAGCCGCGATGGCGAAATGCCCGCGATCTTCCAGCGCCTCAACGGATGGGGAGCGCCATGGGTGGGCGCGGTCGTGGCCGCCGCGGTGCCGGCGCTGGTCCTCGTCGTCGCGCATGATCTGGAGACGCTGGCATCGCTTTACGCCATGGGCGTGGTTGGCGCGGTGGCGATCAATTGCTCACTCTGCACCTTCCATCCGCGGCTGCGGAAGATTTATCGCAAGTTCGGGATGGCGATCCTGGCGGTGGTCCTCATCGCCATCTGGATCACGCTGGCGTTCACCAAAATGCACGCGACGATTTTCGTTTCAATCGTGCTCGTCAGCGGACTGCTCCTGCGGCAGATCACCAAGTACGCCGCCAAGCGAAAGCCCAAGCAGAGTCTCCTCCGACGCGCGATCGTCGAGCAGCTCTCCCCCGAGGCGATGGAAAAGCCACGCATCCTTTTGGCGACCGCCGGATCGGCGCGATTGGCCGAACCCGCCATCCAACTCGCCCAGGCCGAGGGGGCGGCGCTCGTCGTCGCGTTCATTCGCGCCGTCGCCCTGTCCTACAAAGTGGAGGCGGAAAACCGCCTCACCCTCGACACCGACCCGGCCGCCCTGGCGATGTTCACAACGTTTCTGGACCTCGGCCACAAATACGGCGTCCCGATCATCCCCATGTACGACACCGGTCCCGACGCCGCCGAGCTTCTCGCCGAACACGCGGCCTTGCACGGATGCGATCGCGTGCTCATCGGGACCAGCCGGCGTGGCATGCTGCATCACCTCATCCGCGGCAGCTTCCAACGAAAGCTCGAAGCGCTGTTGCCCCCGGAGATTCCCGTGGAAGTCATCCAGGAGGCGGATACAACGACGCCCAATGATGGCGACGGCGAACACAAGTCATAGGCAAATCGCTTTTTGATTGCACGCCCGTTCCGGCACGGTAAAATAGGTACCCGGGTTCAACGGATGAAGCGTGCGGGTGGGGTATTTCGATTTAGACAATCAGGAGATGGACCATGGACAGCAGCTCAACGGGCGTGCGGACGTCGTGGCGATTCTGGCGGGTTGCGTGTTTTCTACTGGCGCTCGGCGCGGGCGTATGGGTGTGGCGGGCGTCGATCGACGTGCCCAGCCTTGGGGAGGAGCATGCTGAAGTCGCACAGGCAAAAGAAACCTCGCGTGTGGTCAGCGCCGACGGAAAGCAGGTCAATGCGGGGCGATACCTGGTGATGGTGGCGGGATGCAACGATTGTCACACTCCCGGCTGGGATCGCGCGCCGGGGAAAATTCCCGAAGCGCAATGGCTGAGCGGCGTCCCCCTGGGATGGCGCGGACCCTGGGGAACCAGCTACGCGGCCAATCTTCGCCTGACGGTGCAAAAGCTCAACGCCGATGAATGGGTGAAGATGATGCACACCCGCAACGCCCGTCCGCCAATGCCGTGGGCAAGCGTCAATGCGATGAGCGAATCCGATGTCCGCGCCATCTATGAATACATCCACAGCCTCGGCCCCGCCGGCGAAGCGATGCCCGCCGACCTTCCCCCCGGCGTTGAACCGACCGGACCCTATCTGAACATGGAACCGGTGTTCCCGAAGAAGGCTGCGGATTAAACTCGTGACGAGCAGCGCGATTCGGACTTGATTCGGCTTTCGAGTAGATTATTTCCTCATGCAACAGACGCTCATCGCCCGGGATCCATTCCTTGATGTTCAAGCCCACTGGTGGTCCCGCGGTCGATGGCCGGCCCAGTGGATATCCCATCCCGCGGTCAACGGCACCGCGCCGACGGTGACGGCGTATCGGTGCCGATTTCATGTTGAAAAACCCACTCCCCTTCGGCTGCATGTCAGCGCCGATGAACGGTATGAATTGCTGCTTGATGGCAAACGCATCGGCCGCGGGCCGCAGCGCTCGGACATCGAACATTGGCATTACGAAACCTATGACGGGCAACTGCCCGTTGGCGATCACGTCCTCGTTGCCCGCACCTGGTGGCTGGGGCCGACCGCGCCGTCACCTTGCGCGCAGATGTCGGTGCGCCCGGCATTTCTGCTGGCGGCGCAAGGTGAACTCGCGGCGACATTGACCACGGGGCGGGGGGAATGGGAGTGCAAAGTGCTTGAGGGGTACAGCTTCCCCCCGCTTTTGCCCGACATGCTCTGGTTCCCCGGCGCGCGGGTTCGGATCAACGGGGCGGCGTATCCCTGGGGCGTGGAAATGGGAGGGGGAACGGGTTGGGAAAAGGTGAATGTGCTTCAGGATGCCATCAACGCCGCGGCCTATTCGGAAGCACCGGCCGGCTGGCTGCTCGAACCCTCGCTGCTGCCGGCGATGCTCGATGAGCCGCGCTATGTCGGGCTTGTCCGCCATGTGGAAACGGTTGACTCATCCGACACGCGAAAACTCGCGGTCGATCCCGCCAAGCATGAGCAGGACAAGGCGCATCCCTGGCAGCGCCTGTTGCGGGGTGAGGGGACCGTCACGGTGGCCCCCCACTCCAAACGCCGCGTCATTGTTGATCTCCAGGATTATTACCTCGGCTACCCGCAAATGGTGAGCAGCGGCGGCAAGGGGTCGCTCGTCCGCCTTCACTGGGCGGAGGCATTGTCCGAGCAGGACCGCGACGCCACGCTATCCACCCAGTTGCGCACCAAGGGCAACCGCGATATCATCGACGGGAAGCACTTCATAGGCATCGGCGACATTTTTGAGCCCGACGGGGGCGGCGGCCGATCGTTTCAAACGCTCTGGTATGAAGCCGGACGATTCCTCGAACTGTATGTCGAAACCGCCGACGACGCGCTCGTGATCGAATCTCTGTTCTTTCATGAAACGCGCTATCCGCACCACTGCGAATCGTATTTCGAATGCTCCGACCCCCAGTTGGGTCGCATCGTCCCCATTGCCCGGCGGACGCTGGAGATGTGCTCGCACGAAACGTACATGGACTGCCCCTACTACGAGCAGCTTCAATATGCGGGGGACACGGCGGTCGATCTGCTCATCAATTATGTCACGACCCGCGATGACCGGCTGGCGCGGCAGGCGATGCTCGCATTTGATTATTCGCGCCAATCCAACGGGTTGACCCTGGGTCGATATCCGTCGCGTTCGCCACAGATCATCGCCCCCTTTTCGCTGGCGTGGATCCGAATGGTCTACGACTACGCCCACTGGAAAAATGATCTGGAGTTTGTTGAACGGCGCATGACCGGCGTGCGCGGCGTGCTCGACGCCTTCACTCGCCTGATCACCTCAGATGGACTCGTCGCCGCCCCAATGGGGTGGAACTTCCAGGATTGGGTGCCCGCTTGGGAAACCGGCGGCTCCCACACGGGCATCCCCCCCGCCGGACACGCAGGGATGAGCGGCATCCTCAACTGGCAGGCGATCATCGCGTTTCAGCAGGCAGCGCAACTCGAATCGCTTGTCGGACAAACCGAAATGGCCGAATACCATCGTCGGGTGGCCGACCTGATCGCCGCCGCCATGGGCTCATTCTGGGATCAGGACCGGGCGCTCTACGCTGACGACCTGGGTAGAACACACTTCAGCGAACACTCGCAATCCCTGGCGATCCTCAGCGGGCGGTTGGATGCGCACCACCGCGCGCTGGTTGGGCATAATTTATTGACCGACCCAAACCTGACCCGCGTCACCTTTTATTTCGCGTTCTATCTTTTTGAGGCGTACCGACTGCTCGGACGGGTGGATCGGATGATCCAACGATTGTCCCCCTGGGTGGACATGACGGCGCTCGGCCTGCGGACAACCCCGGAAACGCCCGAACCGACGCGATCGGATTGCCACAGTTGGTCGGCGCATCCGCTGTTTCATTTCGCCGCGACGATCCTCGGCGTGCGCCCGGCCGGTCCGGGCTTCCGAACTGTCCGCATTCAGCCGCAACTCGGACCGCTGAGCAGCGCACGGGGAACCGTCGCGCATAAGCAGGGTCTGATTACCGTCGATGTGCGCCGCCAGGGCGAGGGCGCGACAATCACCGCCACCCTGCCGCCCGGGCTGGTCGGCGAACTGCGCTGGGGTAACCACGTCAGCACGCTGCGAAGCGGAACCAATGAGTGGCGGGGATGATTTCCGCACGCCGCGCGTAATCATTTTTCGGGTGCCGCCCGACGCCTCATGTCGCATGAGACGAACCCACATCCCTCACGAAACGTCGTCGGGTTCGGCCTTGGCGAGAGCGTCGCGCACGCTCCATTTCGGCTCCCAACCGAAATGATCCCTCGCCTTGTCGCAAATGAGCGGGCTCTTGTAGTCCGGCCAGTCCGGCGGCAGCGGCGGATAATCGGGATGATCCTTTTCAAGACGCTCGCGCAGGGGAAGCTCGGTATGCACGTCGCCGGCGGAGAAGTGGTATGCCTCGCATCCGGGACGCGGATTTTCCAGCGCCAGCACATACGCCCGCGCCAAATCATCGACGCCCACATAGGTGCCCAAACCGTCGAGGGGATGGTCATGCCTGCGCAGGAACTTGCCACGCAGGCGAATCGTGTCCTGTGACCATACGGCGGGAAAGCGAAAGATCGCCACGGAAAGACCGTGGTCCTGCGTCATCAACCGCGCAAATCCTTCGTTGGCCGACTTGCCCAATGCGTAGACGTTGTGCGGACGCAATGGGTGGGTTTCATCAAACGGGAGGCGATCCGGCGCCACGCTCCCGACATCCCAGCAGCCGTAGACCTGGCAACTGCTCGTGTAAATGGCGCGCTTGAGCTTCAGGTCCGTCGCGCTTTGCAAAACAACGGCGCCGGCCGCCGTGTTGCGGGCATAGATCGTGTCATGCGACTCCGGCCAGCTCGAATTGGGAATCTCACCCAGATGACACACGGCGTCCACCTGTTCGAGAACCGGCTGCACAAGCTCCCGTCGCGTCAGGTCGGCGAACACATAGCGCGCGATGGGCTCCTTGGCTTGGCGCAGATCAATGTTGATCACCTGGTGGCCGCGCTCCGCCAAAAGCTTGATGACCGTTGACCCAATTCGACCGCTTCCGCCCGTCACAGCTACTCGCATGATGTCACTCATTGAAGGAGATTCTAGGAACCCAATTCCCAGGATGGCAAATCACATCGGATACACCGGCGTATCAAAAAGCCCGAACCTCGCGAAAGGTTCGGGCATGGAAAACTTCAATTGTCGACTTGACGAGCCAGCTCTATTTCATGGAAGCGTCAGCTTTTGACCGGCCTTGAGGGTCTTGGCCGAGACGCCAGGGTTGGCCGCGACGATCTTGGTGTATTCCTTGCCATTGCCATAGTGCGTTCGGGCAATGCTGTACAGCGTGTCGCCGCGCTTGACGGTGTAGGTTCCGCCGCTGCTCGTCGAGGCATCGGCGGATTGCGCCGCCACACTCGACGGCGCCGGCGTGATGGACGGATTATAACTTGAAGCGGCCGGCGTCGGCGACGCCACCGTCTGAATCGGCACATCTGAAACATACGGCGAGCTCGGCGGCGAGATCTCCGTCACCGAACGATTCTCCGACACGTTCTTCTTGTCGTTCGAGCAACCAACGCCAAGCGCCAGCATCAAAGCCAATCCGGGCGCGGCAACCTTCATCACATTCATGGTGGGAATCCTTCCTGGGACAAGTCAATGGGTCTCAATAGCCTCTGGGGATTTTATCGGACGACCATCCCGTCCAACTTGAACCATGAGGCACGATTCCCACCATCGCGACCAGGTGAGTCCATAAAAAAGACCCTCGATCCTGTGACAGATCGAGGGTCAGTTTAACGCTGGCAGTGACCTACTTTCCCGCTGAAGCAGTATCATCGGCTTGACAGGCTTAACGACCGTGTTCGGTATGGGAACGGGTGTGACCCTGCCAATATGGCCACCAACGAAGACTTTGCCGGACGTTTCCGACTCGGCAAAGCCGTTAATCAGTGATAGTGAGGTTCAAGCAGATCTTCCACGTGTTCAATCACGCTTTTTTAGGGCATTCTTGAAAACCGCAGAGACCTGCTCTGCGTTCGTCAAACACCTTCGTTGGTGAATTGACCTCACTTTGATCGTGGTGTTGTCTCCGCCGGAATTGCTTCCGACAAAGGGCAACGATCATCGATAAAAGTGGTCAAGCAATCGACCATTAGTACTGGTAACCTAAAGACTTTTCGGTCCGTACAGCTCCAGCCTATCAACCGGGTGGTCTACCCGGGGTCTCTCGGGAGCAAGCTCCCATGGAACCCTCGTCTTGACGTTGGCTTCACGCTTAGATGCTTTCAGCGTTTATCCTTTCCCGACATAGCTACCCAGCCGTGCCGCTAGCGCGACAACTGGTAAACCAGGGGTCAGTCCTTCCAAATCCTCTCGTACTATGGAAGAATCGTCGTCAAGGTTCCTGCGCCCACAGCAGATAGGGACCGACCTGGCTCACGCCGGTCTGAACCCAGCTCGCG
>CAYTAP010000050.1:0-20295 GCA_964435775.1 uncultured Tepidisphaeraceae bacterium
GTGCATCGGCACGCGGTATTGCTCGGACAACTGCCGGTACAAGGTGCGCCGCTGCAACGACTTCGACTGGCACGCCAAGGACCCGCGGGGCAAGATGAACCCCTGGCTGGACATGCCCGACACCCAGCAGCGTGAGATGGTCAACAAGTTCCAGGCGATGGTGTACAACCCGGATGTCACCGTGCGGATGCGCGGCGTCATGGAGAAGTGCACCTACTGCATCCAGCGGATTCACAAGGTGACGATCGCCAAGCGCGGACAGAATGAACCGGTCAAGGATGGCGACATTGTGACGGCCTGCCAGCAGGTCTGCCCCACGAACGCCATCGTGTTCGGCAACCTCAATGATGAGGATGCCCAGGTGTCGAAGCTTCATCACAACAAACGGACGTACGGGGTGCTGGATGATGCGCTCAACACCCAGCCGCGCACCAAGTATCTGGCCAAGCTTCGCAACCCCTCCGAAGCGCTCGGCGCCGGCAACGGCAAGGCAACCTGATGATCGATTGACCAATGGCATTGGCGGCCAATCACCGTCGAATGGTTGGTGTTGATGAGGATTATGAGCAACGGACCACTGACAACGGACCACGGACCAAAGAACCACGGACAACGGGTAACTGAATGACAACGATGAATGCGGCCGACGCGGTTTTCGAAGCCCGCAACCGCGAGATAGACAACACGCACGAGGATCCCCGCCATCGCGCTCCGCTGGTGACGGGACCGGCCACGTTCGACATCGTCACCGACGAAGTCGCGGGCTTGGCGATGCCGCCCAAGACGCCGATGGCGTGGTACATCTCGTTTGCGGTGTCGGTTGCGGTTCTTGGATTCTTCGGGGTGATGCTCGGGTATCTCGTGACTACGGGCGTCGGGATCTGGGGCAACAACCAGCC
Source organism: uncultured Tepidisphaeraceae bacterium (assembly GCA_964435775.1). Classification (GTDB taxonomy): domain Bacteria; phylum Planctomycetota; class Phycisphaerae; order Tepidisphaerales; family Tepidisphaeraceae; genus CAYTAP01. The sequence continues at coordinate 900 of CAYTAP010000050.1, forward strand.
GGCGGCGTGGGGTTTTGGCATCGTCAACTTCGTGTTCTGGGTCGGTATCGGTCATGCCGGCACGCTGATCAGCGCGATTCTGTTCCTGTTCCGGCAGAAATGGCGAACGGGGATCAACCGATTCGCAGAGGCGATGACGATTTTCGCGGTCTGTTGCGCTGGTATTTTCCCGGCGTTGCACGTGGGGCGTCCGTGGCTGGCGTACTGGCTGTTCCCGCTTCCCAACTCGATGAGCCTCTGGCCGCAGTTCCGCAGCCCGTTGCTCTGGGACGTGTTCGCGGTGGGGACGTACGCGACGGTGTCGGTCCTCTTCTGGTATGCGGGCATGGTTCCCGACCTGGCCACGCTGCGGGATCGCTCCAAGAGTCGCATCGGGCAGATGTTTTACGGCATCTTCTCGCTGGGATGGACGGGCTCGAGCCGTCACTGGCATCGATTTGAGAAGATGTATCTGCTGCTGGCTGCCCTGGCGACGCCGCTGGTGCTGTCGGTGCACTCGGTGGTGTCTTTCGACTTCGCCGTCAGCCAGTTGCCCGGATGGCACACGACGATCTTCCCCCCATACTTCGTCGCGGGCGCCATTTTCGGCGGCTTTGCGATGGTGCTGTGCCTGGCGATTCCCGCGCGGCAGTTCTATGGCTTGAAGAACCTGATCACGATGCGGCACATCGACAACATGTGCAAGATCATGCTCGCGACGAGCATGATCGTGGGATATTCCTACAGCATGGAGTTCTTCGCGGCGTGGTACAGCCAGTATCACTATGAAGGATTCACGTTCTACAACCGGGCGTTCGGGCCTTACATGTGGCCGTGGCTCATCATGATGAGCTGCAACGTGCTGTTCCCGCAGCTCATGTGGTTCAAGCGGTTCCGTTCCAACCTCTGGATCGTCATGTTCGTGTCGATCTGCGCGAACGTCGGGATGTGGTTCGAGCGGTTTGAGATCATCATCACCTCGCTGACCCGCGACTTCCTTCCGTCGAGCTGGGGCATGTTCATCCCCACATGGGTCGACCTGGCGACATTCGGCGCGAGCTTTGGATTGTTCATGACCTTGTTCCTGCTGTTCTGCCGGTTCCTCCCGGTGGTGGCGATCGCGGAAGTCAAGACGACGCTGCCCCAGGCGCATCCGCATCACCCGCACGGCGAGCAGCGGCTGGGCGACTATCAGCCCGATTCGACGGGTGGCCCGGTGACGGGTGAGCATCACTAAGCGGATGATGAGGTACGCCGGAGGCGGTCAGAATCGCGTCCGGGTTTGAGAGGCTGAAATCATGACGACCGTTTCAATTGACAACACCATCGCCGGCACACGGGCGGAGACACCGGTGCTCGTAGGGCTCATGGCCGAGTTCACCGACGTGGACAGCGTCATCGAGGCCGCGACGCGCATCCGCGACGCGGGCTTCAAGCGGTGGGACGTCCACACCCCATTCCCAATTCACGGGATCGACGACGCGATGGGGATCAAGCCCACCATCCTGCCCTGGCTCGTGCTGGCGGGGGGATTGTTCGGCCTGGCATCGGCGTTCGTGCTGCAGTGGTGGACCAACGCATATGACTATCCGTTTTTGATCAGTGGCAAGCCCCTGGTCAGTTTGCCGGCCGACATTCCCATTATGTTTGAACTGACGGTGCTGTGCGCATCGATCACGGCGTTCGTCGGCATGTTCCTGCTCAATATGCTTCCGATGCTTTACAACCCGTTGTTCAAAAGCAATCGCTTTCGACGCGCCACCAACGACCGTTTTTTCGTCGTAATCGAGGCGGCCGACCCGCTGTTCCAGGAAAGCGCCACGGATGAATTGCTTCGATCGCTGGGCGCGACCGCGATTGAACGTGTCGAGGATTGATGATTGTGGAAGGACGACCTTCCCTGGCCGCGATGTGTGAAAGCGGATGGATCGTGATCGAGGATTAAGAGCCAATGTCCACAGAAAACAGCCCAACCCCAACACCCGACCCGACCAACGGGCACCCCAAATGGCGGAAGTTCGGAAACCCGCCGTTCTGGATGGTCGCCTGGGCGTTGATTTTGATCGTCGCGTCGTGGCTTCCCCTGGCGTATTTCGCCCGCGCCCGCGTGAGCACGAGCACCGAGCCGCGCATTCAGTTGTTCCAGGACATGGCGGCGCAGCCCAAGTACAAGGAACAGGCGGCCAACTATCTCTTCGCGGACGATCGTGCCGATCGCCCGATCGTCCCGGGAACCGTCGCCCGGCAGGACCTTGATCTGGATGACCACTTTTATCGCGGCTACGCCCGCAAATGGGATGAGAAGGCCAAGAAGTTCGAGGTGACATTTTTCGACGATTTTCCTGAACAGGTGAAGTTGACGCCGGCGCTGCTCAAACGCGGACAGGATCGGTTCATCATCTATTGCACACCCTGCCATGGCATTGACGGCGCGGGGCATGGGTCGGTCAATGATCGCGCGATCGCGATTGGCTCGCCCGAGTGGGTTCCGGCCGCCAATTTGCACGATGCGGCGATCCGCAACCGCCCGGCGGGGCATCTGTTCAACACGATCACCAACGGCATCCGCAACATGCCGCCGTACGCCGCGCAGATTCCAGTGGCGGATCGATGGGCGATCGTGGCGTATGTGCGGGCATTGCAATTGAGCCAGGAAGCGCCGGCAAACGTTTTGTCGGCTGACGAGTTGAAGACGCTTCCATGAATCGCGCGGCGATGTGAATCGCACCGGCGATTCGAAGCGATGAATCACGAATAACGACCCAAGACCAACGGACAACAGAGGCAGGTGCTCAGTGGCACAACACGAGGACGCACATTCAACGACCCCCGATTCGCTCGACCTGGGCCCGCGCGCCTGGCCGCTCTTTCGCGGCGCCAGCATCGTCGGCGCGATCGGTCTGATCGCGGCGATCGTGATGGGGTGGTTTGATCGGGATAATTTCCACCACTTTTTCTTTGCGTACCTCAATAACTTCAGCTTCTTCCTCAGCATCGCGCTGGGCGGGATGTTCTTCGTGCTGACCCAGCATGTGACACACGCCGGGTGGAGCGTCAACGTTCGTCGGCTGGCCGAGCTTGTGGGCGCGACGATGCCGGTGCTGGCCGCGCTGGCGGCGCCGCTGATCATCTCGATCGCGATGAACAACGGATCGTTGTATCCCTGGGCCCAGCCGCTGCCGCCGTATGTCTCGCCGCGGCATGTCGAGCCCGCCGAGGGCGGGCATGGCGCCGCCGCGGACGCCGCGAAGAGTGAAGCGCATGCCGGACATGGCGCGGAGGCGGATTCAATCGTTCATTCCTCGACCAGCGAGGAGGCTCATCTCGATCAGGATCACAAACCCATGGAGGAGATTCTGGCGGAGCTGACGCCATCAAAGCGGTTTTGGCTGAGCCCGTGGTTTGTGGTTGTGCGGATCGTCGCGTGCCTCGTGATCTGGTCCGCGATTGCGATGTGGTACTGGCGGACAAGCGTGGGGCAGGACAAGAGCGGTGATGTCAAAGCGACCGAACGTATGGAAAACCGCAGCGGGTTCATGCTCGTCGTGCTTGGGCTGACGCTGACGACTTTCGCGTTTGACATGATCATGTCGCTGGACCCGGCATGGTACAGCACGATGTTCGCGGTTTACTACTTCTGCGGCACCGCGCTGGCAATCTTCGCAACACTGGTCATTTTGAGCATGGGATTGCAGCGGTGGGGGCTGCTCAAGGGTGTGACGACCGAACACTATCACGACCTGGGTAAATATCTCTTTGCATTCACCTTCTTCTGGGGCTATATCGCGTTCAGCCAGTACATGCTGATCTGGTACGCCAACATCCCGGAGGAGACGACGTGGCTGCGGATTCGCGGGGCCAGCACGGTGGCCGCCCACTTCAATGAGTGGTCGTACGTGAGCATCGCCATCCTCTTTGGGCAGTTGCTGATTCCGTTCGCGGGGCTTCTCTCGCGGCATGTGAAGCGGAACAACGGGCCGCTCTTGTTCTGGGCGATCTGGATTCTGGCGTTCCACTGGTTGGACAACTGCTGGATGATCATGCCACAATACGACAGCCACTTTCGGCTGGGACCGATGCAGTGGGCGACGTTCTTCGGGATCGGGGGCATCATGGTGGCGGCGGCGGTTCGGTTGGCGTCGCGTCACGCCCTGCGCCCGATCCGCGATCCCCGCGTGATCGAATCGCTCGGTTTTGAAAACATGTGAGCTTCTTTAGAGGAAACCTGTGGCAACCAGACAAGATGTTAACTCTCCACTGCTGATCACGATCGGCGCCATCGGCGCAATCCTGGTCCTGACGATCATCGTCGGCGTCCAGGCGTGGTATACGTCGGCGCTGAATGAGGAGACGGCGCGCAAGGACGCGGCGTCGCCCAATGTGTGGCTGGACAATCTGCACGCCGAACAGCAGGCCAATTTGAACAAGGAGCGATGGATCGACCGCGATAAGAAGATCGTGCAGATTCCGATTGAGCGCGCGATGGAGCTGATTGTGGAGAACAAGGGAATGATGCCCAGCACACAGCCGTCAGCCGCTCCGAAACCCTCGGCGTCGGCTTCGACGGGTTCGTTGGCGAACCCGACGGACGAATCGGCGTCGGCGGCGAGCTAGTTGTGACCTCCCGCTGTTTGGGAGGTGTTTTTACCGGGAAGTGTGAGACTCATGATGTATCGAGCATTACAACTTCAGCTTTCATCCCTTTGCCTGCTGGCGATGTTGTCGGCGACGGCATGGGTGGCAGCGCCTGTTCTGGCCAAGCCCGTGACCGAGCCGGTCGGTCAGCGCGTGGATCGCACGCCCGATGAAATGCAGGGCGTGGGCATTGACGAACATCCCGGGGCGCAGGTGCCTCTTGATCTGAAGTTCATTGATGAAAACGGCCAGCCCGTTCAATTGAAGCAATACTTCGCCAACGGCAAGCGACCGGTGATTTTGCAACTGGGTTATTACGACTGTCCGATGCTGTGCAGCCTCGTGTCGCAGGGCGCGGTGGAGTCGCTCAAGGCGCTGAAGCTGGAAGCGGGCTCTGATTACGATTATCTGTTTGTCAGCATCAATCCTGATGAAAAGCCGTCGCTGGCCTTCATGAAGAAGACAAGCTACATCAAGGAGTTCAACCGGCCGTTGGATGCCAGCGGATGGCATTTTTTGACCGGACGCGAGGAACAGATCAAGGAGCTGGCCGCGTCGGTGGGGTGGAAGTACAAGTGGTTGGAAAACCAGCATCAGTTTTCCCATCCGGCGGCGGTGATTTTGCTCTCGCCGGACGGGAAGGTGACGCGGTATCTGTACGGCGTGAAGTTCCCCGGCAACACGCTGCGTTTGTCGCTGGTCGAAGCTTCGCACGGGAAGATTGGCAGCACGCTGGATCAGATCATCCTCACATGCGCCCACTTTGATCCTTCGTCGGGGAAGTACACCTGGGCGGCGATTGGGCTGATGCGAATCGCCGCCGGAATCACGATTCTCGTACTGGGGCTGTTTTTGTATCGCACCTATCGGCGCGCCCGGCGCGGCGAGCCGACGAATGACATCAAGGATTCCGATGCCCACGACGCGCCCGGAGCGCCGGCGTAATTTGTCAGCCGTTAATGATAAGGACCACGATTCGTAATCACCCAACCAGCCTGTAGGACTATGATGCCGCCCGCTATTTTGGCCAAATCGATCTTCTCCTTCATGATGCCCGAACGCGCCTCGACCGTCGCCAAGGCGGTGGACTGGCAGTTCGACTTCATCATGTGGATCAACGTCATCTTCACGGTGCTCATCATCGTGCTGGCGGTTGTGTTCGTCATCCGCTATCGACACCGCAAAGGGTATGAGCAGAAACCGTATCATGGCGGGCACAGCACGGCGCTGGAACTGACATGGACGTTCATCCCAATCGTGATCGTCAGCGTGATTTTCTATTACGGATTTCGCGGTTTCTTGAACATGTCCAGTCCGCCATCGGACGCCTATGACATCCAGGTGAACGCGCACATGTGGCAGTGGTCGTTCAGTTACCCCAACGGCGTGGTCGATGATGAACTGCACATGCCGGTCAACCGTCCGGTGCGGTTCATCCTGAGCTCCGCCGACGTCATTCACAGCCTGTTCATCCCGGTGTTCCGGATCAAAAAGGACGTGGTCCCCGGACGGTACAACATCGACTGGGCCCAGGCGACGAAGACCGGCACGTTCGATATCTTTTGCGCCGAATATTGCGGCACCGGGCACTCCCACATGATCACCAAGGCGGTCGTTCAGACGCCCCAGGCGTTTCAGGCGTGGCTGGATGAGCAGGGTGACTGGACCAAGCGCCCTGGTTTCACCCCTGTTGACCGTGGCAAGGAGTTGTACGTCAAGCGCGGCTGCTCACAATGTCACAGCATCGACGGAACGACGATGATCGGGCCAAGCTGGAAGGACATTTACGGTCACACGACCAAGTTCACCGACGGCACCAGCCGCATGGTGGATGAGGAATACATCCACGAATCGATCATGGACCCCGGCAAGGAGATCGTGGCCGGCTTCAGCCCCGTGATGCCGAGCTTCAAGGGACAGCTCAAGGACAACGATGTGCAGGCGATCACCTGGTACATCAAATCCCTGTCCAGCCATTACAAAGGCGCCATTCCCGACAAGCTTCCGGCGGCCGGGACGAATGGCGCGGCGGCGCCCGCGAGCAAGTAGCGGTTGGGAACACCGGTGACGCGCCGCGCGTGGCGGCAGTTGTCCGATGTCTCACAGGCAGTGCGGCCGGATGGCCGCGGCAATTTGGGAGTTTCAGATGTCCGTTCATACACCCCCCGTTCCGTTCAGCGGCACGGCCATGCAACCAACGCCCGTCGACAACTACCTCAACCACACCCGTGGTTGGAAGTCGTGGGCGTTTACGCTCGACCACAAGCGCATCGCCCTGATGTACATGGTCGCCGTCCTCTTTTTCTTCTTCATCGGCGGCATGTTCGCGCTGCTGCTGCGGACGGAATTGCTGACGCCCGGCCCGACATTCACCTTCGGCGGCAACCCCACCGACCCCGCCGTCATCAGCCGGACAATGGAGCTTTACAACAACATGTTCACGCTCCACGGGGCGGTCATGGTGTTCCTGTTCATCATCCCGTCGATTCCCGCCATACTCGGTAACTTTGTGCTGCCCATGATGCTCGGCGCCAAGGACGTCGCCTTCCCGCGGCTCAACCTCGCCAGCCTTTATATTTACGTCTTCGGCGCCTGCTTTTTCGTCTATATCCTGCTCAGCGGCGTCCTCGCCACCGCGTTCAACATCCATCTGCCGGGGGGATTCGGACTTGACACGGGATGGACGTTTTACACGCCATTCAGCACCGCCAAGAGCATGACCGGCGTGGTCCCGGCCACCCTCGGCGCATTCATTCTCGGCTTCAGCTCCATTCTAACCGGTCTGAACTTCGTCGCGTCGATCCATGCCCTGCGTCCCAAAGGGATGAGCTGGTTCCGGATGCCCCTCATGCTTTGGGCGCTGTATGCGACAAGCATCATCCAGATTCTCGCCACACCGGTTCTGGCGATCACGTTGCTCCTGCTCGTCTGCGAGCGAACTCTCGGCGTGGGTATCTTTGATCCCGCGCTCGGCGGCGATCCCGTTCTCTATCAGCACTTTTTCTGGTTCTATTCCCACCCGGCCGTCTACATCATGGTGCTGCCAAGCATGGGCGTCATCAGCGAGCTGATCGTCACCTTCAGCCGTCGCCATATTTTTGGTTACAACTTCATCGCCGTCAGCTCCATCGCCATCGCCCTCCTGGGCTTCCTGGTCTGGGGCCATCACATGTTTGTGTCCGGGCAGTCGCCACTGGCCAGCTCAATCTTCAGTATCCTGACCTTCGCCGTCGCCATCCCCTCGGCGATCAAGGTCTTCAACTGGACGAGCACCCTGTATCGCGGCGACATCCGGCTTCAGACGCCGATGCTGTACGCATTGGGGTTCATTCCGCTGTTCACGATCGGCGGGTTGACCGGTTTGTTCCTTGGGTCGCTCTCCACCGACATCCACCTGACCGACACCTACTTCGTCATCGCCCACTTTCACTATGTGATGGTCGGGAGCATGCTCTTCGCGTTCATCGGCGGCCTCTATTACTGGTGGCCGAAGATGTTTGGGAAGATGTACAGCGAAACCTGGGGCCGCATCGGATGCGTGGTGGTTTTCGTGGGCTTCAACCTGACGTTTTTCATTCAGTTCATCGCCGGCAGCCGCGGAATGACCCGCCGCTATGCGACGTACCTGCCGGAGTTCCAGGTTTATCACGAGATCTCCACGATCGGCGCCTATGTCCTGGCGTGCGGGTTGTTCATCGTCTTGTTCACATGGATTCACTCGCTGCTTCGCGGCAAGCCCGCCCCGGCCAATCCCTGGGGCGCCAACACTCTCGAGTGGCACACCTCGTCGCCGCCGCCGCATGACAACTTCGCAGTCGAGCCGGTGGCCGGGGATCCATACGATTTGTCGGCCTGGCATTATGTGTCGCCGGAGCGCGGCTGGGAGATCAAACCGTCGGAGGCGACCACGTTGAGCGATTTCGACAGCGGCGGCTCGCAGCCGGTTCCCGCCCACTGATTCTTCGAACCCTTTTGCGCGGACCGGAGGACGAAAGCCCCGGCCAATGAGACCTACGCATGACCACCACCAACACCGTCAACCCGGCCGCCGCGGATGCGGGGCATCACGCCCACCCGGCGCACCTGGCCCATCACTTTAAGACGCCCGAGCAGCAGTACATGTCCGCGAAGCTCGGCATGTGGATTTTCCTCGGCACGGAAATCCTGATGTTCAGCGGATTGTTTTGCGCCTATGCGGTGTACCGGCACAACCATCCGGAGGTGTTTGAGTTCGCCCACGAGGCCCTCAACAAAACCCTGGGCGCGTTGAACACCATCGTGCTGATCACCAGCAGCCTCACGATGGCGTGGGGCGTTCGATGCGCACAGATGAACAAGAAGCGCGGCCTTGTCATCTGCCTGATCCTCACGCTCATGGGCGCGGCGGGATTCATGGTCATCAAGGGCTTTGAGTATCACCACAAGTACGAGTTCGGGCTTTGGGTGGGGCGGGCCAATACTTTCAGCCCGGAATACAAGGGCAAGCCCGGCGACAAGATGTTCTCCATGACCGGCGAAGGTCCGCTCGCCATGCCTGAGCACCAGACGCCCCCGCTGGCGCCCGTCACGTCGCAGACTCCGCGGTCAACCGATTTGTCGATCCTCCCGCCCGACCCCAACGCCGGCACCGGTGACGCCGCCAAAATCCGTCCATCTTTCGCCGAACCCTCCGGCATCGTCCCCCAGAAGCTCGGCCATCACCGCAAGGAGGTGACCTATCAAAGTCTGACACAACTGGACAAGGATCGCGTCGCGACGTTCTTCAACATTTATTACCTGATGACCGGCCTGCATGGCATTCACGTGCTCGTGGGCATGGGGTTGATCTTCTGGCTGCTGCTGCGGAGCATCCGGGGTGACTTCAGCAGCGAATATTTCACGCCGGTCGATCTCGTCGGGTTGTACTGGCACCTGGTTGACTTGATCTGGATCTTCCTGTTCCCGTTGCTCTACCTGATTACCTGACGAATGCGTCGTCCGCGATCGGATATCAATAGTCGAAAGCCGAAAAACGAAAATTCCAAGAGGCCTCCCATGACCGCTCACTCTGAAAACGCCGTCGCCGATCCGCATGCCACGCGCCCCCCGGGCAGCCTCAATGTGCATCCGCTGCCGGTTCGGGTTTTGATGACCGTTTATGTCGCGCTCCTGATCCTCACGGTGCTCACCGTCGGCGTCACATACATCGACCTGGGCTCGATCAACATCTGGGTGGCGCTGCTCATCGCCGTGGTGAAGGGTGCTTTGGTGGTCCTCTACTTCATGCACCTGCGGTATGATGGGTCGTTTTATGCGGTTGCGCTCATTACGGCGCTCTTGTTTGTCTGCCTATTCCTGGGTGTCGCCATGCTGGACAGCCATCAGTACCAGGGCACCCTTGTGAAGCCCACCATCACCGTCGCGCCGCAGCAGTGAGGCGATTGAACGAGGGCGACGATCAACCGGCGTCCATGCGATGCGCCGTTGCCGGTGATGCGCCCCCGGGGCTCGCCGGCCGCACTGGAGAGAACATGCCCCCATCCGACACCCACACGAGCGCTTCCTCGCGCTCGGGCGCTTCAACGCCCTCGCAGCGCCGGCATTTGGCGCACCTTGGCTTGAACCTGTTTCTCGCGTCGCTTGCGATGTTGTTCGGGTCGAGCATCGTCGCGTATGTGCTCATTCGCGTGCGCGTGTTCGGCGAGTTCAGCCAGATTCCACCGCTGGGCGCCATTCATATTCCCATCGCGCTGGTCTTCAGCACCGTCATCCTCCTTGCCACGAGCTACACGATGCACCGGGCGCTCATCGCCGTCCGGCGCGAGCGGCAAACCGAGCTTCGTCGGTCACTGCTCGCCAGCGCGATTCTCGCGGCGGCGTTCATCGCGGTTCAGGTTCCGTCGCTGATGACGCTCCTGCATGATCATTACGTCGCGCTCCAGGGGAGCCAGCGGATATTCCTGTACGGCATGATCTTTTTCCTGATCGTGCTGCATGCCGCCCATGTGCTCGGCGGGCTGATCGGGCTGGGACTGACGATCAAAAACGCCTTCAAAGGCCGCTACGATCACGAGCATCATCAAGGCGTCCGCCAGGCGACCATCTACTGGCATTTCATCGACATCGTCTGGATCATCATGTTCGTTCTGTTCTTCACCCTGCGGTGAAGCGCCGCCGCCCCCGGCGCGTCCGGTCGTTTGCCCCGACGTTCCGGACGAGATCGCATCCTCCCCATCGTTTTCATCATCTACGGTTGAAGAAGACCGACCCGAACGCCGGCGACCATCCCGTTGTAATCGGCGCCGACGGCGATGATGCTTCGCGGGACCCTGACGGGTGGGGCATTGCCATCAGGCGCTCGATGTCCAATCGTCATCGGCATCACGCCATTCAGCAATGTCGCCGCCAATCCCATCAGTGGAAGAGCGCTGTGGCACTCAGCCAGATGGCCGTAGACGTGAGTTGTCGCCATGCCGCGCGCGGCTCGTCGCACCGCGGCGTTCTCCGCGCGTTCGATCCATGTTCGATTTCCGGACATCATGATGCCGTCGGCCGGTCCCAATGACGCAAGGACCTGCGTCATCACCCTGGACATCCCGCGCGGCTCGCTTGCGCCATTGCTCCAACGTTCCACCACCCCACGCGCCCGCCCGCCGCGATTCTGGAGCGATGCTTCGCTTTCCAGCACCAGGGTCACCGCGCCGGCCCCTGCGACAAAACCCTCGTCGCGCCCATTGATCTTCCCGCCATTTTGATAAAGCCCGGCATGCCCGTAGGCCGCGTTGACGACCGGCGCGTATTCCTCTCCGGCGCTGACGATCGCGCGATCCCATTGCCCCGATGCGATGCGCATCGCCGCCAGCGCCAGCGCGTCGAGACCAGCCGTGCGGGCCCCGATGATTGTCTGGCACGCGCCTTTGACTCCCAGCATGAGGCTTAGATGCGCCGCCGCCGCATTGGGCACACCCTCGGCGAAGAGCATCGGGTTGGCGGCGTTGATTCCCTCACGCACAACCTGTCCATAGTATTGTTCGCTGTATCCCGCCGACCCATGCGCCGACCCCAGCACGGCCGAGCAATGCTCGGCGAATGCCGGCACGTCGGTGATCGCAGCGTCGGCCATCGCGAGGCTCGTCGCCGCAAGGGACAGTTTCACATATTCGCTCATTCGCCGAACCCGGCGCGAATTGAGAAGGGGGGCGAGCTGCTCCTCGGCCACCGCGCCGGTGTCGGCATCCACCTCATGCGCTTTTGGCCGCGCCATCAGTTGAGCGAACGCCTCATTGCCCACGCCGCCCGGAACAACAACGCCGATGCCGGTGATGAAAACGGATTGCCCACTGTTGGTTGTTTGCTGGCTGTCGCGCGGAGATTGCGAAGGTCGAACATTGAACATCGAACGTCCAGCATCGATCGATTCACCTGCCTTCTTTGGATGTTCGATGTTCCCCTTCCCTTTCCCTGAACCCTGAACCCCGAACCCTGGACCCTCTTCGCCGCCCACTGCCGCCTTCCCCAGCACCACGCATGTATTGGCCCCGCCAAACCCGAGCGACGTGTTGAGCGTCGTCTCCACCCTCCCGGCCATCGCGCCGCTTGTCACCAGTTTCAGCTTCTCAAACTCAACTTCATCGGCCCGCACGTTGACGCACGATGGGATCATCTGATCCCGCATCGCCATCGCCGCCAGGATAAGCTCAACCGATCCGGCTCCCCCCAGTGTGTGTCCGAGCAGACTTTTAAGACCAACGACCGGCAGCGCCGCCAGATGATCACCAAAGACGGCCGACAACGCCGCGAACTCCGCGGCATCATTGTCCTGCGTGCCCGTGGCGTGGGCGCACACGAGATTCACCTCGCCGGGTTCGATGCCCGCATCCATCAGCGCGATGCGCATCGCCGCCGCCGCGCCAACGCCTTGCGGGTGCGGCTGGGTTAGATGATGCGCGTCGGCCGACTCGCCGATGCCCAGAATGCGCGCCATCACGCCCACGCCTCGCGCGCTCGCATCCGCCGCGCGTTCGAGCACGACGATCCCATACCCCTCTGCCAATTTCATACCCCGCCGCTCGCGCGCGAAGGGGCGCAGCGGACCGTCGGCCACCACGCGCAGGCTGTTGAATCCCGCGTAGGCGTATTCGCTGACCGTGTCGTATCCCCCCGCGATGACGAGGTCCGCCTGACCGCTTTGTAGCAGTGTCACGCCCAGCGCTATGCTTCCGAGTCCTGATGAGCATGCCGAGCACGTCGTCGCCGACCATCCGGCAACATTCCACGGCGAGAGCGCCGCTTGCAACACGCTGGCGGCCGAGAATGTTTTGAAATGCCCATAGTCGCCATCGCGCAAATACGCACCGGCCGATCGCATGCCATGCAGCGTCGTCCCGAGCATCACCGCGCATCGCCCGGGTGGATGCGTCTTCCCCGGCATCGCTCTGGCCCCGTCGAGCGCTTCACGAATCGCCCGGCGGAGATAGCGCACCTCGCGCGGCAGCGCGCGTTCTTCTTCATCCCATTCACACTCCGGCGCCTGCCCGCCGCCCAGATCAGGATCGGGCTTTTGTTCCAGCGCGCTCATCGCGCCCAGACCGCAGCGTCCCTCGATAACGCCGCGCCAAGCTGTCCCGCAGCCGACGCCAAGGGGCGTGACCAGTCCGGCGCCCGTGATGACCACATCGGATTGCTTCGCGGCTGTTTGCATTCACTTCCCATGTCCGTCTTGACGCGCATCGGCATCTTCGCAACAGGCGTAATGCAGCGTCAGCCACTGCTCCGGGTACGCCTTGACGTAACGCTCGATCACGTTGACCAACCTCACCAGCGCCGGATGAATGCGCCCTTCCCCTGACTCGTCCGGGCGCACGTCAATCGCCTCCTCGATGATCAGCTTCACCTTGCCATCCGCCTGGCGAAGCGCGAAGATCGGAATGAGCGGCGCGCCCGTCGCCAGCGCCAGTTTCACCGGCCCGGCGGGCACGAGCATGTGCCCACCCAGGAACGGCGCCTTCACCCCCTTTTGCCCCGGCATCACCCGGTCCCCCTGCATCAGGACCACTTCGTTTCGCCCCAGCGCATCGCGCAACCGCATCCACACGCCCCATCCATCATCCACCGGCGCTTCAATCAGTCCCAGCTTTTCGTGCAGCGCCTTGCGCAGCCGCTCGAACCGCGCCTGGACATCGCGGCGAAAGACAACGTGGACCATGGGCTCCAACTCCCTCAAGGCGGCCGCGCCCACCTCGAATGATCCCATGTGCGCCGTCACGAGAATCGCGCCCTTCCCGGCCTGCCGCGCCGCCTGGTATCGGTCGTGCCCCTCCACAGTTTTGATCCGCGCCAGCAATTGCTCACGACTCATCCGCACTGCGCATCCGATGTCATGGACGAAAAGGTAGAAGTTGGCGATGATCCGCCGTGCCACCTTGCGGCGCTGCTTGAGCGGCGCCTGGGCGCCCATGAGCCTTGCGACATTGGTCATCACCGTGCGTCGCATGGATGTGGCGACATGCCATGCCAGCGTGAGATAAAACACTCGCGTCGCCCGGATCACCCACGGCGCATGCTCGGCGTGCCAGAAGAGATAATTCAGCCAGAAATTTTCCCATCGCCCCATCCGTGGTTCGCCTGGGGGCTGAACCGGGGCGCCGGCCACCGCCTCTGCCCCGGCTTCCGCGATGGGCCGCGTCGGCAGCGAGGTTCTGTTCGCGTCAATCAGTTTCACCGGAAGCCCCGTCCACTGCGAAAAGCGAGAAATTGGCGCATCATCCTGGCGAGTTTCACACCCTCAACTGGTCATCGATCCTCGCGCCCGGCGGCTTTTCCCTTTTCCATGCCCGCCATCGGGTGGGAAATGGTCGTGCCGGCGGGAACCGTCAACATCACCTCGGCATCGGTCATCGGTTTGTTCAACTCGATGTGGCTGAAATCGAGGACCGTCCGCTCGTGATCCCCATCGGTCATTTCCGCCCGCAATATACAGGGGTAATCCTTGTCCATCAACACGATCACTTGCGCCAGGTGCCTCTTGAGCGAGGGGTCCACCGGTGTCAATCGCAATGCCAGATAACGCGATTTGTCGGACGCCGACGCATCGCCGCCACCGGCATCCCCACCAAGCTCCCGCGCCCAAGCTTTCACCACCGGCGCGGCGTCCGTGCGCTCGATGGCGAAGTATTGTCGCAACACATCCAATCGCGGCAGGGGGGAGGCGGCCAACTGGCCCATCCTCTGATCCAGTTGATACACCTCCATCACCTTTTGCCCGGGATAGTACATCTTCAGTTCCCCCTGGCCGGTGGCGATGACCGATTGCTCCGGGCGATCGGTGTCCCATCGCATCAATTGTCCCTTGACGCGCACCATGCCCGACGACACAAGCGGCTTTCGCAAGAGCGGCGTGAATTTGCTTTGCACAAAGCGGGCGCGAAGGCTTTGGATCGCGCCGATGCGCTGATCGAGCGCGACGAGCTCACCAAGCAGTTGCGGTTCAATCACTTCGGACGATTGGGTTGCCGCCGGCGCATCGCCTCGGACAATTGCGACACCCGTGCCCCAACCGATCAGCAACATGGCCGCGCCACACAAAATCGATTTGAACATCATTCACCCCCGATCATAGCGGATCGTCAATTCGCCGCGGGCCACAACCTGGGTTTTGACCTTGGCGCTCACTTCAAAGTGGTGCAGGGCATCCATCGCGCGGATCACCTTTGATTCCAATTCGATCTCCGCCGGCGGGATGACCGACTGATCAAATCGGATGTTGATCTGCGCCAGTTTCCCCGCCAGCCCCGTTTTCGGATTCCCCACCACGCCCGACCATTGCGCCAGCGCCTCGCCAATCAACACGCCTGGCACGATCGGACGACCGGGGAAGTGTCCACTTAAAAACGCCTCCTCCCCCGTGACCACCCAAGTCGCTTTTCCGGATTGCCCGGCCTGTAGTTCAATCACGCGCGTCACAAATCGAAAGGGCGGCTGATGCGGAAGACCCGCCAATGGATCGGCATCGCCATTCGCGGCGGTTGCCGGGCCATGACCATTGTCGGCAGGCCGGTGCGCCGCGATGTACTGGGTTAATGTGCTGATGTTTTTGAATGCCGACTGGCCCACCGCTTCGCTGGGGATTTTCAATCCAAATGTCTTTTCAATGCTTGTGAGCAGGAGCAGGACATCGAGCGAATCGAGGTCAAAATCCCCGCCGAAAAACGGCATGTCATCCGGGATCTCCGCCTGTTCGCCAAGCTTGAGGTCCCGTCGCACAATCTGCTTGACGCGATCCAGCATCTCGCGCTCAGCCGCGCCGCTCTTTTCACCGTTCAAAACCATCGTTCCCTCTGGCCTGGGATTTGTTGTCTGGCTTCCATGGGCGCGCTCGCGCCGATGCAGACTTATACCCGCCCCAGGCGCAAACCCCAATGATTGCCCGCGCCGGCGCGCGGCTTCTCAGGCGATATGGGCCTTTTTCTTTCGTCCGCTCAGGTAGCTTTCCATGATGCACGAGGCCAGTTCTCCGGAACTGGTGTAGAAGGCCACGCCCTTGGTCAGCCGCGTCAACTGATCGACGAATCCCACCCATTCCATGCCCCAGTAGTCCTCAATCAGCGCGAACGTTGACACGCGACACCCCTCCCGCACCGCCAGCACCGCCTCCTTCAACGTCGCCACGGTGCTTCGCTCATCCGGAGGATAGAGCAGGTGGACGAAATCCCCCTCGACATGCGCGGTCGGCTGGCCGTCCGTTATGATGAACAATTGCTTATTTTCACTAATCCGTTTTTGCAAAATCCGGCGCGCCAGTTGCAAGCCCATGTGCAGGTTCGTGAAGTGCTGCGGCGCCTGGTCGATCTGTGCGATCGGCACGCGAAGTCTCACCTGGTAATCGTAAATCGTCACCGGCTTGGGCATCGCCAGTGGCAGCGCGGCCGGCGAGATTCTCGCGGCGCCCGAATAAAATCCCACAAAATCAATCGAATCCTGCGGGAAACGAGACTGCACGAGCGCCTGCATCGCCATCGCGACTTTCTTGGCCGATGAAAATCTCCCATAACGCATCATCGAGCCGCTCATGTCGAGCAGCACGACGGTCGAGCAACTGGTGGTTCCCTCGTGCAGGCGCAATTCCAGGTCGCGCTCCATGAACGCGATCCGGGCCCGCTTTCCCTCCTGAACCCCGAACCCTGAACCCTGAACCCCTTCCACCTGTCGCCGCATCGCATTCTTCAGCGTCTGGTGCAAATCCAGTTCGGAGACAGGGTCCCCAAACGTGTAGGGCTTGGTTCCATCAATGCGTTCCCCACCCGATCCCGGCGTCACTTTTTCGTGTCCCTCCCGCTGCCCCTGGCGAAGGTTGGCGAACACCTCCATCAATGCCTTCCGCTGCATCCGCCCGATCGATCGCGGCGTCAGGCGCAGTTTCCCCTTCCCATCCTTGTCGAGCATCCCCTCCTTGAGCAGTTGCTCCAGAAGCTCTGCCTGCGCCTCATTCTTCGGATCATGCATCATCTGCTCGAGCGCCTTCAACGCCTGCTCGCCATATTGCATGATGAACTGCATCAGTTGATCGAAACCAAACAGCTTATCCTGTGTCGGGAATTCCGACCCGTCGTATTCGCCGTAATGATATTTCATCGCCTGCAATTGTAGGCGAACAACACCGATCGTGCTCGTGCAATCTCCCACATCCCGTGGACAATTCGCCATCACACTTCGGTGATGCCGACATATAATGATGCGTGCCCTGGCTTGTCTTGATGCCCCGGCCGACCTCGATCATGCACAACCGCCCACCCCGCATCGTCCTGCCCATTCTTCTGTCCTTCGCGTTTCATCTCGCGATGGTGGGGGGGCTGCTGTGGGGATATGCCGCGGAATTGGCGAACTTTCTTCAGCCCCGCCCGGCGGTTGCCGCCGTTCATGATGCCATCTACATCCCCGAACCACCGAGGGCCGATCGAATGGGTGACATGCTGGGCAAAGGCGACGCGGTCAATTCTTCACCGGGTGACTTGCCGAGCATGTCACGCCTGGCCAACCAGCAGCAGGCCGACCTCAGCCGCGATCCACCCGGCGAAGGGCACATTGGCGACCCGCCGTCCCGGCAACTGATGCCCGCGTCCAAGGTGCGAATTCTTGACCAAAGCGAGCCTGCGCGAGTGTTTGGGTTGCCCGCCGATCCTTTGCGGCCACAACTTCCCGTGCGGAGTCAGGAGTTGCCCAAAACGCTCACGCAGTCCCATGCCGCGTCCGTCACACCCCCGGCCGATCCATTGCCCGAGAGCGATTCTGAATCCGACGCCTTCTCCGATGTCGGCAGCGTCCTTGTTCAATCCGGACGGGTGGATGCCCGATTCGGGCGCAAGGTGAAAACAACCCGCCCGCGAATCAGTCTCGCCGGTTCGCTTGATCTGATGAGCCTCGACAATCCGACGGTGGTCATGAAAGTGAAAACCGACACGACGGGAAAAGTGATCTCCGTCAGCATCCTCCGTTCCAGCGGCAGCGTCGATCTGGATCATCCGACCGAACTGGCGATGTATGACTGGTGGATCGAACCCCCCAAAGACCAATCCGGCCATCCCCTCCCCGATGTCATGGTCTGGAAAATCGCGTTCCGATGATGATGGCCGCGTGGATGTTCCGCAGGCAGTCGATTTTCCATTCCCCGATGTCTACAGTAGCTTTTGTGATCTTGGATGGTGGGTGGTCTCGGGCGATGCGAAAGAACAGGGGCAGATGACGCCGACAGGCACGCAGGAATTAATTGACAAGCCGAGCGAGTCCGCACTTCCCGAACCCACTGCAGTCGCAACTCCCACGCTGGTGCATGGACCGGTCGATGCGCGGCCGGGTCTGTCGCAAGCGCTGAAAGAACCGCTGCGACTTGGCGCTGCGCCCGTGCCGAGCCTGGATCGCCGGTACGTCACCGCCGCGCTGATGATCGTGATGGTGCTTGCTTCGATGGAGCAGACCGTCACGAGCACCGCGATGCCCACGATCATCGGCGAATTGCACGGCCTGGAGCATTACGCGTGGGTCGCCTCGATCTACCTTCTGGCGGCGACGGTCACCATGCCCTTATACGGCCGCCTTGCCGATGTGCTGGGGCGCAAGCGCGTCATCCTTGTCGCGATCATCATTTTCGCCGCCAGCTCGGTGTTGGCATCCTTCGCGCAGACCATGGGGCAGTTGATTCTATTTCGCGGCCTTCAAGGGCTTGGCGCAGGCGGAATCATGCCCGTCGTCCTGACCATTCTCGGCGACATCTTCACCCTGAAGGAACGTGCCGCCATCCAGGGACTGTTCAGCGCCATCTGGGGCACCAGCTCGCTGGCCGGGCCGGCGCTGGGGGCGTTTTTGGTCAACACGCTCGGGTGGCGCTCGATCTTTTTCGTGAACCTCCCCTTCGCCGCCCTGGGGTTTGTCGTGCTCTGGTGGAAATACCACGACATGGAAAAGCCTCAGTCCACCGATCTCGATCTGCCGGGCATCGCCACGCTCGCGCTGTTTTGCGCCTCGGTGCTCACGCTTGTTTCCGGCATCGGACCGCAGGGGTGGAATTGGGCTGCTTTGTTCATCCTGCTCGGCGTCGCCGTCGCCGCCATCACCTTTTTCATCTATCACGAGCGTCGGACCGCCAACCCGGTCCTGCCACCTTCGCTGGTCATGAATGCCTCCATCGGTCCGTCGTTGCTGGGCAGCCTGCTCATGGGCGTGGGCTTTCTCAGCCTCGATACGTTTGTCCCGCTCTATGTGCAGGGTGGGCTTGGAGGCGGAGCGACCGCCGCAGCGAGCGTCGTCACGC
>CAYTAP010000050.1:20305-25228 GCA_964435775.1 uncultured Tepidisphaeraceae bacterium
GCGTCGGCTGGAGGAGGTCAAGGGCGTGGGGCCGGCGATCAGCGGAACGATTGCCGCGCCGCTGGTCGTCAAATGGGGCTTTCGCAAAACCTCGCTGCTGGGCACCGGCATCATCGCCGCCGGTTTCATTGGGTTGCTCATCGGCGCGCTGCTTCACTGGCCGCAATGGGTGTTGACGATTGTGCTTGCGGGCACCGGCCTCGGGTTTGGTCCGACGTCGATGGGATATCTGCTGGCCGCCCAGGGCGCGGTGGCGTGGCAGCAGCGCGGCATCGTGACCAGTTCGGTGCAGTTTTTCCGCACGATGGGCGGCGCGGTTGGCATTGGATTGCTTGGGGCGCTGTTCAACATTCTGATCGCGCCGGAATTGGCGGACCTCGTGTCGCACGGGGTGACGCCGGCGGCGCTGCTTGATCCACACAGCCATGTGCAACTGGCGCCGCAGTTCGTCGCGGCGTCGCGGCAGATGATCGCCGGCGGGCTGACATGGGTCTTCGGCGCGATGGTTCTGGTCGCGCTGGTGGCAGTGGTCGTGACGAGCTTTATGGCACGAGGCAAGACATCGCACGTTGACCGGACTGAGATTTTTGAAGCGGCCGTGGGTTAATCCGGCAATGATGACCGCTTGCCCGAATTCAAAGGCTCAGGCCGCTTTATGCCGATTATTCCGGATATAGGGGAAAAATAGTCTGTATTTGTGAGTTTTTTGCCAAACGGAGCAAAAGTTTCCTATTCATGAATCCGTGGTGGTTGCAGTACCATGCGCCCGTAGGTGTCGATCCGATGTCGGGCGTATCCGGCTTTGAAGAACCACGACACCAAGAGTACATGTCCCCGTGAGGGGAGGAGGAACGAAGATGCGTTTCACTCGAATCTTATCCTGCGGCTTGATGCTGGGGCTGGGGGCCTTGGCAGCGCCCGCGATGGCGCAAACCGCCTGGGACAATCCCAGCGGCGATCAGACTGATTTTACATGGTCCAATGGCAGCAGCCTGAATGACTTGTATGGCAGTGGCACGAACTCCGGCCATGATTTCACCTTCGATCCCTCCGGTTTCGTGGTGAATGACCAGTTCCTGGAGACGGGCTTCAGCATTCAGGCGATCTTGCCACAGCGGAGCGTATCCGACTCGTTCAGCGTGGATATTTCCGTGAAGTCCGGCTATCGCCTCTATGGCGTGACCGTCACCCAGGGCGGCGCGTTCACCTCGACTGGCGGAACCGTGGACGCCGCGGGCACGCTGAACGTCACGGATTTGACGAACTTGACTTCCACCAGTGACCATTTGCAGACCGTCCCGGTCTTTCCCGCTTCCGAGAGCAATGGGATGTGGACGGGATCAGCTCAGGTGACTGGCGACTGGTCAAATGTGCATATCGACATGGCCACGCTGCTTACCGCCACCGGCACGGGGTTGCTGCCGGCGTCAGTGGACTTTGATGACGAAGGGCCCGTGTTCAGCTTCAACCAGATCAGCCTCGATCATGCCAAGCTGTCGCTGGACATTCGCCCGACCGGCCCGACGGTCATTCCGCTCCCCAGCGCTCTGGCGCTCTTCCCCGTGGGCGCGGCCGCCGCATGGGTGTGCCGGAAGCGACTGGTGAAAGCCTGAGCCTTGCCGACATCATTGATGATGTTTCAAAGCAACGCACGAACTTCGGTTCGTGCGTTGTTGCATCTGATGTCTTGAAAACTTCAGGCGGCGTGCGGAATGTACCCATGAACGCTATGATCCTCGCCCTGATCGGCAGCGGCTGGCGATCGCAGCCGTCACCGTCCGCGTTCAGCTGTTGGGATTTCCTCGCGCATCATTCCATCCGATGACCTCGATTTTATTCAACATCCTCGGCCCGATCCTCCTGATGATCGGGCTGGGGGCGCTGTTGCGCCGCAAGTTCGCCATCGACATCGGGACGCTCAACAAAGTCAATCTCTACCTGTTCACTCCCGCATACGTTTTTTATTACGTTTCGACCAGCACCCTGGAGTGGTCGAAAATGGGTGGAATCGTCACGGTCTGTCTTTTGCAGATGTTCGCGGTATGGGTGGTGGTCTGGTGGATATTAAAGCTCCTGCGGGTGGGACGTTCGATGAAGGCCGCCATTATGATGGCGGTCTTATTTTACAACTCCGGGAACTTCGGACTGCCGCTGGCGCAGTTCGCGTACGGCGCGCCCGGCGCGGCGGCGCAGACCTTTGTCATGACCATGCAGGGTCTGCTCACGTTCAGCATCGGCATGGGGATTGCCGCATATGCCGGGGCGGGATCGTTCACCAGGGGGATGATTTCGGTGTTCCGCCTCCCCGTGTTGCCGGTCATGGCGGCGGGGCTTTTCGTCCGCTGGTGGACGGGCGGCGATGTCACCTTGATCCCGCCGGTGGTCAGCAATTCCGCCCGTTACCTCGCCGATGCGATGATCGGGACGGCGCTGGTCACACTGGGGGCGCAGTTGGCGATCCGCCCGCGCTGGCCGCGGTGGCGACCGGTCTCCCTCGTCATTGTCCTGCGCCTGCTTGTTGCTCCGGCGATCACGGCGCTGATGCTGTTTGGGTTTCATCAACTTGGTGTGACAGCGCTCGACTTGTGGCCGTTCCCCGCGGCGCTGCTCATTCTCACGTCAGGCACGCCCACCGCGGTGAACACGCTGGTGTTGACCCTCGAACTCGGAGGCGAAGCGGAACTGGCGGCCGACTGTGTGTTCTGGACCACGGTCGCATCCTGCGTCACGATCACCGTGAACCTCATCCTCCTGCGAACGTGGCTGGCGACGTGATCCGTCTGCGCGCAGCGATTGGCCACGGGATTGATCCCGGGTGACAGGGATCAGGTCTCGACCCTCTGGTACTCCGGGCGATGGGACAGCGTGAGCACCTTGCTCCACCATCGCATGAAACGCACCGACCACCATGCCAGCGGGAGCAAGAGGAGAATCGCCACCCCTTCAAACCAGCCCACATAGCCCACCGCGAATGCCGTATCGTAAACGATCAGCCACAACAGGCCGACGAGCATTAACGTTCGCCCGGCATCCCGCCTCGTGGCGCTGCGATGGTAAATCCAGATGGCCGCCGCGATGAATCCCACCATGGCGGCAACCGGCCAGAGCAATCCCATGTTGACCCACATCGCCTGCTCAAATGAGATGCGTCCGCCTCCGCTGCGCCGCCACCAGACCACCGTAATCGCCAGGGCATCGATGATCGCCAGCCCCCCTGCAACCCGCAGCCAATGATCGCGCGTCAGCGCCGGCCGCTTCTTTTCCAGTCCATAGCAAACAGTGGACAACAGCGCGACATGGTTGAGCAGCAGCAGGGCGTGCCACAGGAGCGGGATGCCCGGCGCCGGCGCCAAGGCCTGGAAGAATCGGACGAGCCCAAGGGTCAGGAGGCCCGGCGCAACCAGATATTTGCCCGCGAAGTCGTAGAAGGTGATCAATGTGCCGGTCCACACAACGAGGACGAGCGTCTTCCATCCATCCCGACCGGCCGAGCCGGCGTGCAACGCGTAATAGATGGCCGCGCCAATGGCGAGCATTGCCAGGAGAAAACAGATGACATGGGCGCCCATCACGCTCATGCGTCCGCTGGGAAGCGGCCGATGGGCCGCCATCTGCTTGTCGCGTCGGCGGTCGATGATGTCATTGAGGCTCATCCCATAGCCATACAACCCGACCGCGATCAGCGCCGTCGCCACGACCAGCCGCCAGTCGAGAAACGCCCAGGCGCCCGGCGAATCGGTCGAACCCGGCAATTGCGCGATGAATGCAAGGCGCTTTTCCTCCGCTTGAAGCAGCAGCGTACACCCGCTGTCGGCGATCGCGGTGAAGACCAGCGCCATCCGCGTCAGTTGCAGCGCCGGCATCAGTCGGTGTGAAATCGAAGTCAACAGGGGGGTTCGTTCCGCCATGGCCGTTTGTTCCTGAGAAGGGCGTAGCGTATGAAAGCCCCGCCCGGACACAAGAGCGCGCGGGACACTGGGCATTGTCGGGCAAGCCATTTACAATGCCCCCATGAGTGAAGGTACGCATAGTTATTACGACTGGCAGGTTTCCACATTGTTGCTTGCCTATGACGTGGCCGATCCGATTTCACGCGACGACACCGCCAAGCTTTCTGCGCGTGAACAGGCCGTTGAGAAGGAACTCCATGCGATGGCGAAAGTGGTGGTACCCGATGAATATCATCGGGATCAGTCCAGGGAACTGCCCACCGAGGTTGTGATCTCCATGACCCGCGCCACGATCACCCGCGCTGTGGAAATCATGGGCCAGGGGACGAAGTAGCCCATCCCGAAAACACCAAGTTGAAATGAAAGTGGATCATGAGCACTGAATTGCCGGCCCAAACGCATGCGGAAATTCCATCGACGGCGAAGATCGCCGTCGTGGCGTCGCGGTTCAACGCGTCGATCGTCGATGAATTGCTGGCCGGGTGTCTGCGACGGTTGGAGGCGTTGAAGGTGGACAACACCCGCATTGTCATCCATCGAGTGCCGGGCGCATTTGAACTGCCCGTGGCTGCCAAAGCCCTCGCGCGGCGGAAGGCATTCTCGGCCGTCATTTGCCTTGGCGCGGTCATTCGCGGGGATACGCCGCATTTTGATTACGTCGCGGGGGAATGCGCCCGAGGGTTGCAGGACGTCGCCGTCAGCGAATGTCTCCCGGTTCTCTTTGGCGTGTTGACGACCAACACCCAGGAACAGGCTTTGGAGCGAATCGGCGGCAAGCACGGCCACGCCGGCGAACGGGCCGCCGACGCGGCAGTCGAAATGATTGCCCTCCTGGCGAGAATCAATGGCATTCGGTCGTGAGGAGTCCATTGTCCGTTGTCAGTTGTTCATACAATGCAACTGCCCACTGCCCACAGACGCAGGGCCTTTCAATTCTCGAATGGATCTGCAGTAGGGGCGGCTTCAGCCGCCG
>CAYTAP010000051.1:0-25011 GCA_964435775.1 uncultured Tepidisphaeraceae bacterium
GCGTGATCGGATCCACGATCACCCCGTTCTCGCTCCGCTTGACCTTCTCCACCTCCAGCGCCTGCGCCTCGGCCGGCATGTTCTTGTGAATGATCCCGATCCCCCCTTCCTGCGCCAGCGCGATCGCCAGCACCGATTCGGTGACGGTGTCCATCGGGCTGGATAAAAAGGGGATGTTGACCTCGATCTCGCGCGTCACCCGGCTGTGGGTGTCGGCGTCGCCGGGCACAAAATCGCTTCGGGCGGGAATGAGCAGCACATCATCGAAGGTGATGGCATCGTAAAGAATCTTGGGGTGATCCATGTGATAGGAATACGCCCCGCGCGGCGACCTGTCAAGCAAACAGGCGGCGAATGTCAAACCCAAATGCCCCAGGTTGGAAGATGAGGATGGCGGGCATGCATTAATTCACTCCCCACGCCCGCCAACAGTTATGAAGGTCCGATTTTATACTTCGTGGTATGCGCGTCGAATAATATCAATATTCCGACGATTCGCCCGGCCGCGCGGCGACTGTCCGGTCCAAGGCAATGTCGTGGCCGCGTCGGCCTGGGCAAAGCCGTACAGACCAACTTTCTCCGTGTCCAGCTTGCGCCAGACTTCGGCGTCATGGTCCTTCCAACCGCACAAGTTTTGGATAATTTTCGTCTTCGGACCGATTTGTTCAGCCAACCAATCCAGCAACGACAGATCCGGGCTTTCGTTGAGAATCCAATCCGACTCCTTCATCAATACATGGTTCGTCCACAGCGGCTTGCCGCTTTGAGTGAGAGGAATATTGGGCCAGATGACGGCCTCCCGTGTCTGCGACACCACCTCACGAATTCGCCTCCAGGCATACGCCATCACTCGCCGGTCATATTCAAGTTGCTCCTCCGGAGGCAACAGATTCCAAGGATAAACGTCCTTCTTGTCGCCCAACGATGCCAACGCTCGATCCGACGGGAATTTTTCGCCCATCAATTTTTCATACATCTGTTTTTCACATTCCAGCCAGGCGTACCGTGTCGGGATGTTGAACCAGTCCACCATGAATCCATCCACATTCGTCACCGTCAATGCGTCGCGCACGGATTCACAGAAGAAGTCCATGTAAGGTTCCGTCACGGGAATCCGCCAGCCCGTGTGCGATTCGGCATGCCAGAGTTTTGGGTTCTCCAACTGCCAACGCGGATTGGCGGCAAGATTGAAATAGCCCATCACCCGCAACCCTCGTTGATGCGCCAGATCCACCACGTCTTGCAGGAAATCCCCCTTCATGCCCGGCTGCACGGGCACCGTCTTGCTCTGATACCAGGCGTATCCGTCATACGCCACGCAAAATGACTGAATGACATTGGCCCCCAGATCGGTGTACCAGCGCACATGCTCCTCTGGATCGGCGTGAACATACAAGCCCGGTGAGGCCGGCTGTTCCAGCAGATCCCAATTAAAATCAATGTTGAATGCTTTGATGATTGAGGTCATATCCAATCCCATCTTAACGCCGTACGGTTTTGCCATACACCCAAACGGTGATGGTTCGCCACCTCTTTTCGCGTCGGGCGGACATCATCTTGGGCCCCAGCCACAGTGCCAACGGGTGACCGAGCGCGGGAAAGTGATGAAATGCCGCCCTTGTGAACGCCGAAGACAACCATTGACAAAGGGCCGTCAGTTGCAAAACCCGTGTGACATCCATGTCGGCCTAGGGTGATGTCTGTTGACGAACACGATCGGACAGCCGTGGTGGTCTCTTTTGGAATGCCCGTTCTCATGGACAAGGGTTAAAATTCACAAAACCTGTCAAGCATGCAGGCGACGAGTTTCACCCTCCACCATGATGGTATGGCTCTTGACGTTGGTAGAATGCAGTTCAGGAGCATCGCATGCTGAAACCAAAGGGCTTGTCCCTCGCGCTCTCGTTGACCCTGGCGGGATGCGTCGCGGAGCGATCCGATCCCGCCGCCTCGCTGAATCATCCGGCCAATCCGCACGCCGTCGAAGCGCCGGCCTTCCGGCCATCACACACACTGTCCATCTCCTATTCCACAGCCTCCGCACCGGCAGAGCCCGCGCCTTCGACAACTGAATCAATGCCGACGACCCACCCCTCGGCCGACCAGATGCAACACATGCACCATGATGCGCCGTCGACGAAAACGAAAAACCATGGCGCGATGAACATGGACCGCGACATGGACGGCATGAAAAACATGGGGGGCATGGATGGCATGGAGATGGATCAATCGATGCCGGGCATGGATCATTCCAGAAATCCTTCAAGCCAGCCAGCCGGACACCGGAGGCACGAGTGATCAACAGAGTTTTCAGGTGGACAGGCGTGGGACTCGCCGCGACGGCTTTGGCCGGATGCGCCAATGTCCCCAGGGACGCGGGGTTCAGCGATGTTCAAAACGCCGTCGCGACCCGGACCCACCAGCTCGTGCAATGGCGCGGCCACACCGCCGATGACGCCGCCGCCGATGCCGTCGTCCGCGCGGCGTTGCAGCGCGAACTGACGAGTGACGACGCCGTCCGCATCGCACTGCTCAACAACCTCAACCTCCAGGCAACCTATCAGGACCTGGGCGTCGCGCAGGCCGACCTCGTGCAGGCGGGCTTGCTCCGCAACCCCGTCCTGAGCCTCGAGCGCCGTCTCCCCGGCCATGCGGTGGAAGTGAGCGTGGTCGGCGATTTTCTCGATCTGTTTTTCATCCCCCTCCGCAAGCGTATCGCCGGCGCGGCATTCGAGGCGGCCAAATGGCGCGTCGCCGACGCCGTGCTCAACACCGCAACCCAAACCCGCCAGGCGCTCTACACGCTGCAGGGGGCGATGCAGATCGTCGAGATGCGCCGGTCGGTCGTGCTGGCGACGTCCCTTTCCGCCGACATGGCCAAACGCCTGCGCGACGCCGGCAACATCACGAGGCTCTCATTGCGCGAGGAACAAAAGCTGGCCGCGGAGGCAAAGCTGGATCTCGCGCGGGCACAGGCCGAGGTCACGGCGGATCGGGAGCGGCTGAATGTGCTGATGGGATTGTGGGGCGACAACACCGACTGGACAATCGCGCCCCATCTCCCGCCGCTGCCTCCCGTCGAACCGCCACAGCGGGGGCTGGAGTCGCTGGCGATATCTCAACGGCTGGACCTCTCGGCGGCGCGGGAATCGATTGAAGCCTCGGCGCAATCCCTTCACCTGGCCGACGCTTCCCGCTTCGTACCCGGCGTGAATGTCGGCGCTCACTTTGATCGGGAAACCGACGGGACGAAAAGCATCGGGCCGGTGATCGAGCTGCCGATTCCCCTCTTCGATCAGGGGCAGGCGTCGGTGGCGCGCGGCGACGCGCTGCTCCAGCAGGCACGGTGGCGTTACGCCGCCCTGGCCATCGACATCCGCTCGCAGGTCCGCGCCGCATATGCCCGCATGATCTCGGATCGTCAGCAGGTGGAGTATTACCAGTATGAGGTCCTGCCGCTGGCCGAGGACATCACCGAGCAGACGCAGCTTCAATACAACGCGATGCAGATTGGTGCCTTTCAATTGCTCCAAGCCAAGCGCTCGCAGATCGACGCGGGACGCGAATCAATCGACGCCCTACGCGATTACTGGATCGCCCGCACTGAATTGGAGCGGGCGCTCGGCGGGCGTTTGCCATCCACGGGAGTTCCCGCGACACAGCCAACCCATCCAGCACCGACGACAAAGACCGCGCCACCAGAACATCATCACGGAGATTGAGACATGGCCTCACAGCGAAAAACGATCACCCGCCGGCGGATGTTGAGCGAAGGCGCGCTGGCGATGGCCGGCGGCGCGGTGATTCTCGGCGCTGGGCGCGCGGTCGCACAGTCCACCCACCCGGTGGCCGCCGAAGGCGATTCCAAGCAGGACAACCCCTCGCGCGGTAATTCACCGCGTTCAAAATCCCCCCTCCCGCCGGGTGTGCCGGGCCGCGATTACACGCCGGTTGTGATTCCCAATGGCTGGGCACTGCCTTACAAAATCATCGATGGCGTCAAGGTGTTTCACCTCGTCGCCGAGGAGATTGATCACGAGTTCACAACCGGCCTTCGCGCCCGCTGCTGGGGATACAACGGCTCGGTCCACGGGCCGGTCATCGAAGCGGTCGAGGGGGATCGCGTGCGCATTTTCGTCACCAACAAACTTCTCGCGCCGACCACCGTTCACTGGCATGGCGTGCTATTGCCCAGCGGCATGGATGGCGTCGGGGGCTTGAGTCAAAAGACCATCGCGCCCGGCGAAACCTACCTGTATGAGTTCACGCTCCGCCAGCACGGTACGCTGATGTACCACAGCCATCACGATGAGATGACCCAGATCGGGCTGGGGATGACCGGCATGTTCGTCATCCATCCGCGCAATCCCAAAGGCCCGCGCCCGGATCGTGATTTTGTCATCATGCTGCACGAATGGCGGCTGGATGTCGGCGCCGATCGACCCAACCCCAACGAAATGACCGACTTCAATCTTCTGACCATGAACGGCCGGGCCTTCCCCGGCACCTGGCCGCTGATTGCCAGGCTGCATGACCGCGTGCGGATCCGCCTGGGCAACCTCTCACCAATGGATCATCATCCGATCCATCTACATGGCTATTACTTCAAGATCACCGAGACTGATGGCGGGCCAATCCCCGAAGCCGGGCAATGGCCTGAGACGACGGTGCTCGTGCCCGTCGGCGCGACGCGCACGATTGACTTCGTCGCCAACAACCCCGGCGACTGGGCCCTGCACTGCCACATGACCCATCACGTCATGAACCAGATGGGCCACGAGTTCCCCAACATGATCGGTGTCAATAGCAAAGGATTCGACCGTGAAGTTCGCCAACTTCTGCCCGCATATATGACGATGGGACAGCATGGCATGGCCGACATGGGCGAAATGCACATGCCCGTCCCCCCCAACAGCATCCCCATGGTCGGCGGCGACGGCCCGCATGACACCATCACCATGGGCGGCATGTTCACCATCCTCAAAGTGCGCGAATCCCTCCCCAATGGATATGCCCAGGATCCCGGCTGGTACGACGACCCGACGGGTACGCTGGCGTCGGTGGCGTCATCCGATGCAATGCGCCGTGACGGCATTGCCTCCGATGGCGCCGACGCCCCCAAGCCGCCGGCCAATCTGAACGGTCCGCAAAAGCCCCCGACGTCTGCGTCGTGAAAATGACAACCGGGCCAGGGCAACCGCATTTGCGATGGGTAGGCATTTCCCCTCCCTCGTTGTACCCAACGGGGGAGGGTAGGGAGGGGGCTTTTCGCGGAGAATCAAGCGGAACCCCCTCCCCAACCCTCCCCCGCGAGTACGCGGGGGAGGGAGTAAGATCGCAAATGTGTTTGCCCTCGCGACCGGCCTTAAGCGAAATCAAGTCGGCGCTTCATGGTGCCCAATGGGCGCGCTGTGGGCCGGGGCTGTCGATGGCGCGCCGTCGCTGACCTTCCCCTGTCGGATGCCGCGATTGATTCGATTTGTCGCTCGTTTTTTCCCGCGCAGCAGGCACATCCATTGGTACCGCCGGAGATATCGACGGAACTCAAGATCATCGTACCTGGGTTTGTGATTCAGCGCGGACTTGACGTATCCCCAGATCATCGCGATGGACCCCAGCACGACCGGCGGGTGCAGCAACCGAAATGCCGCGCTGGCCAGCAGATACGTCGGCCCGGTTCCCATGAAATATTGCCCCATGCCATGTCGCTCGCGACCTGTCCACCAGTTCTTGTCGCTGGTCCCCATCGGGCGGAGGTGATGAAATCGCAGGCTTGGCTCATCCCACGATGCCGCCATCCATCCAAACATCCGGCAGCGGTGGCAGTCGATCCCATCCCACATCAATTCACGGACAAACCCGCCAATCTCCTTGAAGCATTCCGTGCGATAGAACTTGATCATCCCCACCGAGTTCTCATCCCCGCACGTCTCAGCCACCAGTCCCGGCGCATGTTGAATGGGGAACGCCAGATGCGGCTGATCCGCCCGCCGACCCGCGATGGTTTCCGGACGGATGTAATAAGGCTTGCCGCTAAAAGTCCCGAGCCGCGGCTCGGCCTCCATATGCTGAATGACCCGTTCGAAATAATCCGTCGGTAAGTCCAGGTCCAGATCGAACTTACAAACATAATCGAACTGGTCGGGGTCGATGGTGTCATACCCTTCGTAGAAGGCATCGATCACCCCGCCGCCGAGCTTGCGATAGCCCCGGTCCTTTCGGCGCAACACCTTGATGAACGGATACTTAGACGCATATTCGGCCAGGATGCCCGGCGTCTGATCCTTCGACCCATCGTCCACAATGACCCAAAGTGTCGGCGGGATCGTTTGGCGCACCACCGCATCGAGCGCCCGCCGGGCGTAACGCTCTTCATCGCGGACGGGCGTAATCAGGCAATAGCGGCGTTGCACCATGAATGAACCAAGCTGTAGAAACCTTCCAACAGGGCAAAACGACGCCATCCGTGGCGTCGGTTTCAACACATGGCCCCTTATTTTCATCGGGCATCGAGTATAGGGGATTTAGCGTTTGGGGAAGATGCGGCGAGTATAAAATCGTGGCGACGGGTGACGTTGCCGCATGTACCCGGCGCCCCGCCACGAGCCGGCAGCGTCAACGACGGGCAATTGGTAGGGTGTGGTATGACCCCGATGCCATGACTGCAATCGATGAATCAAAACCCCGGCTTGACACTCCCCATCAAGGACTCGAAACTGCGCCATGCGCTGCGACTCGTGTCGCGGCTGCTGTCTGCGTTTGGAGCATCAGCATGAGCAGGTCGATGGCCGGGCCCTGGCAGTGGATGGTGCGCGTGCCGGTGGTATTGGCGGGCGAAGGGGGGGGGCTGGCGAAGCTGCTGTACACGCAGCGGCGGACGCTCTGGGCGACGACGCGCGTTGAGTTTCATCGTCGCTATGCGGGAAATGTGCTGGGGATTTTGTGGTCGCCGCTTTATGCGCTCTTATTCCTCGCGATGTACGGATTTGTGTTCCTATGGATCACCCCGGTGACGGGGCATGACCTGACGCCGTATGAGAGGGTGATTCAGATCTTCTGCGGGCTCGTCCCGTATCTTGGTTTTACCGAGGCGCTGACGACCGGGACGGGCTCGATCAAGGCGAACATTTCGCTGCTGAAAAACACGATTTATCCGCCGGAACTGGTGCCGGTCAAGCTGATGCTCGTCTCAATGATGGGTTTGTGCATCAGCCTCGCCATTTTGATTCTGATGGTCATTCCCACGCCGCTGGTGGGGTGGCACCTGCTGTACCTGCCGGTTTCGTTTTTCCTGCTCATGCTCGTCAGCCTGGCGGCCGTTTGGATTTTCAGCGCGATGGCGGCGCTCTTGCCGGATATCCTGCAACTGGTCAACCTGTTGTCGCTGATGCTGCTGTTCATTTCGCCCATCGGCTTGCCGCTGAGCGTGGTGCATGGCGTTCCCCGGCTGATCATGATGGTCAATCCCCTCACGCACCTGATCGAGAGTTTTCAATACGCGATCATGGGTGTGCGGGACACGCCGATGTGGGCGGATGCGGTATTGGGGTTGGTGGCGCTGCTGGCGGCGTGGGGATGCGGGATCATTTTCATGCGGCTCAAGCCGCTGTTTGCGGATTTTGAATGAGCGAGCCACTGGTGACCACTTCCGGCCAAGAGCAGGGCAACGATGAGCAAGTTGCGCTGCAACTGCACGCGATCAACAAGGTGTATCGGCTCTATCGTCGGCCGATGTATCGCGTGCTTGATCTGTTCGGCCTTTGCCCGCCAGGCGATGCGTTTTACAGCGAGCACATCGCGCTGCAGAACATCGACCTGTCGATCAACCGCGGCGAGAAGGTGGCGATCATCGGGCGCAACGGCGCGGGGAAATCGACGCTGCTCAAGACAATCACCGGCGTGCTCCGCCCGACCAACGGCAAGTTGGAGGTGAAGGGGCGGATCAACGCGCTCCTGCAGATCGGCACGGGGTTTCACCCCGATTTCACCGGCCGACAGAACGCCTATTCCTCCATGGCGCACCAGGGGATCACCGGACGCCAGGCGGATGAGAAGTTCGAGGAGATCGTCGATTTCGCGGAATTGGAGGAGTTCATCGACCAGCCGATGAAGACGTATTCGACGGGGATGGGGGCGCGGTTGATGTTCAGCGCGGCGGTCGTCATCGAGCCGGATATTTTGATCGTCGATGAGGTGCTGGGCGTCGGCGACGCCTACTTCACGCACAAGAGTTTTCAGAAAATGCGCGACTTGTGCGCCGCGCATGGGACGACGCTGCTGCTCGTGTCGCATGATATTTATTCGGCGATGAACCTGTGCGACCGGTTCATCTGGATCGACAAGGGGCAGGTGAAATTTGACGGGGACGGGAAAACGGCGATCGCGCGGTATGAGGCGTCGGTGAAAGCGCAGGAAGAGGAGCGCCTTCGCAAGCGGGGTGTGCGCGTGCTCGATCGACGGGCCAGTGCGCCGGCGGCGACGCGGCTGCAGGTGCTCATCCGCAGCCGCACGGGCTTCGCGCTTCCCGCGCCGCTGGCTTTGGCGCGAATTGAAGTATTGTATGCCGACGGGCGCGCGCTCGCGCTCGATGTGGCGCAGGGCGATGCGGCATGGGCGCTGATGGATGAAAGCAACCTCGGCCCGCCGCGCGAGGTGGATGGGAAGGCCGCGCGAGTCATCGAGCCGCTGGGATCGATCTATCACAAAGCGGAGTGGTCGCTGGCGCTGCCCGATGACCAGCCCCTCAAGGAATTGAAAATCACCTGGCACTATGGCGGCGATGACCCGGCGCAATTGCGGGTCATCACGGACACCAAGCAGGTGCTCGTGAAGGATGAACTGGGAAGGACGCGGGGATGGGAGACGAAAGCGTATTCATTGGCCGGCGCTGTGGCCGGAGAGTTGGATCCCGTCCATCAGACGGAGTTCGGCACCGGCGCGGTCCGGATGACCCGCGTCGAGTTGCTCGGCCGCGACGGGCTGCCGGTCTCCAAGGTCGAGCATGGCGGGTTCCTGCAGGTGCGCGTTCATTGCGAGGTCGCTGACACGCTGATGGATCGCGCGGCGACGTTCTTTGTCGGCTTCAACCGCCCCGGCTTTCCCTACGGCGGATACACGGCCGCCAATCGGATTGAGTTCGCGCCCGGCCGCCGCCACTTTGTGCTGAACACCACCTTGCATCCCCTGATTTACGGCAGCGGCTCGTGGATGATCTCCGTCGCTTTCGGCGAGGCCAACCTGTATCACAGGAAGGATTTGAGTTACTTTACAATCTCGGACAAGTGGTATCACTTTCTGGCCCGTGGGCTTGAGCTTGAGATCGAGACGGTGGACCAGTTGGATGCCAACGGTTGCTTTGTCGTCCATCCGGCGGCCTTCCAACTGGAAGCCGATGTTGAAGTCAGCAGCCCGGATCAATATCAAACCGCATAGTTCGTCATCGTCCTTATTCCGCGCTTTGGCGAAATGGGAATACGCCGTCAACCGGTATTTGTCATGCACGCTCCTTATCTTTCCGTCGTCGTCACCAGCCGCAATGACAATCACGGCGGCACGTTGCATCGGCGGATGCAGATCTTCATCGATTGCCTGATCGCACAGTGCAAGCGGCACGAGGTGGCGGCGGAATTGATCATCGTCGAATGGAATCCACCGGTGGATCGGCCGAAATTGGCCGAGGCGATGCGCTGGCCGGCGGACTTGGGGCCGTGCGTCGTGCGGATCATCGAGGTGCCGCCGGAGTTGCACGCGCGATACAAGTTCGCCAGGCAGTTGCCGCTTTATCAGATGATCGCCAAGAACGTCGGCATTCGAAGAGCGAAAGGTGAGTTCATCCTCGCGACGAACATCGATGTCATCTTCAACGATGAGCTGATGGCGTTCATCAAGGAGCGGAAGCTTGAGCGCGGGCACATGTATCGGATCGACCGCACCGATGTTGATGCGCTGGTGCCCGAGGGGGCGTCGATGGACGAGACGCTTGCGTATTGCCGCTCGCATGTGTTGCGGGTCAACGCGCGGGAGGGGACGTTTCCGCTGCGGGCCGATGGGCTGCGGGCGCTGGCAAAGGTGGATGTGGCGAGCGAGGCGTCGGGGATCGCCCTGGGGATGGGGTGGTTCGAGGCCGAGAGCGAGCTGTTGCCCGGCAGCGACAAGCCCCAGGCGACGCGCTGGGTGGACAATGACGCGGAGATTTGGATTGCCGGACAGGGCGGCGCGGAGGAGAGTCAACAGAAATACATCCGCATCGAACTCGAGCCCGGGCCGAGCGTCGGCGGCCGCCCATTCATGTTTCGCGCAACCGACGCCGCCGGAACCGTCTTGTTGCGACAGGCGATTTTCGGGCGGCGGACGATCACGATTCCCGTCACGATTCGCGCCGGCAAGCTCGACAAGATCATCCTGCACGCCGAAAGCCGCAAGCTGTCGGCCGGGACGCATCACGATCCACGGACGCTCAATTTCCGCGTCTACACGGTGGAGGTGTGCGATCATGCGCCGGTCGTTCAGCAACGGCCGGACATCACCACGCCCGGCTTGGGATTGGGCGCGGGATGGTATGAGCCGGAAGTTGGGGATGATGGGCTCCAGCGCTGGGCGTCGAACGATTCGGAGATCTGGATCGAAACGCCGCCGGCGAGGGAAAGCCACCCGATGCTGTTGTCGATCGACATTCAACCCGGGCCGGGGATCGACAACCAACCGTTTGAGTTGCAGGTCATCCATGGCGACGATGAAGTCATCGCGCGGCGGCTGGTGCTTCGGCGGACGATGGTTCACATTCCGCTCGAAGCGCTCGACCTGCCGCCCGACTCGCTCCATTGCCTTCGCCTGACGCTCGACAGCCCGAACCTGCCGTTCCCCGGCGATGCGCGGGTGCTCAATTTCCGCTCGCGCCGGGTGACGATCGGCGAGTCGCCCGCGCCGTCGATGACCCGGCCGGATGTGATCGAACCGGCCGCGCCGCTGGGATTGGGCAAGGGGTTTCACGATCTGGAATCGACGCAGGCCGGCCTGACGCGCTGGATCGACAGCGACGCGACGATCTGGATCGACCCCGGCGAGGATGTCGTGCAAGTCCCGCGCTACCTCGTCATCGATCTGGCGCCCGGCCCCAGCGCAGGCGCGGAGCCGTTTGTGCTCGAAGCGCGCGGCGCGGTGAAGCATCAGCATCGTTCATACGCCGTGTGGGATCGCCGGACGATCTGCATTCCGC
The DNA here is from genome assembly GCA_964435775.1 of uncultured Tepidisphaeraceae bacterium. Lineage (GTDB taxonomy): Bacteria > Planctomycetota > Phycisphaerae > Tepidisphaerales > Tepidisphaeraceae > CAYTAP01. The sequence continues at coordinate 11,216 of CAYTAP010000051.1, forward strand.
TTGTGCTGACGCTTGGGGCGATCAACGAGGTGACGTTGCATATGAATACGCCACGGCTGGCCGTTCCGGGCGATCCGCGCATCTTGAATGCGATGGTCTTTTCGATTCGAACCGCCGATCGACCGCCGTCCGCACCGATGGGGGTTGATCCCATGGGGGCTGATCCTGGGCAAGGGGTCGATGTCGCCGATCCGTCGCGGTTTCATTTTGGAAGCGGCTGGTTCTCGCCCGAACAACCCGGCGGCCAATGGCGCCGCTGGGCGGACAACGATGCGATGCTCTGGATCGCCCCGCCGATTGAACCCGATGAGCAGGTGTTGGAACTTGACCTCGAACCCGGTCCGAGCCTCGCCGGCCGCCCGCTCTCGATCCGCATCACCGACGAAACGGGGCGGTCAGTGGCATCGGCCGACCTGTCGCAGCGCCAAACCATCGCCATCTCCCTCGCGCCCAGCGGCGCGCCGGCCGCGCGATTGACGTTAAGCTGTGATACCCCGCGCAAGGCGCTGGAAGGAGACCCGCGCATCCTCAACTTCGCCCTGCACCGCGCGCGAATGGTCCCGGCGAAGGGTGTCCAACAATAAGAGAGGATTCACCGCGGTGTGTCCAACAATAAAAGAGGATTCACCGCAGAGACGCGGAGAGCGCAGAGAATCCAGGGCTCAATGGATGTCTCCGCGTTCTCCGCGTCTCGGCGGTGAATGCCTTGCGGACGTTGTAAGAAGGATCCCATGAAGAACAAAGTTGGAGAACAGTCATGAGCACGAACAACCCCGTCAACCTCCTGGCGTCGGCCGAGCCGCTGGCGTTGCCCGCGTTCCTGCACACCAACGCCTGCGGCGATTTCACGCTGCTGCACCGCGACCACTGGTTCGACCTCCGCGGCTACGCCGAGTGGGATGCCTTCTCGCTCAACATCGATTCCCTCTTCTGCTTCGCCGCCCATCACGGCGGCGCGCCGGAACTCGTGCTCGCCGAGCCGATGCGCATCTATCACATTGAGCACAGCGTCGGCAGCGGCTGGACCCCCGAAGGCCAGCAAACGCTCCTCAAGCGCATCCGCTCCCAGGGCATCCTCGACATCCACTGGACGGAAGTGGCGCATCTGGGCGCGTTGATGAACACGTTTGATTGCCCCACGATCGTCTGCCGCGAGGATTGGGGACTGGCCGATGAGGAGCTGCCGGAAACGGTGATTGGGGAAAACCGCCACGAGCCGGAAGCGTGAGCGACGGACAGACCGGGAAGGATGAATGGAAATGCGAAACGGGCAATGCGGAATGCGAAATGTTTTCACTTCCCACTTCCCACTTCCCACTTGCCACTTCCCACTCTCTTGTCATCCTTCACGGTCCGTCCGTTGCCGCCTTCGGCGCTGAGGCCCACCCTGCCAACTCCCATCCCCCTTCGGTCGCCAGGTCCATCGGGTGATGTGACAGGCCTATCGGGTGACGTGACAGTTGTAGGGTCCGCCCAGCGGACCATTTCGTATGATCGAGCGGTTGCCGGCAAATGGTCCCTGTGACAGACTCTATGGGACTGCGATCATGATGAGCCAAGGTTCGCCCCAACGAACATCAACGCAATGCACACCGGGTTGAAAAAATGGTTCGCACGGGTTGCGGGGACTGGGCCACGAGGGACGCCATGACAGCACGACGCGCCAAGGATGCAGCCAACCGTCCGCTTTCCCCGGAGGAGGGGCATCTGGTGCGATGGATGCTGAGACAGGGTGCTATGGAGGCTGCGGCATTCCTGGATCAGGTTGAGCATGCAGCGGTCACTCCATGGCGATGCCCATGTGGATGCGCGAGCATTGAACTCGCCATCAATGACAGCGCGACCCCTCAAGGAAGAATGCACATTCTGGGCGACTACGTGTTCGATTATGACGGCAACGTGAGCGGTGTTTTTATCTATGAAGTATCGGGGAGTCTGGCGGGGATTGAGGTCTATGCACTTGCCGGCGAAGCGCCTCAAAGATTGCCGCATCCGTCCGAGCTTCGTCCCTACATCTGAGCGAATGCAGGGGGCCGGGAGTTCGTAGAGTGGGCCTTGGCCCACCAATGGGAACAGATAAGGCATCGAGCATCGATCCGGCGGTGCCATGCTCAATTCGATGTGCGACCCTTTATCATTGCCTTGCACTATTTCCCGGCGCGCGTGGCTCGACGCCGGTCGGTCGCTAAAAGCAATGAAGCGGCCAGAACCACCATCGCGCCCGCCGACGGCTCGGGAACCACCGTGTATCCCAAGTCCTTCAGGATGGCGAGATCAAGCAGGGTGAGTTCCTGACGTCCCCCCGTGGTGTTGGGCGCCATCACGGGCGTCTGCAACACGCCGTCTGTAATCCGGGGGCTCATCAAGTTCTGGCTCAAGTGCGACCCGTCGAGCAGGCCATACCCCGATCCGCCGTTGAGGGCTCGCGCATTGGGCCCCAGCCATTCATTGCCGTTGACGAGGCCGTCCAGTTGAAAGACATCGGATGAAAAGCCCAGGCCATGGAGCATCTCATGCAGGGCGGTGGAATAGGCGGCGTCAGCGGTCCATGTCCGGCCTGTATCAAAAGTGATGCCCCCGAACGTGGGACCGATGTGCGTAATGGCCGCAGTGGCTGGAATGCCAAAGCCGTTGAGGGAGGAATTGAAGTCATCCCCGTCGACAATTGGAACATTCGCCCCGCGTCGCCAGACCGAGTTGTAGTAGGCGACCGCTGCATCAATGGCGGCCGCGTTGTCGGGCTGGGGCGTGGCGATGAATGACAAGGTATAAAATGGCGTGCCCACAATGCCCTCCCCCACCTCGGCGCCCGGCAACGCCGCGCTGCCGACGAACATCACCACCTGGTCGGCGGCCAGCGCCGCATATGGATTCTCGTCGGGCGTGGTCACGCGGGGAATCGTCGCATTCGCCGACAACACACGCACTGCGGCAGTGTACGATCTCACCGACGCGCTGTAATCATGTGGAACCGAAAGGTCCAGCGGGGTCAACGATGTCGTGATGACACGGCTCAACTCCGCCGCGGCGGCGTCAATGCCTGCTTTGGCGGCCGGGTTTAATGAGATCGACGTGTCGTAGCGATAGTCGGCGACGACGACGAGCGCCGAAGCCGGTTGGGTGGCCATGGCGCCGACCATGGTCGCCAGCGCACACAGAAGCTGAACTTGGTGACGTTTCATTCTCCAAACCTCCTGATATGTGATTCAGCCATGATGGTGGCGAACCCGGAGCAGGGTTCTCATTTGATGGCGTCTGCAGTGTATAAGCGGATGGGTTTGCCGGCAAATTCATATGAAATGCCGAGAAGTGAACCCTGAAACTTTGAATTGATCCTCGTCATGGCGTTGCTGGCCTGGGGATATCCTGCTATTCTCTGGCGGTCCGTTTTTGCTGAAAGGCGTCCGCTGGGGCGAAGAAAATTCCGGGGCGGCCTTGGCCGGGCGATTGTTTTCCACACAAGCTGATTTCACACAATTTTGATTCCCGGAGCCGCGATGTCCACTGTTGACAAGCCATTTTCGGCCGTCCCGATTGATCGGGTGCGGCAATTTTGGAACGAGCGGCCGTGCAACATCCGCCATTCGACCAAGAAGGTGGGGTCGAAGGAATACTTCGACGAGGTGGAGCATCGCAAATACTTCGTCGAACCGCACATCCCCGGCTTCGCGGAGTTTGAGAAGTGGAAAGGCAAGTCGGTCCTGGAGATCGGCTGCGGGATCGGAACCGACACGATCAACTTCGCCCGCGCGGGGGCGGATGTGACGGTGGTCGAGCTATCCGATGAGTCGATGGCCGTCGCCAGGCAGCGCGCCAAGGTTTTTGGGCTGGAGGATCGGATTCAGTTCAATCGGGGGAACGCCGAGCAGTTGCCGGAACTCGTCAAGCCCCGGCCGTTTGATCTGGTCTATTCGTTCGGCGTCATCCATCACAGCCCGCACCCGGAGGTGATCGTCGATCACATCGGCCGCCATTACATGAACGCGGCCAGCGAGCTGCGGCTGATGGTCTACAGCAAGGTCAGTTACAAGCTCTTCTGGATCATGAAAGAGGAGAACGTCTGGGACATGGGTCGGCTGGATGAACTGATCGCCCGCAATTCCGAGGCACAGAGCGGCTGCCCGGTCACCTATTCGTATACATTCGATGAGGCGCGGAAGCTCTTGGCGGGGTTTGATGTATTGGAGATGCGCAAGAGCCACATCTTCACCTGGGATGTTGAGGCGTACAAGCGATACGAATATAAAAAGGATGCCGCCTGGGCGGGCGTCAGCGAGGAGCAACTGGCGGACCTGGAACAGGAACTCGGCTGGCATCTGCTCCTGCGGGCGAAGCTCGGCAAGGCGTGAAAGAAAGTGGCATGGGCGGCCCGCCCATGTGTTCCCGTACTCAGGAACCAAACTGCCGGACCATCGGTGACGATGCGCCGGACTGATGATCTGCGGCGAAAGCGTCGGAAAGAATGTGGCATGGGCGCACCCGCCCATGAGTTCCCGTACTCGGGAACCCAGCAGCCGGGCGGACGTTCGATTCAGGAGCATCGTATGTCGGAGCGACCAAGGCCCCGGACCAGTCATGCAACCAATGGCAGCGCGACGCTGCCCAGGGCCGATGTTCGGCCGGAGAAACACCCGGTGTTCAAGAAACTTCCCGTCTTTTCCGCTCAACGCCGTGAAAGCCACAATCAGCCATTGACGGTATCCGTGGTCGGCCTCGGCAAGCTCGGCGCGCCCCTCGCGGCGGTCCTCGCCTCCAAGGGGCACAAGGTCATCGGCCTGGACACCAACGCCAAGGCGGTCGAGGCGATCAGCGCCGGACAAGCCCCCGTGCGCGAGCCGGGGCTGGCGGAGATGATCGCGGCCAACGCAAGCCGTTTGTCGGGCAGTGATGATTATGGGTTTGCTGTTCAAAAATCCGATCTGACGATCCTCGTCGTCCCCACGCCCAGCGAAGAGAACGGCTTTTTCACACTGAAGTATGCCTTGGAAGCGCTGACGAGCGTGGGACGGGCGCTTGCGGGCAAGAAAGCCTGGCATCTGGTTTCGCTGGCCAGCACCGTGATGCCCGGCTCGTGCGCCAACACGCTGGTCCCCCATCTCGAGCAAGTCAGCGGCAAGAAATGCGGCGTCGATTTCGGGTTTTGCTACAACCCCGAGTTCATCGCACTCGGCAGCGTCATCCGCGACATGCTCAACCCCGATTTCATGCTGATCGGCGAATCGGATCCGCGTTCGGGCCAGATGCTCGAAGACCTCTACACGGGCGTCTGCGACAACGAGCCGCGCGTCGCCCGGATGAACTGGACAAACGCGGAACTGACCAAGATCGCCGTCAACACCTTCGTCACCACGAAAATCTCTTACGCGAACATGCTCGCGGAAGTCTGCGAGACCCTGCCCGGCGCGGACGTCGATACCGTGACGGGGGCGCTGGGCCTCGACGCCCGGATCGGGCGCAAATATCTCAAAGGCGCCCTCGGATTCGGCGGCCCCTGCTTTCCACGCGACAACATCGCCTTCGGCGCCCTCGCCCGCGCCAATGGCATCGCCCCGCTCATTCCCGAGGCGACGGATCGGATCAACCGCCACCAGGTGTCGCGGTTGGCCGGGCGCATCATCGAAGAGCTGATGCCCGGCGCGACGGTGGGCATTTTGGGCTTGAGCTACAAGGCGGGATCCAACGTCGTCGAACACGCGCCGGGATTGCTCCTGGCCCGCCATCTGGCGGATAAGGGAATCACCGTCCTCGCGCACGACCCCGAAGCGATCGACAACGCCCGCCGCGTCGTTGGCGACGCCTCCCCATCCCTCACCTTCGCCGAGTCGGCCGATGAGGTCGTGAGCCAGTCGGACTACATCTGCCTGATGACGCCGTGGGAACAGTACAAATCACTCGATGTGGCGACATTGAAACGCAAAGGCGAGCCGCGCACGATCCTCGACTGCTGGCGCTGCCTCGATGGCAAAACCGTTGGGCGGGTGGCGACGTATCGGGTGATTGGGTTGGGACCGGTCGAATAAAAGGCTCTCCCATACACTTGGGTGGCATCGGCGGAGAGGAACAGCAGGACATCAAGCGGCCAGATGGTATAATTCCCTGATGATCCGACGCGTCCCCCTCATCTTCACGCCCCAGCCCGAAGGGGGTTTTACCGTCACTTCGCCGGTGTTGCCGGAATTGATCACGGAAGGCGACACGCTTGCCGACGCATTCGCCAACGTGCGTGATGCGCTGGCCGCAGTTCTGGAACTGTACAAGGAGCAGGGTCGGCCGGTTCCTACAGGAATTGAACTACCGGCGAGCGGTCAACTCGTTTGGACCGATGCGTTGGTGGAGGTCGCATGACATATCGGGAGGTGGCCAGGAAGCTGCAATCGCTTGGCTGCCGGGAAATCACACGAAGCGGCGGTGGCTCACATCGGAAATGGCACAACCCCGCATCCACCCGATCGACCGTTGTGCCCGACTGGAGCGGGCGTGACTTGAAGGTTGGAACCGTACGAGCCGTCGTGAGACAGCTTGGCTTGGAATGGGATGCCTTCAACAAGGTCTAGCACACGCTGGTCGCATTCCCACTGAGCGGTCGAATTGTTTGTAGCGATCAAACTCATTGGTGGACCATGGGGCCACGCGCCAAGTAAGTGGTTTTCGCGCCCTCACGCAACCGCTTACTGCGTGCGCGGCTCCTTAAGCCTGCCGCATCAAGGTCGATGGCGCGCCAGTATCACCCACCCTCACGCCCCTTTCCCCACATTCGCAAACCGGTACGCCCACGCCGGCGTCTGGACGAAGATGCCGTGAAGATCCGTGTCGCTCAGACCGGCGGCGCTAAGGCGGTCGCTGAACTCGCCGAGCAAATACCCCATGCCCGGCCGACCGTCATAGCTGTCCCAGTACGACCGCCGGGCGGCATCCATCCCAAGCATGATCTGCGCGCCAAACCCGCACTTGAACAGCTCGACGATCAAATCAAGCGTCGGATTCCCCTGCGGCTCCTTCCATCGAAAATGCGCGTCATACTCCACGCGAACGCCGGTGCCGAGAATCTCCTTGTGATACTCCAATTCCGGCTTGCGGTCGGTGTGGCTGAGGACCACATGCTGCAAATCCACCCCATTGTCCCGCAGCAGCTTCGCCTGCTCCAACGCCGCCGTCCCCTTCTCCGTATGCGTCAGGATCGGCGCGCCGGTTTTGCAATGGGCGATGGCGGCGGCCTTGAACGCGCGCGCCTCTCGCTCATTGAGCGCATCCAAACCACCGGCCACCTTGATCAACCCCGCGCGATGCTTCGTCCGCGCGCACACCGGCCCGTTGTAATCATTCTCATCAATCCCCTGCTCGATGTCGGCGATGAACAACTCGGCCAGCGCGTCCACGGAAATCCGCTCGCTCCAATGCCCGTGTGGATAGTAAATCCCCAGGTGCAGCCCCGTCGGGCAAAGAATGTGAACGCCCGCTTCCTTGCTGACGGCCGCCAGCTTGACGGCGTTGCGCCCGCTGGCGCATGGCATCGAATCGACCAGCGCCCGCCCGCCGAGCTCGTGAAACCGCCGCAGCCCCGCCACGGCTTTCGCCACCGAATCCAGCTCAAACTCCGGATACTTCTCGGTCGTGTAACTCGGATCGATGATGATGTGCTCATGGGCGTAACAAACGCCCAGCTCATCGGGTGGAATATCGCCATTGACCGTACGGATGAATGACATGCTCTTGCTCCTTGCGGCGTAAACTGCAAAACAACGTGATGATCCATTTATAGGCGCCAGTCATGAACCACGCGCCTCCCCATATTCTCCTCCCTCCCCCGTTGTACACAACGGGGGAGGGCAGGGAGGGGGTCTTTTCTTACTATGAAGACCTGCGCGACCATCAAACCGGATTCGCATCACTTCCCCAAGCTGCGATCAATCTGAAACCCCGCCGGCGCGATCAAACGCCATCGCCGCCGCCCCGATGACGCCGACGGATTCGGTCAGCTTGGATTGGATCACCGGAATGCGGCGATCGGCCGGGTAGCGAAACGTCTGATGATCGAGCACATCCTGAAGGCGCGAAAGATAAAGATCCGCCGCCAAACTGCCCCCGCCGCCGAGGATGATGAGCTCCGCCGCGTACGCATGAACCGCCGTCGCGCACAGGCAGCCGAGATTATGCACCCATCGGTCAAACTCATCGACGCAGAGCCGGTCCCCCGCGCGAACCGCCTCGATGACCGCTTGAAAATCGACGGCGTGCGCATTCTTCCAATACAAGGACCCAAGCGATGAGGGAATGCCGCGTTGAAGCCCATCGCGCACCGACATCGCCAGCGCCGTGCAGGAGCAGAGCGTCTCGGCCGTCCCTCGCGCGGTGGTCAGGCACAGCTTGCCCCCGTAATTTTGAATGATGCTGTGCCCGACCTGGCAGCCGAGCAAAAACGAGCGGTCGATCAGCACCCGCCCGCCGAGCATGACGCCCGAACCGATGCCCGTGCCGATCGTGAGCGTGACGGCCGACTCAATGGCCTCATCGCGCGCCGCCCCGAACCGCCGCTCGGCCACCATCGCCAGCCGTCCATCATTGTCGGCCCATACGCCGAGTCCCGTGGCCGTCCGCAGCCGATGTACGATGGGAAATCCTTCGAGCCCCTCCACCTTGCCGGGAAGATAGACGACTCCCACCTCAGGATTGACAACGCCCGAGAGGCTCAATCCAACGCCGACGGGTTCGCCGAACTCGTCGCGCACCCGGCGGACCTGTGCAATCACGCTCGCCAGCAATGCCTCAGGCCCGCCGGTCGGCTGGGTCGGCGCCGCGCTTTGCGACGACAAGAGCCGACCATCCCGCGCCACAGGCGCGATCTTGATCCGCGTCCCTCCCACATCGATCCCGATGGCGTAGTCCGCTCGGCCCATGTGTCACAGCTCCAGGATGACCCCGTCGGTTCGCAACCTCTGCCGAAGCGCCTGCACATCCACGTCGATCGGCGCGATCCCCTTTGACGCGCACAACGCCGCGGCGGTCCCGGCCGCCTGTCCCATCGCCATGCACTGCGCCATCGAGCGAATCGACGCGTGCGCATCATGCGTCGCCGAAAAACATCGACCCGCCACGAGCAGATTCGCCGACCCCTTGGGAATCAGCGTGCGATACGGAATCCCCACACACTGCCCCTGCGGCAGATACGCCCACCGCGTGCCCGTGCCCCCATGGTGATCCTCAATCGGCGCGCCGCACAGCCCGATCTGATCGTCAAACTGCCTGGCACCCAGCACATCTTCGCGTGTAATCCGATATTCGCCATACACGCGACGCGTTTCCCGCACGCCGATCGTCACGCCGAAGCTCCCCAGCTGCGCCTTTTCATAGCCCGGCACCTTGTCACACAAAAAGCGGATGTACTCAATCGCCTGCAACCGCCCCTCCTGCTCGGCCTCGCTGAGCAGATGTGGATCGGTCGCGTTGATCAGCCGACCATCGGCCGTCCGGCGATACGAATCCAGCCGCGTCATGATCGTCGCCGTCATGTGATCGACCGGCGTGATATGGTCGCTTCCCTCCTTGCGCGGCAGGTGATACCCACCCTTCTCCGACGCCTCGACCATCATCTCGTGAAGTTGCTGCTTGGAAACCGTCTTCCGCCGCGCCACATCGACATTGACCAGCTTGAACGTCGTCGTCAGCGTCTGCGCCGGCTCCAGTTCACCGGCCAATTCATACCCAAACCCGCCAAAGTGACAAAGGTTGGCATCGCCGGAGGCATCGACGAACACATCCGCCGTCACCTCGCGGAGACCAAGCGTCGTCCCCACGATCAGGCGCTTCACCCGCCCACCATCGGCCTCCACATCCTGCACAAACGCGTAGAGCAATACGTTGACCCCCGCCTCCCGCGCCAACGCCTCCCACACGACCTTGAGATATTCCGGGTGATAGGTCACGCCCGTCCCCGCGCCGAAGCTGTTGGGCCGCTCGACAAACGAGGCATATCCCTTCAGCCGCTCGCACACGTCATTGCCGATGCCGCCAACGACGCGCTTGGACTTCTCGCCGGGCGTGTAAAAGCCATAGAACGTGTCGAGGACCGCCGTGCTCGTGCCCCCCAGGAAGGGCAGCCGATCGAGCAGCAGCGTCCGCGCCCCCCGTCGTGCCGCGGCGATCGCCGCCGTCGCGCCGGCCGATCCCGCGCCCAGAACGATGACATCAAAATGCCCGAGCGATTCGAGTGATTTGGTATAGGTGTGCATGCGCGCCTCATCCCGCTTGATTGGTTTTCCCCGAAGTCGTTGACGGCGAATCGGACGCCGGCTCAACGCGATTGGGGTTGTTGGTGCTCAGCGCATAGCGCTGTCGCTGCTCGCGGATCCACTGGTCATAGTTGACGCCCGTCTGCCCCAGGTGCATGTTCTGAAGCACGACCGGCCGAACCCCGCGCCGCAACAGCTCGCGAAGCGTCAACTCATTGAGACAATGCGTGACGGAAAACGCGCCGATGCTCGAGAGCGGACAAATCGCGTACGACGCCCCCCCGCCATCCACATGCACGGACAAATCCCCGACCGGCATTCCATTGTCCAGAAAATACCCGCGCTTCGCTTCCTTCACCACATGATGAAGCGTCTTGCCGCTGCTGTGCTTGGGCGTTGAGTGCGCTGCCTGCTCCTTCGACGCGATGACAACCAGCGGCAACTTCGGATACAGCCGTGTGAACGCCAGCGCCGTATCAACCGCCGCCTGCGTCTGCCCTGTCGCCGAGACGACGACCATGACATCGCGCTCGCCAAAGTCGATCTCCGCCAGAAGCTTCTCCCCCACCCCTTCGGTTTTCTCCAAAAACTGGCACATCCGAATCCCGTTGGAACCGACGACATCGACAAACGCCGTCAGCCCATCGGAGAGTACCGGATGAAACCCCGCCAGCGCCCCCATCCGCACCACCGTCTCCGACACCGTCATCAGCGAATGCCCATTGGCATACAAATGAATGAGTCCCCCCGCCTCGATGCAGTCGGCGTACAACCTGGCCACTTCATTCAGCAGCGCTTCCTGCCTCCGCATCGCATCGCGGATCCGGTCAAGTTGATCTGGAAACGTCAGCATTGTGATGAACTCCAACAGGATACTACGATCCCCGACAGCGCTGCGACACTTACATACGCAACCATTGCGTGTGGATGGCTTGATTATGACTCTCGGCAACAAAAATCGCAACATGTATTACGCAAGCACTTGTGTACAGAGATTTTCCGCATAAAGCAATCACCCCATGCCCCGCGCCCACCCGGACAGCCGCGCAGGGTTCGTGACACTTCCGGCGGCCTTTCCTGCCTCCCCCGGTACGCCCGGGGAGGGAACACGCCTACGCATCGTAAATGCGTTTGCCCTGCGCAGTGGATATACTCCCGTCCATGACCCCCGCGCGATTGCCCCACCTCCTCGGCCAGGTTCCCCTCATCGCCATCATCCGTCAGCGCGCCGCCGCGCCGCTCGAATCCATCGTCCATGCCCTGCGCAACGGCGGTTTGACGGCCATCGAGATCACACTCCCCACGCCTGGTTCCTTAGAAGCAGTGGCCGCGTGCAAGAAGGATGGGCATGGCGGCGCGATCGGTGTGGGGACCATCTGCAGCGCCGACGATGCCCGCCGCGCCATCGACGCCGGCGCGGCGTTTCTTGTCACGCCCACGCTTGACCTGGCAACGATTGATGTCGCGGTGAAAGCAAAAGTCCCCATTTTCCCCGGCGCGTTCACGCCGACGGAAATTCTGACCGCGTGGAAAGCCGGCGCGTCGGCCGTCAAGGTCTTCCCCGCCGCCCCGCTCGGCCCGGGCTTCATCCGCGATCTTCGCGGCCCGCTCCCGGACATCCCCCTCGTCCCCACCGGCGGAATCGACCTGGACAACCTCGCCGACTGGTTCGACGCCGGCGCCGTCGCCGTTGGCATCGGGTCATCCCTCCTCCGTCGAGATTTGATCGAATCCGGCGATTGGACGGCCCTCACCGCCCTCGCCGCCCGATGGACCCAGCGCGTCCACCAATGCACCGCGGAACATCGCAAGGAGCCGCGCACGAAGTAAGCGGTTTTCGCGCCATCAAGCGCGTCGCCAGCCCGCCATCCCTATTTGGACAACCCCGCCCACGGCGAAAAATTGGGCTCGCTGAACATGGCGCTGTGTTGCTTGCGGACCCAGAGCGTGTCGCCGTCCACATACTCCACATGGCCATCGGTCCAGAGATAGTTGGCGCCGCCGCCCCACTTGGGCAGCAGGCTGGAATAGGCATATCCCCCTCCCCCGCCAAGCCCCTCGGGCGCGACGCGGGGAAATCCATGCCGCATGCTTTCAATGAACCACGGAAAGGCGCTGTCCGGACACAGCGCATTGCCATCAGGCTTGATGCAGATCGGATTCTCCGCAACCAGCACCACCGGATGCCGCAATTGGGTGAGCTTATAAGCCAGCCCGCCCGTTCGCTGATTCCACACCACATACGGGCTGTGCGGATCGTCGAGCAGCATCTGATTGATTGAATACTGGGGCGCGGGGTATTGCTTGGTCCGACCGGGGGGATACTCTGGACAATTGAAAATCCTCTGGTTGACGATGCTTGGGAAATTGTTGTACGGCCCGGCGTTCGGCCAAACCGGCTCGGGCGCGCTCCAGTGCCGCCAGCCATCCTCCGTCGCCACCACATACTTGGTCAGCCGCTCCTCCCAGAAAAAGTGCGGCCACTGCGTTCTCGCCCGATCCGGCAGAAACCCGCGATTGTCGATCGTGTACATCTTCAGCGCCATGCCGATCTGCCGCATGTTGCTGCCACACGCCACGATCTTTCCCGCCTCCCGCGCCTTGCGCAGCGAGGGCAGCAGAATGGCGATCAGAATGGTTATGATTCCAATGACCACCAGCAGTTCGACAAGCGTGAACGCACGCCGCGCGTGATCGTGTGCATCGTGTGTGGGCATATGGCATGCGGGCATATTCCGCCCGCCCTCAAGAACGCCCCCGTCGTCGCCGCAATAGTGACAACCCGCCAAGCCCAAGTACGGACATCACCGAACCCGGCTCGGGAACGTAGGTGGCTTGGAGTGTGGACACTCCGTTGTTATTGACCACCGCGAAACTCCAATTCGCATCATCTCCGGCGGCCAGCGCCAAACCCGTTGGATCGAGCCCTCTGAAGCCATTGAGAGTGGCCGTTGAATTGGTCGTCACCAGGTCATAGGTCGTGTTGAACGCCGGCGTGAAGCCTTGCGCCAAGCCCATGTCCAAAGTCCCGGCCAGGAATGAAATTGATCGACTGTCGCCAGGGCTGGTTGAAGTCAGTTTCACCGGGCTGATGCCATCGGACCCAACGACGAAATGCAGCGTACCATTACCCCAAAGGATGAGTGGGGCATTCTGATTATTGGCGACCAGGCCGCTCACTCCATTGGACAGGCCCTTGGAAATCGCGATGTCCGCTTGATGGCCGATCACGGTCAATATGCCCGTGCCCGTGTTGCCGGGATTGCCGACCCGGCTGCCGGCGTTAAAGGTCGCATTTCCCCCGCTGAAGGTTGCACTGCTGGTCCCAACGGCACCACTGTCATAAACCAGAACATTCAGTACTCCCGCCGTTAGAGTGCCGCCGGTCATGTTCAGATCGCCATCGCCATAGGTATTGGGACTCGTCAACTTCCCAACATTGATGCCACTGACGGCATGCACGCTGCCTGATCCGCTGAGGTTGTAATGACCAACAATCTCCAGCGCTCGGGCCATGGACGAACTGCCGCCACTGTGATTGACCGTCCCCCCGACCTTCCAGCCGCCAAT
>CAYTAP010000052.1:0-22112 GCA_964435775.1 uncultured Tepidisphaeraceae bacterium
GTTGAACAGGCCGATCCGCGCGACGGTCGCGCCATCCTGGGTGATCGTTCCATCTTGTGCGATCGCGGTGCTTGTGCTGAGCGCCAGTTGGATGGGCTTGTTCTTGTCATCGAGCACCTGCTGGCCGCGGTCATTGGACATGACCAGCCGGCCGGTGCGGTCGATCATGAACTTCCCCTCGCGGGTGAGGTGGGTTTTATTTTGACTGTCGCGGACGGCGAAATATCCGGTCCCGAGAATGCCGACATCCAGTGGATTGCCGGTCGGTTCGAGTTCCCCCTGGCTGGAATCGACCTGCGTGGGGGAGACGAGTGTTCCGCCGCCGAGACGTTCGAGTCCGGGCGCGGTGAATTGCGATCCGACGCCGCGCTCCTGGGCTTCGGTGCGGCGTTCCTGGAACAAGGCGAGGTCGCGTTTGAAGCCGACGGTTTCGGAGTTGGCCAGGTTGTTGGCGATGACATCCTGGCGGTAGGCGTTGGTCATCACCCCGGTCGCCGACAGGTACAACCCATAGATCATGCCGAACCTTCTTCCCAACTGCGGACATGGAAAGACGACGGCTGCGAGGCCTCGGAAACCGAAGGCCTCGCAGCGCTCATCGCCGCGGAAGGCGGCGCTTCATCCGTGAAGCATGCGGCGGCATCGCGGGATGCCATCGCCCGGCCGGCTCCGCCGACCATCATTCGCCGCCTGAATCGTCGTACGTCCGGATCGGCGTCAACACCCGACAGCGCCTGGTCCAGATGCGCGGCCGTCGCCAGCTCGGCCGCGGAGACGATCCGCTGACCAAGGGTCTGCCGCAATTGTTCCAAGTTGATCATGCGTTCAGCCTTTCCGTGCTGACCAAGCCAACACAAGAAACGTGCCACAACGCAATCCAGAAAATGATATTCGGCGATTCAAGCGTCGTAAGGCTTGCCTGCATCGCTTCTTACGACTCCACAAAATAATGGCCCGCCTCGTGAAGGCGTGGAAGCAATCGATTCGCTTTGCGCAACTCCTGCGCGTGGAGTCGGCAGGCCTTGCCGTCGGCTGGCGCGTGCTTTCGTCCGTCGCTGGCGCTTGCGGCTCGTGGCCTGCGCCGGCAACGACACTCGGGGCGCGACCGGATGGTGACGGTCCAACTCAAGTTCTTTTTCGCCGGTCGATTCGGTGGAGTAAGATGGTCGCGGACTGTCGGCGCGAGGCGCGCCAGGCATGCCCCGCATCTCGTCACGAAGGGAAAGGTCATGGATATATCAAGTGCCATCGCTCTATTGAGTCTGCTGAGCCCCTACCTGCTCGCCGCCGCCGTTTTGCTTGCTTATTTCTGGGTGACCCAGTTCGTGCAGTTGATGCTGCTGGAAGATGCCCTGTTCCCCGGCCGATTCGATAAGGCGCTCTGGTGCGCGGCGTTCCTCCTCTTTTGGCCGGTCACACCGTTTGCGTTTCGCGCCTGGAAATCCGCCCGGCTGGCGATCCATGCCGCGGCACAGGCGGCCAAGGCGAGCCCGGAAACGCCATGATGGATGGTGAGATTTTGTCGGCTTCTCACGACAAGGCTGAACGACACGTTAAGGGTTCCGTCGACAGCCTCGCTTTGTGGGGCTGTTGTCCATGGAAGTGATCGAACACTGGGGTTCCGGATTATAATCGGATATATCTGCGGCATTGAGACCTTTTGCCAAGGAATGAATTTCTTGGCACCGGCCGCGGGATTCAACCGGGGAAGCTCGAGATGGGATTGGCGAACGTGAACCGGCGGTTGATTGCCGCCGGGCTATTGTCTGTCACATTGATGTTGGGAAGCGTGCTGGGGTATCGGGCGTATTCGCCACGCCCAGAGGCGAATCGCGCCATCAACGGCGGGATGGAAACGACGCCGGGCGTTCTCGTTTCCATCTCCGCCGGACCCTCCACATCGCTGGTCGCGATGCGCATCCGAAACGACATCCCCGATTACGACACGCTGTCTGATTTTGAGCGCGTCAGCGCCATCCGCCAATGGGTTTATGCGCAGGTGGACCTGGCCGCGTCGAGCACCCTGCTGGTCGATGAGGCCGCATATCCACTTCACCTGGGCACGGTGGATGAGAACTTTCAACGCGTGTTTGATGACAACGGCGGGTACTGGTGCGGGGGAACCGCTTACCTGGCGTCGCAGGTGTATCAGGCGATGGGGTTTCCCGCTGTCACGTATGACTGTGGCAACAGCCTGCTCTTGACGCATGTGGTGGCGCTCGTGCAGGTGGAGGGTCGCTGGTATGCCGAGGATGCCTACTTCAACCTCAGTTACGTCGACGACACCGGCCAGCCGTTGCCGTTTCTGGATCTGCTGCGACAACTGGGGACCGGGCATGTTCCGCAGTCTCGGCAGGGGAAACGAATCAACAAAGATGTGCATTGGACAGCGGAAATCCCGCCCGGACGGGCGCAGCGGTTCGACTGGTCGCTTGGAATCGATGGCCCGGCCGCTTTGAAACGAAAGCTCAACGACACCCACTACGTCTATCGCGCTCATCCGACGCTTGAAGACTTTCTAGCATTTCTTCCGACAGATAGCCCGATCCTGGCCTGGTTGGAATCCGAGCGGCTTCCTCGAACCCTCACCTCGCTGCTGATGTTTCCATTGGGCATGAATGATCAAGGGCGGTATTTCACAAACCCGGCGCAGCATCCCCTGTTTGACGCTATCGCCACAACCATCGCCGAAGCGCGATCGAGCGACGTACCGGCCGATCCGCCGGTTCGCAATATCGACACCGTGCCAACGCCCGCGGGAGATGGGGTGCGGTTGAACCTCTTCTGGATGATCCCATCCCCCCGGACGCCGCTGGCCATGATGAACTGAATCCGGAGCGGCAACGCCTGTTGATTTGACCACCCGGCGTGGATGTCACGGCGTCGCGTTGACGAACTCGATGTCGAGAACCTTGGAGAGTTTTTCGATGACCCCGGCCTGATGGCCTGTTCCCAACGCGAAGTGATGGGTGGGCCCCTGGAGGGACCAGCGCTCGAGGAATGTGCGGACATCGGGGGCGAACTGGACGCGGGTATTCGTGTTGCCTGTCGCGGGGATCATGCCGGGGAGGGATTCGCCTTCGGCGACGACAAACTTGAATCGGCCATCCTGCGTTTGCGTCATGCCCAGAAGCGTGATCGGGCCGTGTTTGATGGCGAACTCGACGCTCGGCCCTCGGCCACGTTTGCCGTGAAGAACGGACAGGCCGCGAAGAACTGGACGTCCTTCGGCGATGCCGACGTGATGCGGGCCATCGTGGCCGACGAGGACGAAATCGCCGTTGAAATCGATCGGGTGCAACTCCGCGAATGAACCGCCGGCGCCCAGGCGATCCATGATGAGCATCGCGAGGCAATTTTTCAGATCAAGCTCGCCGGCGATGGGAACGCCGCGTCCGGTGAGGAGCGACGCGCCGATGATCATGCTGCAGCCAAGGCGCTCATTGGCGTTGCCGCCGAGGCCGCGGTAGTAGTAGGCGAGGCCGCT
Source organism: uncultured Tepidisphaeraceae bacterium (assembly GCA_964435775.1). GTDB lineage: Bacteria > Planctomycetota > Phycisphaerae > Tepidisphaerales > Tepidisphaeraceae > CAYTAP01. The sequence continues at coordinate 3,488 of CAYTAP010000052.1, forward strand.
CAGGGCGAAGTCTTCAACGAGCTGTTCCATGCCGAGCGAGACGCGGGCGGCCCAGGCGAGCTCCGTCGGATCGACTTCCCCGGCCAGCGGATCGCTGCCCGGCGGAGGGAAGTGAAACAGCTTGCGCACGAGGGCGACCCGCTCATCCACCGCGCCGGCGGCGATCTGATCGACCCGCGCCTGAAGATCATCCATCTCCAGATGCTCAACGTGCATGCCGAACTTGCCGTCGGCCATCGTGGGGTCGCTGTTCATGTCGAGCATGCCTTCATACACATGCCCCATCAGCCCGATGCGGGCGTTGCGGAGCGTATTGAGACAGCGGGCGACACGAACCCATTCGTCGATGCGATTCATCGCGCGATCGTCATTGTGCAGCGTGCCGACGATGGCGTCGGCGATGTCCAGGCCGGCGCGGCGAAGGGCGCAGCAGATTTCCGGGAGGCTGGTGATGTTGTCATTGGCGAGCTGTTCGACGGTGTTGGCGCGGGCATAGTCCAGCGCGTTGGTGGGCTGCAGCGCGGCGAGCACAACCGGCCGACCGGCGCGCTGAACCACGGGCAGCGCATTGGCGGCGGGGGAATAGGTGACGACGTTGCACAGAAGCAGATCGACATCCGCGCTCCGCAGCGCATCGCCAAGCTCAAACGCCTTGCGGGAGGAATCGCTCATGCCCACATCAATCACATCAATGCCACGATCCCGCAGGCGCTCAGCCAGTTCAGCGTGGTAGCCCAGCAATCGCTCACGAAGTGCGGGAAACTGCGACCAGTAGTTGTCCAGCCCAACGCAGAACAGGCCAATCCGCGCCGGGGCGGGGGCGCGGGTGAAAAAGGTGTTGAAGATCGCCTGATCGGTGGTGCTCGTTTTCGTGGTGTCCGTCATTTCACTCTCTGGAAAAAGGAGGCTCGATTATCGTCCCGAATTGTCCCGTCATTGCTTCTCGTACATCACCCGCATCCCATCCGGAATGCCGAAGCGGATCATGAGGTAGTCATCGGTCCAGGCGGGGTCGGAGTCCTCAGGGTGCAGGCGGCGGTTGTGATCGGGGGGAGAGTCGAAGGCAACGTGCCAGGTGTGCGATGGCTCGCCGCTGGCGCGATGGTGCGGGCCGAGAAGGTTGCGGAGCGTGCTGACCAGCTCGACAACAACTTCGTTGTCGCCAGCGACGATGTGGGGGGTGATGTCCAACTCATACGAAGGCCAGAGAATCACGCCCGCGTCATTCCCATTCACCTGCACTTTCGCGAGTGCGGCATGCAGAGTGTCGAAGACGAGCATCACCCGCTCGCCGTCGGCCGGGGCGCGCAGGCTGATCGTCCGCGCGCAGCGCATCCGGCCGGCGTAGAAAGGATATCCGCCCGCGCACAAATCACCGCTGACGCGCTTCGATTCGGTCGTGAGGACAAAGTTTGGCGTGAATCGCACGCAACCTGCCGGCGCTTCGAGGGGCGAACGCTCGCCGCGCACGGCGAAGTCTCCGATGAGATAGATCGCTTCGAGCTCGGTCCCTTCCAGCGCCTCGAACAGCGCCGCCAGCGCGAGGCTTGGCTTGCCAACGGGTCGAAACTCGCGCTTCAGATCAATGATGTTCCGTCCCGGCTTCACGAAATCGCCGATCGCGACGGGGTGGAAGGATTGATCGATGTAAGGGGGGAGCCCTTCATATCGCACAAAATGTCCGTTGATGTGGATTTCATGTTCGGCGGCATCCTCGATGCCGACCTGGAGGCCGGGCAGCGAAACATCCGTCTGAAACTGAAATTGGAGTGAGATCGGCCCGGTGTATTTTTCCGCCTCCAATATTTTCTGCACGAAATGCGGCGGCGTTGGCTCGCTCCATGCACCATCGGACTTTCGCCATCGGCAAAAATCGAGTGTCAGGGCATTGGGCATGTCTCGCTGCACTCGCGCTTCATCCTCAGCGAAGCGTACTTGCTCTACCATTCGCCAGGGCGCGGGGTTGATCTCTTGCGATGGTTGGTCGTCCCGAAGGAGCAGCAGACGATTGGCGAGCGGCGGGAGATCAAGCGGAATGATCGTCTCCCGCAGGGAATCCGCGCCATGGCGATTGGGCGCGGGATGAGTTTGGCCGGTGGGAAGATCCCACTCCTCCAGCGCACCGACGGCGCTGAGGGTCATGTCGCCGGCAACGGCGCGCGCAGCGCTGATGTTGGTCAGATAAATCAAGATGCCTTCATCGACTCGCCGCACCAGGACGCGTAGATCGGATGCGTCGCCGCCCGTCACGGCCAATTGCACCAACGGCGGCTCGACGGCATCCAACGCGGCGCGAAGCGATGAAGGGTCGCTGTCGAGCGGAGAGGGTGGGCGAATGATCGCCCGCAATCGGCTCGCCGCATCAGGAGTTTCAAACCCATCAAGGCGAGTCGGCAACGTACCGCATGAAAGCACCGCCCCACCACCGGCCACGAACTGTTCGAGCAATTTAAGTGTGGTTCTACGAATCGTCAGCAGGTCAGGCAGGATGACGACGCCGTAGGTCATTTGCCCGATGCGCAACCCGCCCGGCGTCGCCGCGCCGTGTTTGGCGATGAGGGTTTCATCCCCAAGCTCGAAATCACGTTGGATGCCAAGCAGGTTGTTGCAGAGCGTCACGAGTCGCGTGTCCATCTCGTGCGCTTCCGACGGCGCGCTCATGCGATCATGCGGACGTTCCATCGTGAGCGGGTCATACAGGCAAAAGGCCGACTCGACGGGGTGAAGCACGAGAACCCGCGCCATCGAGCGCCCCTGCCGCAGCGCCCAGGAGAGCCGCGCCATCGGATCGGAAATCAGGTGATTGTCCGGCCACCAGGGCTGCTGATGGGAGAGGTGCGGGACATAAATCCGCTTCCGCCGCCCGCGCAGGGAATAGAACGCGCCGTGATAGCATCGGTAGTTGATCCCGAGGGCAAACATCCACGAAGCGATTTGCTTGCGGTCCGCGAAACTGATCCCCTGCGAACTGACGCCATACATTTCCGCGAGCACTTCGGTCTTGCCAAGCTGGCTGGCGGCGCTGGACGCCTGCTTGGGCGTGAGGATGAACGGCTTGCCGGTCGGCCAGCTCAGGCTCTTGGTCAGGTGATCAATCCCCGGCAATTGCATCGCCTCATAACAGGGCATCGTCGCTACGGTCCAGCCGATCTGGCTGTGCAGCGTGTCCTCCCCCATCAAGTGCCCGCTGAACTTCACATGGTGATCGCGGCACCACTGGCCGACAGGCTCGAAATACCCCTTGAGGTACATTTCAAGAACGGATCGCCAGTAGTGATGGCGAACCTGATGATGATCCCCCACCGGACGAAAAAGAGAGGGAATGTGCTGGAGCAGGTCATACCCCCACCGTTCCTGAAAATGCCCCGGCAATTGCGCGGACCAAGGCAGCAGCGGCGGACGGAAGTGCGGCTCATCGACCCAGACGGCTTCGACGGTTTTACCGAAGTGCTCGGAGAATCGTGAATACCACGGATCACGATAGGCGAGGTTCAGATAATCGGTCACCGAATCGGGATTGAGCAGATCAAGGACCCCTTCGAAAACATGCTCACAATACACGTTTTCCGCGTCACCGATCAGTCGTGTTTGCCCGGAACCTGGGACGTACGATGACGGATGGATTTGCAGACCGCGTAGGGCTCGCGCAAGGTCGAGGTTGGGAATGGCGCCGGGCATGTAACCGGCCTGAAGCCAGACGCGCAGACCAAGCTGCGCGGCCCGCTCAATGATCGCGGCGGTCAAATCCATCCACTCCTGCCCGAGGTAGCGTGTGCGAAGCCCGTTGAAGGTTCGCGTAATCACCGCGCCCCATCCGGCCGCCGCGATGCCATCCAACTGCCGGATGATCTCCCCGCGCTCGAGCCGATCATTGAGCATCCAAAGGGCGACGCCGCGATAGGCACTGTTGGGATTGATAAACTCTTTTGTATCCAAGTACGCTCCGTGATGATGACGAAGCTCCAATCTAGCGGCTGGGGTTGATTTTTCCATAGGTGCGTGGTGGCGCGAACCTGTTCGTCTGGATCAGTCGCAGCGACTGGGCATGGTTGGCACGCCCCTTCGCCAATGCTACGGTTGTGGTGTGAGAACTGCATCATTGGCCCGATCGTTGTCACACCGCTTGGCGCTGTCTCTGGTGTTGCTCGTCGCGCTCTCGTTGCGACTGGCGTGGGGGCTGGGGCAGCCGGGAACACTTGATCGTCGCACGCTTCCGGATCAGGTGGAATATCTGGAACTGGCGCAAAACCTGCTTCGCCATCACACGTTGCGATTCTTTGATGACCGGCCGGCGGTCAACGAGATGGTTTATGCCTATCGCACGCCGGGATACCCGATGTTTCTGGCGGCGCTGGGGGCGAATGTCCGAATCGCCCGCGCGGCGCAGGCGATGATCGATTCACTCACGGTACTGGCGGTTTATCTGCTCGCGCGCCGGTGGCTGGACCGGCGAACAAGCCTGATCGCGGCGGCAATCGTCGCGGTCAATCCGTTTCTGATCTACTTTTCAGGGTTGATTCTGTCTGAGACGCTTTTCACCGCGATGCTGGCGTGGGGGATGGTGTTGCTGGCGGGCATTTTGAAGACCCCCTCCCCAGCCCTCCCCCGGAATACCGGGGGAGGGGGTAAGTGCAGAAGCGCCACACACCAACCCTCCATGAGTGGTAGGGGCGGCTTCAGCCGCCGTTTCGACTCATTGCGGCGGCTGAAGCCGCCCCTACCCGCGGCCGAGTCACGAACGAACAAGGCTCATGCTTCATGGCCTCGTGGGGAAGGATATATCCGGTTTCTCGCCGGGGGTTTTCTGCTCGCATTGTCGGTATTGGTGCGACCCTCCGCCTTATTTTTACCGATATTATTGGGCGTGGGCGCCGTTTGCGTGAACCGTCGGGGGAGGAAGGCGTACCCAATGGAGGCAGCGTCGATGCCACGCTGGCGAGCGGCGTTGGCGGGCGCGGCGATGCTCGCCCTGACCGCGCTCGTCTTGTTCCCCTGGGCGTATCGAAACCACCATGTGTTGGGGAAGTGGATATGGACGACCACCAATGGCGGTGTGACGTTGTATGATGGCTTTAATCCCTCCGCGACGGGAGCCAGCGACCAGTCGTTTTTAACCGGGATGCCTTGGCTGGGATCGCCGAACTATGGTGAAATCAAGCGGTCGGAGTATTTATCGAATCGGGCTTGGAAATGGATCGCGGAACACCCGGGACGGGCGGCGTGGCTGGGGATCGTGAAAATCGGTCGGACGTGGAGCCCGATTCCGCTCAGCGACGCATACGGCGGGCAGCTTCGCTATGTCTTGGTGGGGCTCTTTTACAGCGTGCCGTTGGACCTGTTGATTTTGTATGGTTTATGGGTCGCGACGGCGAGGGGAGGGATCGTACGATCCGCAAAAGTATTCCTGCTGTTACCGGCGATATATTTTACTGTGGTGCATGCCCTATCGGTGGGGTCGTTGCGGTATCGGATCCCCGTGGAACCGCCGATGGCGATTCTGGCGGGGATGGCATTGGCCGCCTTGTTTTACGGGTTCAAGCGGGATCACCGGCCGCCATCGGCAACTGATACGACTCGACACCATGCGCCCTCGTCCGACTCAAGCCGACCACCTCTTTGACCGCCCCTGGCGGGCTGGACATCCATACAACCCGCGGCTGAGCCGGTTCCGTCGATGGGGGATGTTCGCCCTGCTGTGCATCCTGCTCTGTACGATCTACGGATACTGGTATCTGACCGACTCGGCGCGGGTGCGGGAGATGGCGCAATCGTATTTGACGGAGGTGCTCCATGCGCCCGTGGAGGTCGGGGGCGCGACGCTGTCGCTGTTTCAGGGATTGCGACTGGATGATGTGAAGGTGCGGGTCGATCATTCCGGCCGCCCGGACTCGGTCATCTTTTCGGCGCAGACATTTTTAATCCGGTACGACCCGCGCGACATGCTCCAGGGGAAACTGGTGGCGACGCAGATCGTCGCAATCAACCCGCACGTCTATCTCAGTGAGAACATCGACACGGGGCGACACAATTACCAGCAAATCGTTCAAAAAAATCGACCGGCCGGGACGCAGCCGTCAAAGAGCAAGCCGCTGGTCCTGCCGCAGATCATTTTGCGCGATGCGCGAATTGAATCGGGCGAGGTGAGCGACGGGCGCTATCAGACCATTGGATCGCTGCAGATCGAAGGAAGCCTGACGCCGACGGCAACGCGAAATGAGTACGCGTTCAGCCTGCAAAGCCGCGGGGAATCGGAGGGGATCGGTCCAAGCGTCGAGGGGACGATCATGATGGGCAGCGGTGATGTCCGCGCCCGCCTGACCAACTTCGAGTTCAGCAAGGACATCCGGACGATGCTGCCGGCGGAGGTGCGGCGGTGGTGGGAGCAGCATCAGCTCACCGGGCGGGTCGATGTTCCCGAGCTCGACTTTGAACCTGGACACAACGGCGAGGCGGCGCGCTTTCGCGTGGAAACGGCGTTGCATGGCGTGAGCCTGAGCGTCAGCCCCAGGGAATGGATGGGCCGCGCGGAGCGCGTCCGACGGGAGACGCTTGCGAATACGGCGCAGTTCATGCGCGAGGTGGGATTGAACCTGCATGGGGATGTGGATCGCTCGCAGGCGCTCCTGGCGACCGGGCCCATTGGCCTGGAGGATGTCACCGGCAGGTTTGTGTTCACGCAGGATGGCATTGACATCCCGGACCTGATCGGACGGATCGAAGCCAACGCACTGAAGATCAACGGTCACATCGACGGATATTCGCCGGACGCGGGCGTGCGGCTGCGTTTGTCGTCGCTGCAAACGGAGAACATTTATATTCCAACCTCGCCGGGGTTTGTCCAGGCGCTGCCGCAGGAGGTGCGTGAGATTTACGAACACCTGCACCCGCAGGGGTCGGCGTCGATGTGGGTGGAATTGAAGCGCGAGCCCAACGGAGGGCCGGTGGAGGTGAGCGGCGAGGTCAACATCATTGACGGACAGTTCGTCTTCGATCTGTTCCCCTATCCGCTGCGGAACGCCACGGGACGAATCACCTTTGGCCCGGACCGGATCACCGGTGAGGATCGCTGCGACATTCAAAACCTCCGCGGGCTGGGCGTGCCCGGCGGGCCCAACCAGGACAAGGTGGTGACGATCAACGCATCGATCGCGCCCCTGGTCGGTGATACCGAAGTGCATGTTCGCGTGGAGGCCGATGGGATTGTTTCAGAGCCAGCGCTGCATCGCGCATTTCCGCGAGAGGCGCAGGAAGCGGTGGCGATGTTCGATCCGAGCGGCAAGGGGGATTATCCCACCTTCGGCGGCGGCTTTGTGTGCAACGTCATCCGTCCACCGGGCAAGGACGCCAAGTGGCGATTCACGGTTGACCTGAACCTGACGGATGCCAACGGCGCGTTCAAGCTGTTTCCGTATCCGCTTCGACACGCGCACGGGCAGTTGCACATCACCGATGACTTTGTGGACATCCGCAACTTCAGGATGCAGCGCAACGGGGGTACGGTGGCGGTCAATGGGCGCGTGTCGTTTTACAAGGGTCAGCCATTGACGCCTGATCTGACGATCACCGCACGGAATGTGCCGATGGATGCGGAGTATGTGGCGGCGATCCCGGCCGAGCGGCGGCAATGGGTGGAATCGGCGGGGCTCAGCGGCACGCTGGACATCGACGCGCACGTCACGCGCAAGGAACCGCCACAGCCTTCGCCGGTTGCAACGACAAGCCCTCCGCCGGGCGCGCCAAGCTCATCGACCCAGGGCTTTGGCGATTCGGACATCACATACACCATGAACATCCACCTGCGTAACGGCGGCATCTGGCCGGTGCGCAAGGCGTATGCGATTTCGGGGGTTGATGCGCGCATGACCTTGACGCCGGACCGGCTGGCGCTGACGAGCTTCACCGGACATCGCGAGGATGCGACATTCACCGCCAGCGGGGCGCTGGATCATCTGAACCGCGCACCGCGCCTGACAATGAAGGCGTCGGCGACGGATTTACTGCTCGAACCGTCGCTGTATGAACTGCTTCCCAAGGGGGGCAGGTCGGTGTGGGATCAGTTGTCGCCCAAGGGGACGCTGGATGTGGATTTTGCGTGCGATCTGCCGCTGGGGCCATCGAATGCGCCCGCGACCCAGCCGGGGGCGCAGGTCACATCAATTGATCCGAACGCGGCGCTGGCGGCGACCCGGCCGGGAACTGCGGCGATGCCGTTTGAGCTAACCCTTCGGCCGAGGCATTTGAGCGTCACGCCGCGGACGATTCCGTACCGGCTTGATGATGTGACGGGAGCGATCGTCATCCGGCCGGACATCGTGCTGCTTCAGGAGATGACAGCGCGGCATGGGGAGGCGCGGATCGCGGTGGCGGGGGAAGGCACGACGGGCGACAAGACGGCGTGGAATCTGAAACTGGGCGCGGAGAACGCGCCGATCGACGCTGAGTTCCTTCGCGCGTTGCCGACGAACCTGCGGGCGCTGGTCGATGCGTTGAAACTGAAGGGGACCACCTCGTTTCAATTCTCAAAGCTGTTGTATCGCGTGGATGAATCCAAGAGCGCCCAGGACGGCGCGGACGCCAAACCGACCACCGATGATCCGGATGTGGATTTCGTTGGGCATCTGCAGTTGACCAACGCCTCGCTGGAAGCGGGGGTGACGTTCACGGATGTGAATGGGGGCGCGGACCTCGCGGGCGCGATCCGGGATGGGAAGCTCTCGGCGCTCAACGGCAAGCTCGACTTTCCGTCGCTGGCGCTGGCGGATCAGCCGCTCAAGAACTTCCGCGCCGGTTTGATCAAGCCGGCCGGCGAGGATGAGATGCAGTTGTCGGGCGTGCAGGCGAGCCTGGCCGGGGGAGAATTGGCCGGGCAGGTCGATCTGACGTTTCCGCAAACGGGGCAGTCGCAATATGCGATCTCGATCGCGCTGCGCCACGCGGATGCCGCGAAGCTGGCGCCGCAATCCGATCACAACATCCGCGGGCAGGTCAGTGCGAGTTTGGCGATGGAAGGCAACTGGGCGGATCCGGCGTCGCGTCGGGGGCGCGGGGATGTCACGGCATCGGGCAAGGAGATGTACCGGATTCCACTCATGCTCGGGTTGCTGCAGATCACCAACCTGTCGCTGCCGATCAGCAGCCCGTTCAACGAGGCGTCGGCCAGCTACAGCATCGAAGGCAACCGGGTGACGTTCGAACAAATCGACATGCGCTCCAACACGATGACCATGCAGGGAACGGGTCATCTCGATTTTAATACGAAGAAAGTGAACCTCACCTTCGTGACCGACAGCCTCAACGGGTTGAAGGTTCCGTTCCTTTCAGATTTGTTCAAGGGAATGAAGCAGGAACTGCTCCAGATTCATGTCAACGGATCGATTGAGCAAGCCAAGTCACCGGCGAACGCGGTGCATACGATGCAGACGACGGTGGATGAGGTGTATAAGGGGACGGAACGACGAGCGAAATGAGCCTCCGGGTGCTGAAGGGACCGCTCGATTGAACCGCGCACGCGCAAACGTCATATCTTGCCCATGTTTCGGCTGGCGCGCTCGATGGAAGGTGGCATGAAACACTTTGATTAAAGCTTTTGAGGCGCGGGATGTGCTATAACGTCGGGGAATGAAATCGCTTCGTTTTTTGCCCCTGGCGTATATCGCCGGCGTCCATGGGTTCATGCTGCTGGTGCCATATTTGGCGCTCCTTGCGGCGTGCCTGACACTGGTGCGACGATTTCGAACCCCATCCATTTGATGCGATAACCCGCCCGCCATGCTTCCGGCTCGTTGCCGATGCAGGTGGGCACTTTCATTGATGTCCGCGCCGAACCTTCATCTGCGGCGATCCGAACGCCAGCGGAAATCCACATCCACTTGTCGGGCGGATGCGTCACGGGGCTGCCAGCGCGGCTCGCGGGGTGGTTGAATGACCACGGGGGGGGCGACGGGGACGGCGACATATTCCCAGTGGCCGGGCGCGACGAGTACCTGGCGGGGGATGTTTTGCCACCCGCCAGCGCCAACCAATTGCTGGGTGGTCACATCCTGCCACGAGCCTGGTGTAACAAGCACCTGGCGGGGAACGACGGCTTGATGAGCCGGTTCAACGAGGAATCGCTGGGTGACGATGACTCGCCGCCCCCGGCTGTATTGCACAACCTGGCGGTCTTCATAGCGATCGGGAATCCACACGGCATCGTTGACGGTCTGATAGACCGGTTCGACCCACACGCGGTTGGTGACCGTCTGGTAGACCGGCTCGGCCCAGACGCGGTCATAGGTCGTTTGGTAAACCGGCTCGACCCAGACGCGCTCGACGGGTTGCGGACCATAGATCGGCGGCGGAACGCGGCGATCGCCCGGCAGGCGAAGATTGATGTCGATGTTCACGCCGGCACTGGCCGGCGCCGGAGTGAGCGTGGACGCGAGGACAAATCCCGCGCCGACGGCCGCCGAGAGCAGTATCGCACGCACTGAATGGTTGACGTTCCTCATGGCTTGCACCTTTCCGAGAGCGGATGCGACGACAATCGCCGCACCGATCATGAACCTCGGAGGCGTTGAATCGCCACCGTTGATCCGGAAGGCCGTTCCAGCGGCCGACCGGCAGGCTCATTCGTTCAGATAGACACGGATCGGGGTGCAAGGTTGGAAGGGGGAGAAATTTTCGATTTTTGACTTTTGATTTTGGATTGGAAGAGTGGGCGCGCGGTGGGGTTGTGACGGCAATGACGGCGGGAATGGCAGCATGGGTCAATCGTCGTCGGAACCCTCGCCCTCGTGGGCGGCATGCGCGTCTCGCAATTGTTGGAATTCCTCGGGGGTGATCGGCTGCATGCTGTGAATGGCCGCAAATCGGTCGCTGCCGTGAACGCCATCCCGGGTGCGGAAGAAATGTCGGTCCCCGTCCACTTGTTCGAGCATATAGCGATACCCGTGGTCATACCCTGGATCACCAGCCTCCAACTGGCCGTAGAAGACGGGGTAGCTCATGGACGGTTGCTCTTTCTTTCGGCTCATCGGCGACTCCTTCATTTTTGATACGCCGTAGTATACCCCACATGTCAAGGAGCGGTTCGCGAATGTTGACCCCAACATCACCGGAACGCGCTGCGCATCCGATACAGGTGGAGTGTTGGCGCAACACTGAACGGCAGACGGGCTTTATTGATCGCGGGGCGGCGAATCGGAGGTTTTGCCGTGATGTGCGTCACCGTCTTCGCCGCCGGGGCGGGCAACGGGATAAAACTCGCCGGCGTACTCGCGGGGGGCTTGCGGTTCGGCATTGGCGGGAGGCGGGGTGTCGGATGAGGTGGCAGTGAGCGGACGAATGGCGGGCGCGGAAGCATCTTCCCCACCCTCGGACGGCGACGGTGCGGCGAGCGAACCTTCCAATTCCGCTTCAAGGCTCTGGATGTGCGCGTTGACATCGTCATTGGAGACGACCGCCGGGGCGGCGGCCGCAGCCGCCTTGGAATGGGCGGCCGAAGCGCGCTCTTCCTTGGGCTCCTTGGGACGGAACAAGCTGCCGAAGGTGATCAGGTTGACGATTGAAGGCCAGATCAGCCACCCGACGATCAGGCCGCCGGCCGTCCAGAGTTTGAGCTGCATGCCCGGCTGATACCACCAGGCATTGGCGTAGCTGATGTGGGCATCGGGGTTGTCCTTAATGACTTGATCGAGAAAGCCGCGGAGGGTGAGGTTGGAGCCGCTGATGCCGGGGAAGCGATGGGTGGGTTTGTACGGCTCGTCGGGAAGAAAACGGAAGGTCCTCTCATAGACCTTGGTGACAAAGTGGGGTTTGGAATCCGGGCCGGTTTCGCGTTCGACGCGGGGCAGGTAGTAGATGCCAAAGAGCACCTCACGCCCCCGCCACTGGCGGATGACCATGTCTTTGAAAAAGGGGCGCTCATGCTTGTAGTTTTCCTTGAGCAGGTCCCGCTCGAAAGCGATCTGGGTCAGGCTTTCGTCAATGCCGGTGTCGGGGTTCATGTCGGCCATGTAGCCGCGCATCCCGCCGATGATCGCGCCAAGAATGACGCCGATCAGCGCCCATTGCCATCTTTTCAACTTGTCCAAGTGCATGCGTTGTCCCGTGAGGCGAGTTCGAAGGCATCTTACCCACTTTTGCGTACGGCATAACCCCTGGACAGCCAAGAGCGCCACAGGTGTAACTACCGTAAGAAGACCGTGGGGTTGAAAAACAATTAACCGCGCGTGGGGGTGGGGGATTCATTTGGACATCGGATCATCGGACACACGGGGCAACGTCCGATAAAAGTGAGTTTCTCCCCTTTCGTCAAATTACCTAAATTACCAAAGTTAAAAGGCAGAGTTGTCGATAGAGTTAAAGTAGGCAATGTAACTTATAAGGAGCATCGGCCATGCGGATACGACCTTCGATGAAATGCGGCTTTCAGGTTTCGGTGGAGAAGCAGGGCGCGGATCGTCGGGAACACCGACGGCATGACTTGGAGCAGCAGGAATTGCATGTGGATCGGTGGGAGGGACCGCGTGCGGCCAGGCCGCTGGGTCGGCTGGTGGATTTGTCGGCAAGCGGGGTGCGGGTGCGGATGCCCAAGGCGAACATTCGCCCGGATCAGCAGATTCGCGTTCGCTTGAACCTGCCGACCTATGCGGGGATCAGCCCGTTCATCGATCATTCGACGGACCAGGTGCAACCCAAGCGCGACTGGGTGGGTTGGATGACCGTCGCCCGCGTGAGTCCGGCGGAGAATGACCAAGTGGATGTGGCGGGTCGTCTGGTGGATATGGATGACATGGATCGCGGGATGCTGGGCTTGTACCTCTCAACACAACCTTTGGCGGCTTAAAAGGCGGTGGATCGAACTCTCTCTTGAATCCATGGTTGGCGCCTTATGGGACATAAACCGGCGCCGCGAAAAACCAACACGACCGCCGGTTTGTGAGTTGCGGAACCGCCGACTGTGGATTTGAGGGGATTCGACGCCGCCCTGGGCATCGCGCCTCGTGGAACGAAGCGCCACCGGCTTTTGGATGACTTCTCACCAAAAGCCGGTTTTTTTTATGCGCGGATGCGGCGATCACAGATGATCGGCGTATTTTTTGCGAAGGGAGGCGGCGCCGTCGGATCGGCCTGTCGCTTCGAGACGACGAAGGTACGCCGGCAGCGGGGACCGGCCTTTTTCATGGATGGCGTGTTGCGGACCCCCTTCAGCGATGACGGTCCAGAGGGGGTCGGTCATGTCGTGTGGAAAAACATGTGCCATCTTTTGCATCTGGGCGTCGTGCCAGCGGGCCAGTCGCCAGGCGCCTTCGCGGCAAAGCTCGGGATGCGATGTCGCCAGATCATGCTCCTCATGGGGATCGCGCAAGAGGTCAAAGAGCATCTCCTGGGGAAATAAGTGAAAGCCGTCGTGGTAGGTGCGCATGTAAAGCCAGTTGTCCCAGCGGACACTGCGCTGACAGACGTGGGCGCATTGGCTGATGACGAGGTCCTCGTGGCCGGGGCAATCGCCGGTGGTGATCGCCGGGGCATACGACTGACCATCCCAGAGGGGTTGAATCCTGCCGCCAAGGAGGTCCATCAACGTGGGGGCCAGATCGAGGTTGTAGCGCAAGGCGTCGTCGGTCGCGCCGCGTCGGCCGCCGGGCCATTTGACGATCATGGGGACGCGGCAGGTGGCGGAATCGGCGGTGCCGTGCTCGGCGTAAAGACCAAGTTCGCCCTGATTCTCCCCGTGGTCGGCGGAGATGATGATGGCGGTTTGGTCATAGATCCCGGCCTGCTTGAGCGCCGCGACGATGCGCCCGACTTGATCGTCCACATAGCGAATGGCGGTGTCGTAGCCGTTGAGATGGCGACGAAGGGAGGCCATGTCCGTCACCTTGCCCAGATGGCGCGGATGGCGGCGATCCTCCCGATCGTCATACATGTTGATTTCCATCGAGGAGTGCGGGCCGACCATTTTGTTGTGGCGTCGCAGCACATCGGCGGTGAGCCAACCGGGTAGTGGATCATCGACAAAGGGTTCACCGTATTCGATGGGGACGCGATACGGTGTATGAGGATCCCAGTAGTTGACGTGGAGATACCAGTTATCGCCCTCGGCGTTGTTGGCGAGCCATTGATCGACAAGGGGCTGGACCTCCTCGGCCGACTCGACCCCGCCGCCGCCTGAATTGTGGATTTCGTTGAATCCGGCGTAGTACCAGTGAGCGGCATGGCGCTGGCCGAACGGGGAGATCATGGCGGTGTGCAGGCCGAGCTTCTGCAATTGATGGGCAAGGCCCTGCTGGACGAAATTGTCGCTGAAGCCACGATATTTGCCTTCGATTTTCGGTTGGGCGGCGGTTCCACCGTGTCCGACGACGCCGCTCTGGATGCCGAATCGGCCGGAGTAAAAGGCGGTGCGCGACGGAAGGCACGGCGCGTCGGGGGTGTGGCACTGGTTGAATCGAACCCCCTCGGCGGCGAGGGCGTCGATGTTGGGGCTCGTGTTGCGATGATAGCCGTAACAACCCAGGTGGTCAGGACGAAGGGAGTCGATGTCGATGTAAATGATGCGCATGATATGGATGGTCCTGATGCGTCAATTGCCCTTGCGCGGCGACAGCGCCGCATGAACGCGCTGGAGCCACTGCGGCGTTGGCGGGGCATAGGGTCGGAACTTTTCAATGACGCCGCGCTCCTCGCTGAAGGCCAGGGCGCGGTGCATGCCGAGTTTATTGGCGGCCGGAGAGTCGATCAAGTTGCTGGAATCATTGGCGCTCATCTGGAAGAGGATACGGTTGTCGAACTCGCGCATGGAGGCGCGGTCGAGGGTGCGTTCGACAGAAGCGACGGTGTCGGCCCAGGTGATCACATGAATGCCCAGCGACGGGCCTTCGCGGAGGAGGTCGGCGAACTGCTTGTCGGGGGCCGGGGGCTTTTCCTCATCGCTGGACGAGAAGCTGAAGCTTTCCTCCTGCTTGCGCAGGGCGCGGTAGCGCTGGAGACCGAACATGAAAACGTAGAGCGAGGGATGGGTGGCGTTTTCATCGGCCTGGCGGCGGCCGAGTTCCAGAGCGAGTTCGTTGATCGCCTCGGGGACGGCGCGGTAGTCAATCACGCGGGTGTCCTGGGGCAGCGCGGCGACGACGCCCTCCAATGTGCCCGCCAGAGGTGAATCGGTTGGCGTGCCATCCATCAGGTAGAAGAGGGAGGGGGAGGCCTCGCGGCGGGCGGCGAGGCTGATCATCATCGACGCGAAGATCGCGGTCGCGGATTCCTCCTGCTGGCCGACGAGAAGCGCGTTGGCGCCGCTCTGACGGCGGAAAGTGATGGCGGTGGGGCTTTTGATCGCAACGGGCTCGCCGAGCCACGCCGTCGGCGGGCCGGAGGTTGCCTCGCCGGGCGTGCCCGGCTTCAGCAGGTCCATCAGCGGATGATTCTTGGTGATGTCGGCGGGTTGATTGCCTTCGAAGACGATTGGAGGCGCGTGGGCGTCGCCACGTTTCATGGCGCGCTCATGGATGTTTGTCAGATACCCTTCGCGCTCGTCATCGGGGAGCCAGGCGATCTGGAATGGGCTGTTGCCTTCAACGAGCCCGCCGGCGTCGTTGTAGATCGCCTCGCCGGGCCGGGTGAGCAGACGGGCGGCGGAGTTGGCGTCGCCAAGGATGAGCTGGGAATCGGCCTCGCTGGTTTGCAGGGCGATGCGGATGGCCATCTGGCCGATCGTGCTGCGAGCCAGGCCGGATGATCCGCCGATCGTTTGCGATCCGAGAAGAACGTGAATGCCGAAGGCGCGTCCCTGGCGGACGAGGCGGTCGAGCAGGACCGTTGCATCCTGCGCGAGCTTGTCATCCTCGGAAAAGAACTCCTGAAACTCGTCGATGATGAGCAGCGTTCGAGGCATCTTCTTGCCGGTGGCCTGCCGATAGCCGGCGAGGTCCTGGGCGCCGATGGCGCGGAACAGCTCGCCGCGCCGGGCAAGCTCGGCGTCGAGGCGCTGCAGGACGCTGAGGCCAAACTCGCGGTCACTCTCGACCGCGACTGCGCGGGCGTGGGGGAGATCGTGCGTCGCGTAGGTCTTGAACTCGACGCCCTTCTTGAAGTCCACCAGGTAAAACTCGACTTCATCCGGCGAATACCACATCGCCAGGTTGGTGATCAGCGCATGAAGCAGCGTTGATTTGCCCGAGCCGGTTTTACCGGCGATCAGCACATGCTGGGCGACGCCCCGGCCGAGACGGAGCATCTGGAGGCGGGTCGCGCCCAGTCGCCCGATGGGGACGGACAATTCCGACTTGCTGTCGCCGCTCCAGAACTTCCCCGGCGGCGGGGCCACCGATGCGAAGGCGACCTCGACGCGTTTGGCTTCCCGCGCGCCCTGCCCGACCTTGGTGAGGATTTCGGTCAGCGCGCGTTCCTGTGGAGGCGGATCGAGCGTCAGGGGAAATTGCTTGAAGACCTCATCCTTCCAGATGACCGCATCGCCCTGGCGGACGAGGTTGATGCTGTGGGCTTCGAGCTCCTCGAGATGCGCGTCGGCGGGAAGGGTGACGCGGGTGTCGCGGGCGATGAGGGTATAGACGCCGCAGCGGGCGCCCGAGCTGGCGATGCTCGCCAGGCGACGGAAGGCGTCACCTTGAAAAGCGACCGGGAAATCGGAAATCACGAGATAGCGGTATGGCTCGGCCAGTTCGCCGGCCTGGGCGTTGTAGTCGTCGATGGTCGCGAACTCGTTGCGGAGATATTTTTGAATCACCGTCTCCATGTGCTCGGTGAGGTTGGCCAGGCGCTGGTCAATGTGATCGCTTTCGGTCCAGATGCGGCTGCCGACGAGGGCTTCATCCTGATCGGCCAGGTGCATGAAACCGGCGAAGTTTTCCCCCAGGCCGACGGGGTCGATGATGGTGAACTGGACGCGCCCCGGCGGCACCTGGGTGAGAAGGCGGGCCATGACCATTCGCAAGGTGCTGATCGCCTGCGCGCGGCCGGCGTGATCGGTGTGAAACAGCAACGACGCGCGGCGGGGAAAGGCGAGCGTGGCCGGAACGGAAAACCGCGGCGGTAGCGTCAGCGTTTTGGGGACTTCATCGGTGATCTGCTTGAGATCGACGTGAAACTCGCCGAAGCGGACGGTCGCCGGGAAGGACGTCGGCGGCGTCCAGTTGCGCCACGCGGTTTCATCCCACCGCATCAGGGCTTGTTGATTCTCGCCGGCGGCGGGTTGCATGGGGGCTTGAATGTCGGCCAGTTCGGATTGCCAATGGTCCTGGAGCGCGGTACGGGCGGCGGCATGACGCGCTTCAATTTGCGCGTCCATCTCCGCGTGTTTGTCGCCAAAGTCGCGCAACTGCCTTTCATGTTGCGCGGCGAGCGATTCCAGGCCTTGGTCGAGCTTGGCCTGGGCGTCATGATTGGCTTTGTCGCGGGCGGCGTCGAGCAGCGCGGTTTGTTTGGCGGTGTCCTGCGCGAGTTGCCGCAGGCCGGTTTCCCGGGTGTGGCCGGCTTGATCGAGCAGCGGCTGAAACTTGGCTTTGGCGTCCTTCAATTCCTTTTTGTATTGCTCCTCGGCGGCGGCCCGTCGATCCATGAGGACGGTGGTCGAGTGTTCGCGCGTCGCCTTGGCGGTTTGCCGGGCGGACTGCATCGCGCGGGCCAGGGGGAGCCAGGTGCTCCGGATCTGAGTGTTGGCGAGCATGCGCAGGCCGATGGCGATGAGCGTCCATGCGACGCCGGCGACGACGAACGCGAGCGCCATTGGACGCAACTGGAGTTGGTCCGTGCCCCGGAGCAGTTGCGTGATTCCGGCGGCGAGCACGCAGATGACGAGACCGGCGATGTATGGCCGCGCCCCCACCATGAGCTGCGGCACGGGAAGCGAGCCAAGCTTGGCCAGCAACATGGCGGCGCTGTCGCGGTGAAGCACATAGGCGGCTGAGGCATCCTTGCCGCGGGCGGGGGGCTGTCGCTCGGCCGTGTCCACCGGCGGCTTTTGGCCATAGAGGGCGAGCAATTCGGCCGCGCGGGTTTCCATCTCCTCAACGGCTTGGAGATTGGCGGCCAGCTCCTGATCGGCGAGCTTGGATTCCTTGTCGATTTGCGACAGGGTGACATCGTGAACGCTCTCGGCCAGCCACGCGAGTTGGTCGTATTCCTTTTTGACATGCCGCGCGACGGAATCACGCTCATGATCGAGCCGGCGGTGCTGGGTCTCATCGGATTTCTTCAGCGCCTTGCGATCGGCCTGCTGACGGGAGGCGGTGTGGGCGGCGTGCTGGTCATAGGTTCGGCGAAGACGCGCCTCTTCGCTCTGGTGATGCTCGGCAATGGCACGTTCATCGGCCTGGCGACTTGCCAAGGCGTCGGCAACGGCCTGGTCATGTTCTTGCTCGATCGTGGATTCGGCTTTGCTGGATGCGGAAGAGAGTTCCACAAGACGACGAAGGGCGTCGCGCTGAAAATCACGGTTGGCTTGGTCGCGCTTCCCCCCGGCGTCCGGGTTCTCAGAGGCGCTTGGCGCGGTGGATTCGGTTTGCATGCCGTTACTGGTACCCGACTTCATGGTGGGATCATAGCTTCAAGGCCTTCGTGCGGCGCATTCACTGGCAATCGCGACGAATCTGGGAGACGATCGCCGCGACGCGGTCGAAGGCGT
>CAYTAP010000052.1:22122-24889 GCA_964435775.1 uncultured Tepidisphaeraceae bacterium
GGTCACTGGGTGGCCGCCGGCGCGGCGGAGGTCGGCTTGCAGCGGTTCGAAGAACTTTTCCTCCATTTCATGGCTTCGCGCATCATGCCATGACATCCTCGCTTCATTCCAGCGGAGCATCAAATCCTTGCTCGCCTTGGCGAGTTGGCCCCGCCCTTCGTAGATGCCCATGATCGACTCCTGGTGAATGTTTTTTACCGCTCAGGCGCATCCTTGGATGGAGACGCGTCCTCATTTTCCGATGATGCTTGCGGCGGCTGTTCCCGCGGCGCGTCCTCGCCCTGGCGGCCTCGGGCCATCGATTCGACGGCTTCGGATGCATCCGATGATGCGGCGGATTCCGACGACGTGGATGCGGCGGAACTGACGGCGGCGGGAGCGATGGAGAGATACTGCTCCAGTTGCCCGATCATCGTTTCCAACTCGCCGGCGGCGGCGGGGAGGTCCTGCTGGACGGCCGTGGCGAGGCGCTGGACGCCTCCCTTGTAGGCTTGAATCTCCTTTTGAAGCATCGGAATGGAGCGGCGGACGAGGGCATTTTTATGAATCGCCTCCTCCTCGCGCTGCTGCGCGAGACGAAGCTGCTTTTCCTCCTCGGCCGCCGACTGCGGCTTGCCGCTGGAGTCCTTGTACGCCCGTTTCATCCGAACGGCCTCCTTCGCCTTCTCGACCACTTCATGGCGCTTGCGAATCTGGTTTTGCCAGTGGGTGGTCTGTTCGGTCTCCAGCCACGCGAGGATGCGCTGCAACTCGGCTTCGGCGTCGCCGAGGGCGACATCGGTGGCCTCCGCGAATTTCCAGAGCGCGATCTTGAGGCTCTTGAGAGCGTCGATGGAATCTACTTTGGCGCCTTGGGGCATGGTCGTGGTCCGTGGTCAGTGGTCAGTTGTCAGCGGTCAGAAGAAATAATGTCACCGCAGTGGCGAGGCCTTCGGCTCTGAGGCTCGAAGAGAGCACGCGGAGAAAAATCGAACATCGAACAGTCAACATCGAACATCCAACATCCAACGCATCCTTCGACGTTGGATGTTCGCTGATCGATGTTCGATGTTCTGTTTTCCATTTTCACTGCCCACTGCCCACTTCCGCCTCACCTCTGCTTCAAATACTCCTCAACGACGGCGGCCTTTTTCTGGAGGAAGGCGGCGTGCTGGCGCGAGGCTTCCAAAAACCCGCCGAGGCTCTTGGCGGTTTGCTCGAAGGCTTCGGTGAACTTGCGCTGCTCCTGATCGCGCCAGGTGCTTTCGAGATGGCGCAATCGACCGTGCAGGCCGCCGACGAGGCCTTCGAGTTCGTTGTTGAATCGGTTGAGGTCCTGGGCGAAACGCCGCAGCTCACCGGGGTCCACATTTGCCTGTGCCATGACTTTCGCTCCGTTGTCATCCCCGCGCGCTGTCCCGACCCATCGTAGCGCGGATGGATCGAATATCGACTACAATTTCCGCAATTGCCGCACAATGTCCACCGCTTCGCGGGTTGATTCGGTGATCCGATCCCACTGGCGTTCGGCCAGAAGCTCTTTGGCGACCATCCAGCTCCCTCCGCAGGCGACGACCGGCTTGAGCGCGAGGTAATCGGGAAGATTGCCCGGGGTGATGCCGCCGGTGGGCATGAAGCGGATCATGGAATAAGGCGCGGCCAGGGCCTTGAGGGTCTTGATCCCCCCCACCGCCTCGGCGGGAAAGAACTTGACGAGCTTCAGATCGTGCTCAAGCGCCATTTCGATTTCGGTGGCCGTGGCGACGCCGGGGATGATGGGCATCTCGTTTTGAATGCACCATTCGACGACTTTGGGATTGAATCCCGGAGAAACGATGAAACGCGCGCCGGCGTCGCGGGCGCGCCCGGCGGTTTGAATGTTCAACACGGTCCCCGCGCCGATGAGCATATCCTCGCGCTTGGCGAGTGTGCGGATGGCCTCTTCGGCGGCGGGTGTGCGAAAGGTGATTTCAACGACGCCCAGGCCGCCGCGCACGAGGGCGTCGCCGAGATGGCCGGCGTCGGCGGCGTCATCGATGGCGACGACGGGGACGATTCCATGCTTGCCCAACTGCGTCATGATTTGCGACATCGCAAGTTCCTTGTTCTTTAGGGCATTTTCATGTCATTCATAGCGGTTGGAGGGCGGCGGTCCCCCGCCGCCGTACCCACCGACGAGTGGCGTCGCAGGAGCGACGCCCTCCAATTGAACCCGTCAATGTCGCTGCATCCCGCTTGAAAAGACTCCAGTCATAACCGAGGCAACGTCATTCCGCCGTCCACATGAATCACCTGGCCGGTGGAATAAGGAAGTCGGCCCTCGGCCAGCATGGCGACGGCCCGCCCGACATCCTCCGGCGTGCCCCAACGCTTTTGCACGGTCAACCCGCCGGCGATCAACGCATCATACTTCTCCTTCACGCCGGCGGTCATGTCGGTGGCGATGATGCCGGGGCGAACCTCATAGACGTTGATCCCGAACTCCGCGAGTCGCGCCGCCCAGAGCTGGCTGGCCATCGCAACGCCGGCCTTGCTGATGCAATAGTCCCCGCGATTGACGCTGGCGACGCTTGCGCTGACCGAGGAGACGTTGATGATGCAGCCGCGAAAAGCCGCGTCGGCCTGGCGCTGGCGGATCATCCATTGGGCAACAGCCTGCGTGAGGAAATAGGGCCCGCGAAGATTGATCGAGATGAGACGGTCAAAGCTCGCGGGCGTGGCGTCGAGGATCTCCGCGCGAACCTCGGGCGCGACGCCGGCGTTGTTGACGAGCACATCAAGCCGGCCG
>CAYTAP010000053.1:0-21712 GCA_964435775.1 uncultured Tepidisphaeraceae bacterium
CCCGGAGTACCGGGGGAGGGGGTGGGATTTACGACGGCACGAGAATCACGCCTGATGCGCATTACAGCGTCGGCCGACGGGAAGCCCACTGGGCTTCCTTCTCATACATCAGCGCGGCTCGGAGGAGCGTGGGTTCGCCAAAGGTCGGGCCGAGCAGTTGCATGCCGATCGGGAGCGGTTTGGCGCCGGTTGTGAAACCGCACGGCACGCTGATCCCGGCGATGCCGGCGATGTTGCAGGTCACGGTGAACACATCGCACAGGTACATCTCGAGCGGGTCGCCGGTTTTTTCGCCGCGCTTGAACGCCGGCGTCGGAGTCGTGGGGCTGAGGATGACATCGCACGACTCAAACGCCGCGTCAAAATCCCGCTTGATCAACGTTCGCGCCTGCAGCGCCCGGATGTAATAGGCGTCGTAATATCCGCTGGACAGGGCATAAGCGCCGATCATGATCCGCCGCTTGACCTCATCGCCAAATCCCTCCTCCCGACTCCTGCTCATCAGCTCAACGATGTCCTTGACCGGCTCCCTGGTTCGATGTCCATAGTGTACCCCGTCGTAGCGGGACAGATTGCTCGACGCCTCGCATGGCGCGATGACGTAATACGCGGCGATGCCATACTCCGTGTGGGGCAGGGACACATCGACCAGCTTCGCCCCCAGCTTCTGGTACACCTTCATCGCCTCATCCACGGCCGACCGAACCTCCGGATCCATTCCCGGCACGTTGTATTCCCTGGCAATCCCGATCCGCAGGTTCTCCAGCGGCCGGTCCAGGTCGGCCAGATAATCCACCGGCTGGCGCGGGAAGCTCGTCGAGTCCTTCGCATCATGCCCCGCCAGCACATTGAGCAAAAGCGCCGCATCCTCCACCGTCCACGTGAACGGGCCGATCTGATCGAGTGATGATGCGAACGCGACCAGCCCATACCGGCTGACCAGTCCGTACGTCGGCTTCAACCCCACCACGCCGCACAGCGCGGCCGGCTGGCGGATCGAGCCACCGGTGTCGCTCCCCACCGACGCGCAGCACATGCCCGACGCCAGTGACGCCGCCGCCCCGCCGGACGACCCCCCCGGAACGCGATCCAGATCCCATGGATTCCGCGTCGTCTTGAACGCGCTGTTTTCCGTCGAGGATCCCATCGCAAACTCGTCGAGATTCGTTTTCCCGACGATGACCGCCCCGGCCGCCTCCAGCTTTTGCACCACCGTGGCATCGTAAGGCGCATGAAAGTTCTCCAGCATCCGCGACGAACAGGTCGTCGTGCCGTGGCTGGTGCAAAGGTTGTCCTTGATGGCGATCGGCACGCCCGCCAGCGGACCCGTCACCCGTCCGGCATCCACGTCACGCGCCCGCTCCATCGCCCGTTGAGGCCAGGTGCTGTTGAACGCCAGGATCGCCGGTTCCACCTTCTCGATCCGCGCGAGCGCCTGGCGGGTCAACTCCTCGGCTGAAATCCGCTTGTTGGCAACCGCATCCCGAGCGCCGAGCAATGTGTCAAATGAAAGCATGTGTGTCCTGAATGAATGAGCGGCCGGCACGGTTTCGTTGACGGGATTCGATCATTTTCGATTTTCGATTTTTGATTTTTGATTTTTGATTTTTGATTCCAATCCAAAATCCAAAATCAAAAATCGAAAATCCCTTCTCACCCCGCCGAATCTTCCTCGCCGCCGAGCACCTTGGGGACCGCGAAAAACGGGCCGTCCGTTTGCGGGGCGTTCTCCAACACCTTTTCCAGCGGCAGCGAAGGCTCGACGACGTCTTCGCGAAGCACATTATGCAACGGCAGCGCATGGGCCATCGGCTCGACCCCGGCCACATCCAGCTCGCCGAGCTTGGCGACGTAACCGAGAATCGATTCCAGTTGCCCGCCGAGCGTGACCAGTTCCGCATCCGTCAGCGCCAGCCGCGACAACTGCGCCACATGTCGAACCTGCTCAATGGTGATTTTTTCCCTGGCCATATTGATTCGCCCTTGTACCGCATTGGGGTGGCCGCCTCAAGAACGGCGACGCGAGAAGGGATTTTCAGATTTTCGATTTTTGATTGTTGATTTTTGATTGAAAAGAGCGGGTCGCCTCCGCGACCGATCAATCGAAAATAAAAAATCGAAAATCGAAAATTAAAAATGCCCCGGCCGAATTCCCGGCCGGGGCTCGTTTTGATCTTCATGGAAAGGCGATTCACGCCGCCTGCGTGCCCGGCGAAGCCTCCGGCTTGACATACTTGCGACGAACCGGCTTGACGACCAGCCCGTTGCGCAGCGCCTTGGCGCTCACCTTAATCCGGACGATCCGCCCATCAACCAGCGCCCGAACCTTCTGAATATTCGGCTTGAACTTCCGCGCGGTGATGCCGGTGATCTTCGTGCCGACGCCGCCCAGGTACTTGGCCTTGCCCCGGTGGGTGAGCTGTTTCCCGAATGTGGTCTTCTTACCCGTGAAATAACATACGCGTGGCATTGAACTTACCTCTCATCTCGCTTCGTTGATCCCAAACTTCAAGTCGGGCCATTGTAGGGATCGGACCGGCCGATGCAAGGAGCCCAAGCCGATATTTCTACCCAGCGACCCGGATTGCTCCGCCTGGCCGCCGCCAGCCTCTTACCCTGCACCTGCTCTTAGCTCCCCACCTTGCTGCTCAGAAGCGGGAACTGGCGCTGCTCTTCCTCGCGCTGGATGATGATCGTCGGCTTGACGAGGATCAGCAGGACCTGGTCATCCTTGGCGGTCGAGCGGTTGGTGAACAGACGCTTGAGGAACGGAATCTTGGACAGGACCGGAACGCCCGCTTCCTTCTCGACCTCTCCGGCGATGGTCTGGCCGCCGAGCAGCAGCGTGCCGCCATCGGGGACGCTGACGGTCGTCCGGACTTCGGTGATCTGAAGGATTGGCTGCTGCACGATGCCGTTGCCAGCGGTCGTGGTGCTGCCAGTGCTGATGATGTTGCCGCCGGTGCCGCCGGGGATGCCCGGATTGGTACCGCCGCCGGCGACGGGGGTGACGGTCTGGAACTGGAACGACAGGAGCGCGATCAGGTTCGCCAACTGCGGCTGAAGCGTCAGTGTCACATACTTGCGATCGGAGCTGACCGTCGCCTGCACGTCCAGCTTCACACCGCTCTGCACGGTGCTGATCGTCGGATCAAACGCCACCGCTCCGCTGCCGACGACCGGCGTCAGGTCGCTGACGTACGCCGTCTGCGTCGCCACGAGGACATAAGCCCGCTGGCCGTTGAACAGCGTCACCCGCGGCGAAGTCAGGATCGTCGAGGTGCTCGACGCCTGCGTCGCCCGGATCAGGAAGCTCGCCTGGAAGTCGTCGAGGAAGGTCCCGGCGCCCAACCCACCGGCACCGCCCGATCCGTAAGAGAACGAATTGGTCTGCAACGACGGCTGCACGGTGCCGCCCAGGCTGCCTGGCGCCGGCGTCGTTGGGCTTGCCGTGAAATCCGCGGAGTTCTGGGAAATCTGAATCGGTCCGATCGAAGAGCTGACTTTGCCCAGATTGTTGAAGCTGAAGTCGAAATCGAGCCCAATGTCCTCAAGGAAGTTGCGCTGCACGGTCAAGAACCGTGTTTCGATGGTCACCTGGATCGCGCGGGTCTCACGCAATTGCTCCAGAAGCCCCCGCAGGGCAAGCTGGTTTTCCGGCGTCTGAGTGACGATCAACTGGCCGGACAATTCGCGGACCGAACCAACCGTGCCGCCGTTATCCTTCCAACTGTCGCTGGCGACGGTGTCCTGAATGAGCTTGATGATCTGGTCGATCCGCTCCTGTCGGCTCTGCCCGGCCTGCTCCTGGTTCTGGCCTTGATTCTGCTGGCCGCCGAAGAGCCCCTGGTTGTTTCCGCCGCCCCCGCCGCCGCCATTGCCGCCGTTGTTGCCGTTGTTCCCCTGGTTGCTGATGTCCGACAGGTTGAAATCCGGGGCATTATCGAAATCCGGCACGTCGATCAGCACGTCGCGGATGTCATACACCCGCGTGACGACGTTCTTGCTCAAATCCTCAGCCGTCGAAATCGTGATGACGCCTTCATCAATCGTGTACGTCAGCCGGGCCGTCGTACCGCCGACATCCTGCAGGATGGTGCTCAGCGCCTTGCTGAACTTCACATCCCGCAAGCGGGCCGTGACCGGGGCGTTCTTATCCACGCCCGCCGCCTCCAGCGCCCGCCAATTGACGAAGATGTTGGCGCCGGTGATGTCCCGCATGAAGTCGATCACGTCGGTCAGCGCCACGCCGTCAAACCGCACCTCCGGCAACCGGCGATCGAGCTGCGCCTGAACGACCTGATCCACATCCTTCAACCCCTGCTCTTCCTTGACGCTCTTTTCCCGCGTCTCGACAATGTCAGGCCAGTTGGCCGGGTAGCGGTAGATGTCGTCGTACGGAATCTTCCGTTCCTCGGCGGCATTGAGCTGCCGGGTCATCTGCTGATCGAACTCCTCGCGGAAACGGCGCTGCTCCTGGAAGTTGCTCTTGTCCTGAACCAGCGGCCGGGTTCCCAGCGCGTAATCGTTGTTGGGATCGAGCACGAGGATCTGATCGATCACGCCAAGCGCCGCGGTGTACTTGGCTTCCTGAACCAGCCGCATCGACTCGCGGACCAGCGCCGCAACGCTGTCCTGCCGACGCTTGGCCGATTCGCGGTCCAGCTCCCCGGCGCGTTTGGCCGCCGCTTCCGCCGCCGCCTGCTTCTCCTTGGCCTGCGACTCCTGCGTCGCCCGCTGGAGCGCCAGGTTGGTGTTGTCAATCTGGGCATCAAACTCGCGGATTTCCTGCTCGCTGAACACCTGCGGGTTGCGCGCCGCCGCCAGACGGGCCGAGTTGATCTGGTTCTTCGCTTCGCCGAAATTCTGGTCCGCGATCGCCTTCTGCGCCGCATCGATCGACTGACGGAAGCTGTATTGAATCGCCTGCCGCTGAACCTTGATCTCCTGGGCGCGTTCTGACAACTGCGGGGTTGGCGCCGTTGCCCGGCCGGTGATCGACATCAACTCGCGCCGACCGGCCTGCGCCTGCTCGTTGCTGGGATCAAGGTCGGCCGCCTGGATGTACAGCTTGAGGGCGGTGTCATTCTGCCCCGCCGCCTGCGCATCGCGGGCCTGCTGCACAAGGCTTTGCGCCTCGTACTGCGCCTGCTGCTTGCGGATTTGATCCATGTTGGCGGCGCGGTCGAGCGCCGCATTGGCCGCCGCCGTCGCGCTGTCCACCGGCGCTGCGTTGACCGACGCCGTTTTTGCCGGAGCTGCCGCCGGTTGAGCCGCGGTCGAGGCCGCCTTCGGCTGTGCCGCGGGAGCGGTCTTGCTGTCGGTTGCCGCAACCGTGACAACCGCCGTGCCCGCCGGTGCCTTGGCGCCGGCGGTATTGGACGCCTGGGGATTGGCCGCCGCGTGCTGATCCAGAACCTGCTGTGCCTTGGTCTGCTCGCTTCGCTCTTTGGCGACCATCACATTCGCCTGGGCGATGCGGGTCTTGTCCGCTTCCGCCTGGCGCTGGCGGGCGATTTCCTGCTGATGTTTGGCGGCGTCGGCCTGCTCTTTACGGTCCATCCGCGCCAGATACGTCTCGGGGCTGTCTTCAAAAAGCCCCGGCTTGTATCCCGCCTTTTTCGCCGCTTCAAAATTACGCCGGGCGGCGATCCAATCCCCCTTGTTGTATTCCGATTTCGCCTTGTCGTACGACGCCTTGGCGTTTTGCTCGCTGGCGGCCGCCGCGGTCTCCGCCAGCTTGCGATCAATGTCCTTGACGAAGTCCTGCGGGCTCTTCTCGAACAAGCCCGTCTTGTATCCCGCCGCCGCCAGCGTCACGAACTTGGCCCGTGCCTCGCTCAGATGCCCGGTGTCCTCTTCCTTCACCGCCTGGGTGTACAGCGCCTTGAGGTTGCCCGACTCCTGCTTTTGAAGGTCCTGTGCCAGCGCGATCTGCTCGCGCGCCTTGCTGGCGGTCCCCTTGTCGGCGAACTTGTTCTCCGCCGCCTTTTCATAGTGGGCGATCGCCTCGCCGGGCTTTTTGGCCTTCAGCGCATCCTGCCCCTTTTGAAACTCCGCTCGCGCCGCCTGGCGTTGCGCCGCGGCTGGCTCGGCCTTTGCGAGGGTGTCGCTCAGAGTTCGCTTGTCCGACGCCGACAGCGAATCCGCCTTGACCTGCTTCAGCGTGGCGACCGCTTCCTCATATTGATTGTTCTGATATTCCTGGACGCCCTTCTTGAGCAAGGCGGCGTTGTCCGCCGGGGCGGCTGCGGGCCTGGCGGTGGTCGCCGCGGACCCGGCGGGAGAATCCTGCGCGGGCAGCAGCGTCGCCGGCACCGCCAGCAGCGCCGCAAGGCTGAGCATCGCCCAGGGGCGTCGGCCATATCGGCGGACGCCTTCATGAGTCATCTTCGAGCATTCACACGACTTCGAGCCAAGGCGATTGAAGAACACGGCGTTCCTCCTACGAGAACTTGATGCGCGTCAAGGGTGACAACTCTTGTTCACTCGATCACGGCACGAAAAAGATCCGGTTTCGGATCATCCACAGTCACAGTGGCTGCGACTGTACCGGCGCGAGGGCACAAGAACGAATGTTTAGGACCGTTCACAACAGGGCAAAGCCATTGACAATCCGGGGGCAATACCTGATCGACCATGCAAATCCACCTGAAACCGATGCACTTGCGCCCGCGAAAACCCGCCGGCGACACCTCATCCACCCCTGAGCATCAGGCCCATCCCGCCCGTCCCCTGGCCCGCTCATCGAGGCTCCTCCCGTCCGTGTGGCGGCAGCATAAGCCAACCCCAAGGGACGTGCAAATAAAATCGGTTCTAACAGCATAAGGACGTGAATACTCGCGCGCGTCCTATAGTATGGCGCGCAATGCGGACCCATTGAAATCTCATGCTTTTCGGATGGATTCGCACTTGCCCCGCCTTCTCCGCCATCCCATGGAAAAGGCCCGCAACAATCCGCGGGCCTTCCATCTTCAATCAAAAATCAAAAATCGAAATTGGCTTCACCGTTCCGAGACTCGCTCGATCCGCGCCCCCACCGCCATCAGCTTCTGCTCAATCTTCTCATAGCCCCGGTCGATGTGATACACCCGGTCGATTCGCGTCGTCCCCTTGGCCACCAGCCCCGCGAGCACCAGCGCCGCCGACGCCCGCAGGTCGCTGGCCATCACGCTCGCGCCCTGCAGTTCATTGACGCCCTGCACGACCGCCGTCGCCCCCTCCTTCCGAACCCGCGCCCCCATTCGGTTCAATTCACCCACATGCAGGAACCGATCCGGGAAGATTCGCTCCGTCACCACGCTCATCCCATCGCCAAGGCATAGCAGCGCCATGAGCTGCGCCTGGAGGTCGGTCGGGAAGCCCGGATAGGGCTGGGTCGTCATCTCCACCGGCCTGGGGCGACCCGACGCCGACACCCGCATCGTTCCATTCTCCCGCGTGACGTGCACTCCCACCTCCTCCAGCCGATCCGTCACCGCGATCAGGTGGTCCATGTTGCAGTGCTTCAGCTCCAGCTCCCCGTTGGTGATCGCCGCAGCGATCATGAACGTCCCGCATTCAATGCGGTCGGGGATGACCCGATGCTCGCACCCGCCCAGTCGATCCACCCCCTCGATCCGCATCTGCGGCGTGCCGTGCCCCTCGATCCGCGCCCCCATCTTGATCAGCATCTCGGCGCAATCCACCACCTCCGGCTCGCACGCCGATCCCACCAACACCGTCTCCCCCTCCCCCAGCGCCGCGGCGCACATCACGTTGATCGTCCCCAGCACCGTCGGCCCTTGCGCCCCGCCCAGGTACATCCGGCACCCTTTCAACCGTCCACGCACCTCCCCAACGATGTTGCCGTTTTCCGTCCGGAACGTCGCCCCCATCTTCTGAAGACCCCGCACATGCAAATCAACCGGCCGATCCCCGATCGCACACCCCCCGGGAATCGACACCACCGCCTTCTTCCGCTTCGCGAGCAGCGGCCCGAGCACACAGATGCTCGCCCGCATCGTCTTGACAATGTCGTACCGCGCCTCGCACTGCCGCTCGTCGGTCACCTCGATATCCAGCGGCCCGTTCAATGACGGACGGCCGCCCCCCGATTCCTTCCCCTCATGCCGATAGACATGGCACCCAAGCTCCCCGATCAACTTCCCCATCGAGTCAATGTCGCTCAATCGCGGCACACCATGCAGTGTCGTCTTCCCCTCGGCGAGCAGGCACGCCGCCAGGATCGGCAAGGCGCTGTTCTTGCTGCCGGAAATTTCGATTGTCCCTTGAAGCCGAGTCCCGCCCTGAATGATGAAGCTGTCCATGATGGCCCTTCCTTGGGAAGTCCAATGGCGTCGGCATGAAGGTGGAAAACACCGGAGTGACGACTTTCAGCGAAACGCCCGCCGCCTGTCGCGCCCGTGCCTTCATGCGTGCCATCGGCTCTATCGACCAGTCCATTGATCGACGTTCAATCTGCATTATCCGCCCGAAAATTCCACATTATCGGCCGGTGAAATGCGCCCGCGATGACTCCTCATCATCCTCCGCGAGCGCCTCCATCTTCCATTCGAACCCCTCCAATTTCAAGATGTCCCCTTCGAAATTTTTTACCGGACATTCTCCCCTTCATCCTCCGCCCGAAATCGAATCCACTGCAAATACAACCCCTCCGGCGGCGCCGTCCCTCCGCCGGCGCGACGATCCTTCGCCGCAAGGATGTCCGGCATCGACTCCGCCTTGAGTTTTCCCATCCCCACATCCACGAGCGTCCCCGCGATGATCCTCACCATGTTCCACAAAAAACCGTTCCCCTCCACCCCGATCACCACCCGCGGCCCGCGAGATCGGACGGCGCACGCATTCAACCGCCGCACCGTCGTCACCCGCCCATGTCCCGGGCGGGCAAAACTCGTGAAATCATGCTCCCCTTTGAGCAGCGCCGCCGCCTTCGCCATCGCCGCCACATCGAGTTCCTGCCATCGATGCCATGCCATGTCGGCGAAAAACACCGGCCGATCCAGCGAGTTCCAGATCAAATACTGATACCGCTTGCACTCCGTGGAGAGCACCGCGCTGAACGTCTGCGGAACCTTCTTGATCTCCCGCACCAGGATGTCATCCGGCAGCGCGTGATTGACCGCCCTTCTCATCCCCTCGGCCGGGATCTGCCCCTGATCCGTGTCAAAATGCGCCACCTGCCCCTTGGCATGCACCCGCGCATCGGTGCGGGACGACCCCACGAGCGTCACCGGATGCCGCACGACTTCCTCCAGCGCCCGTCGCAAGGTTTCCTGCACCGTTGGAATCCCCCGCCCCGCTTTCGGAACCTCCCCCTTCCATGTATTGGAGGCCGTCTGAAACTGCCACCCATGATACGCCGTCCCGCGATAGGCGATCGTCAATTTATACCGTTGCAGAGGCATCGGGGTGGGAACGTAGCGGTTGCACGCGATGGAATCCAGCGCATAGGATGATCGGAAGCTGAGAAGAGTTTGATATAGAGGCTCTCAAAACAAAATCCATTCACGCCGTCCATCTCAGCGCGATCATTCGCCAAGGTGTCACACCAGAAGCATCTGACGCGGCTGGATTGTTTCCACATCTCCTGCAGACATTCGCGCCAGCAGCGCAGCCACCTCAGTGTCAGTGCGATCCTGCATGAAGCGAAATATCGATGCTTTTACATATTCCTGCTCCAGCTCAACCGTTTTCCAATTTCTCCGCAATTGCTCGCAAACTTCACCCGTTGTCCCACTCCCGCCAAATATATCGACCACGGTATCGCCAATGTCCGTCAAAAACTTGACAAAGAACTCCGGTAGGGAACGGGGAAATCGAGCCGGATGAACCGGAAGCTCGAACAGTTTGCAGAGCCGAATGTAAGTTCCATTGCTTTCGGTGTTCGAAAATTGAAGGAGATTTGGTGGAATTGCTCCTCCGTTATCCTTGGCAAACCCCTTGCCAATGTCATGACCGCTCGGTCGCAGCCTGGGTTTATAGAATGCTTCCGGGTCCTCCAACAATCGCTTCATTCGCTCACTATAAGGGACCAGTACATTCGAGACGTTGGCTTTCGGCCATTCCGTCTTGCTCAACCACCACACTGTGTTCACGGAATCTTTGACGCGCAACTTGCGTTTGTTGACCCATTCAATGGGCGACGGCAATTTGCTCGGATTGTGCCAATAAAACTCTTCCGCAAGATGAAACCCGCACTCGTCCACGTGCCGGAGCAACACGCGGAACTGATGAAGCGACCGCACCGGCATACCTCGCTGGTACGCGCCACCCAGATCAATGACGTAGCTCCCCGTCGAGCGCAGCACCCGGTGAACGTGCGGCGCGAAACCAAGAAGCCAATCGACGTAGGCATGTTGGTCCGCGTTTCCATATGTCTTTTCACGAAGTAACGCAAACGGCGGGGAAGTCACGACAAGATCGACCGAATCTGGGGCCAGATCCTGCAATACATCCAACGAATCTCCACAAAGCGCATCCCCGTGCGGCGTACGAAATATCGTACGATATGTGCTATTCATCCCATTACCACCCATCGCTTGACTCCAAATCGACACCTGACCACCAGTTGTACATGTTACGGTTTGTCTGTTGCACGATCCTACCCGTAAACGATCATCATGCCAATAAAGATGAACGCAAGCGACTTCATGGGGCACATTGGTCAACGAGTTCGGGCCAAGCGGATTGCGATGGGCCTATCTCAGGAAGCGCTTGCGACTGCCGCAGGCCTGCACCGCACTCAAATCAACCTGATCGAACAAAACAGGCGCAAGATCCGGATCGAAACGCTTCTGCGACTGTCGGTGGCATTGCAAATCGAGCCTGCGGACCTGCTGCCTCGCCTGTCGGAGTTTGATGAGCATGTTCAACAAAGTTCAAAGTCACCCCGACGTCGCAATGCTCGACAAACTGTTTCCCACCGTCCAGGCGTATCAAGCGCTCGCGACGAAGCACGGCATCGGTGACATCTTTCAGGACAACGGCGGGAAACTCCTGCAAACACTCCTCATCCTCAACCTCAAGGGTCTTGAGACGCGCGAAGGCAACGACGCCCGCGATGATGCCGGCAACGAATATGAATTGAAGACCGTGAACGTTCTCCTCACAAGCTCCTTCTCCACACATCACCACCTCAACCCGGTCATTCTTGCCAAGTATCGCAAGGTGCATGCTTGGTACTTCAGCATCTATGAAGGAATTGAACTGGTCGAAATCTTCCGCATGACGCCCGCCGATCTTGATGGGGCATTTTTTACCCCTTGGGAAACCAAATGGCGGAAGATGAACGAGGAACGAACCAGCGGATACCGCGACATCAATAATCCCAAGATTTCGGTGAAGTTTGTCCAGAATCACGGTGAGTTGGTTTATCGTGTCCGCCATCCCACGCCAAAGAAAAAGAAGCTACGGGGACAGACCAAGCGAACGGATGAAGGTGAAATATCGTAAGCGACAGAATCGCAGCAGTGCCCCAAAAACCACAGGATATCCGGGATTGTCCCCCAAGGCGTTGATTTTCGCGCCGACCAGAACACCACCGTCTCGGGATCTCATACCCACCGCCCTCCTCATCCCCTCGGCCGGGATTTGCCCCTGATCCGTGTCAAAATGCGCCACCTGCCCCTTGGCATGCACCCGCGCATCGGTGCGGGACGACCCCACGAGCGTCACCGGATGCCGCACGACCTCCTCCAGCGCCCGCCGCAAGGTTTCCTGCACCGTTGGAATCCCCCGCCCCGCCTTCGGGATCTCCCCCTTCCATGTATTCGACGGCAACTGAAACTGCCACCCATGATACGCCGTCCCGCGATAGGCAATCGTCAATTTATACCGCTGCAGGGGCATCGGGGTGGGAACGTAACGGTTGCAGGCGAGGGAATCCAGATCGCGTCCACAACTCGCGGCAAAGAGACACTGGCGTGAGCGTCAGGTCATTGGGTTGATTCAGTTGCATCACATACCGCCCGATAAAACCACAATTTGACCGGGCGTATCCTACTGGCTACAGTCAACTGCCAATGGAGATCCGTCAGACGGGCCTGTTTGCCAAGTGGTTGCGTGGCCTTCGCGATGTTCGCGCTCGCGCACGCGTCTTGGTGCGGGTCGAACGGCTGGGTGCCGGGAATCCGGGCGATGTGAAATCCGTGGGGCACGGCGTTTATGAATTGAAAATCGATTACGGACCCGGCTATCGAGTCTACTATAAACAACAAGGCCGGGCGATCGTGATTCTGCTCAGCGGCGGAGACAAACGTACGCAAGCCAAAGATATCAAGCGCGCCATCCAACTGGCGGCTGATTTGTAGGATGCCACCATGGGAAAAACAGCCACAACACGTTTTGATGTCGTTGAGTATCTTCGCACGCCAGACGATATGGCCGCTTACCTCGAAGCATGCATGGAGGAGGCCGGCAACGACGCCGCATTGATCGCCAAAGCGCTCGGTGACATCGCCCGCGCCAAGGGCATGACGCAGGTGGCCCGTGAAGCGGGTGTCTCCCGCGAGAGCCTCTACAAGGCATTGTCCGGCGACCGCAGCCCCGGGTTTGACACCATCCTGAAAGTCATCAACGCGCTGGGCATCAAACTACACGCCGAAGCGGCAACCTTGCCCGACCAACCCACCTGAGTGCGCCCTCGGTGGCAGATCCGTGATGTCGCATACGACAGGAACCCTATCTCGCACCCTTGCACTTCGCAGCCCGTTTGACTCACGTGCCGCTGCCTCGTCCATCCCCCTGCCTCGTCCACCACTATTGAATCATATCGGTCGGTCCTTTGGGCATTACCAAATGAGCATTCACATTTGACCCATTTGGGATTGTCTCATTGGCATTTTATCCCACATCTTCATGGCTGATTCTGTGGATTTACTTTTTCCACGCGTAATACATCGCCTTGTCAAACAGGCTGATCGCACCCGCCCCGCAGAAGATTCCTGCCAAAACAAAACATCCCGCAAGATCGCCACGGTCCCGGCGATGGTTCAACCAGAGGCTGCCAAATGCTTGTACCCACCCCTGAAAGTGCCCCGTTGCCGCGATGTCTATGCCTATCGCAATGCACCCCAGCGACGCCACCGCCAACACCACTGCATAAAAAATGAATTTTCGTTTCGCCGATTGCCGTTCCTCCGAATTCTTATTCTTCGCACGAATCATTCTTTTTCCCAGAGCGCGTGTCGGCAACAAAGGCGATCTCACCGCCATCATAGTTCCAGGACGCTCACGATGGACACCGACATCCCGCAATAACGCATCCGTAACAAAGCACACGGGCCTTGTATCGTGATCCACGATACCAATCGCCCCTTCACCCATCCCCCGCCAGCACCCCGCTTTCCCCCTCGGTTCGTGCAATGGTGGCTGCGCCCACGGAATCGGAAAATATGTTGACCGCCGTCCGGCACATATCCAGCGGCCGATCGAAGATGAACAGCAACCCCAGCGCCCCGACCAATACCGGCGCATCCGGCGGCAACTGCGCCTGCACGGCCTGTAAAATCACAATGATCGCCACCAGGCTCGCCGCCGGCACACCGGCGACCCCGATGCTCGTGAGCAGCGCTGCCACCACGATCATGAACTGCTGCCCCGCGCTTAAGTCCACGCCAAACGCCTGGCAGATGAAGATCGCCGCGACGCACTCATACAACGCCGTGCCATCCATGTTCACCGTCGCCCCCAGCGGCAGCGTGAACGATGCAATGCGATTCGACACGCCCGCCCGCTTCTCCACGCATTCCATCGTCACCGGCAACGTCGCCGACGAACTTGCCGTGCTGAACGCCGTCACCAGCGCCGGCGCCAGCGCCCGGTAATGCCTCGCTGGATTCACCCGCGCGATCAATCTCAAAATCAGCGGCAGCGTGATCAGCATGTGCAACACCAATCCCGCCAGCGCCACCAGCGCGAACAAGCCGATCCCCCGGAGCAGCGCCCCAAACTCGCCGCCCAGCAATCCCATCTCCCGCGATCGCGCCACCAGCGTCGCGTATTGCGTCGAAAAGGTTCCCGCCAGCAGACCAATCACCCCCACGGGCGCAAGCCGCAAGACCACATCCGTGATCTTCAGCGTGATGTCGTAAATCCCCTGCGTTGCCGCGACCAGCACCTCCTGCGGCTGTCCGCCCAGCCGCGACAGGAAATACCCCACCAGGAGCGAAACGACGATCAGCCCCAGCAGATTCCCCTCCGCCCCGGCCGCAATGATGTTCGGCGGGATCATCTCACGAAACACGTTCAGAAAATCCGCGCCCGAAGTGCCCCCCGCCTTCGCATCCACCGCCGCCTGATCGCCGGAAAACGCGGACAGATCCTGCCCCTGCAAAATGCCTGTCCCGTCGGCCCGAACCCCTGGGGACACGACATTCACCAGCACCAAGCCAATCAAAATCGCCAACAGCGTCGTGACGAGATAATAGCTCAGCGTCTTAAGCCCCAGCCGTGCGAAATCCGCACCCTGCCCCATCCGCGCCACGGCCAGAATGATCGAACTGACCACCAACGGCACGATAATCAGCTTGAGCCCACGTATAAATAAATCCCCCAGCAGCAAAAGCACGTGGTACG
Source organism: uncultured Tepidisphaeraceae bacterium (assembly GCA_964435775.1). GTDB lineage: Bacteria > Planctomycetota > Phycisphaerae > Tepidisphaerales > Tepidisphaeraceae > CAYTAP01. The sequence continues at coordinate 14,581 of CAYTAP010000053.1, forward strand.
CCACGCTCCCCTCCACTGCTGCCCCGGCCATCCGGCTCGCCTCGGCCGGATCGATGTTTCCCGGCAAGCTCCCCACCGCATTATGCCCCATCCAAATTCCCACCCCCGCGCCAATCAGCAGCCCAAGCAAAATCTGCCAATGCAGCGGCCACCGCCACCACCGCCAAAACCGCCACGGTCGGATTGTTCGCGATTGCATCATCACGCTGCGATGGTAACCCCACTCCCGTCATCCCCCAACCTCATGATCCAACCCCGCGATCGTCACCATGAAGCGCTTGCCGAGCCACGGCAGCTTCACGGCGCGGGGCAGGACGCTTGCGCGCATGAAACGCGTGATCGCCGACTCGCCGCTAACGATGCGCGACAATAATTCAACCCGCTTGACCACCGCCAGATCAACCGGGCGGCGAAGCTTCCCATACGCCTCCATTCGGCCGGTCTTCATACAGTTGGCGAAGACCCACGCATCCTCAATTCCCAGGTTCATCCCCCGCGCGCCCATCGGCGAATGGATGTGGGCCGCATCACCGGCGAAGTATACGTTCCCGACGCTCAACCGATCATCGATCCGATGCGCCACATGAAAGCTCGATGTCCAGACCGGCTCGCCGCTCACCCGGGCATCCACCAGATGCTCCATATAGTCCGGCCGATTCCCCATCACCCGCCACAACGGATCGCCCGATCCTCCCTCCAACGCATCATCCACCACTCGGATCAAAAACAAGAATCCGCCCCCGTCCAGAAAAAACGCGTGCGCCCAGGCCGGGTCCAATGTCGTCGCCAATGGGACATCCGCCAGATACCACTTGCGATCAAAACTTCTCCCTTCAAACTTCACACCCATCGCCTCGCGAACCCGGCTATGCGCCCCGTCGGCCGCCAGAAGCCACGAGCAGCGGATCGACTCCGCATTTCCGGCCACATCCGTCAATTCCACGTTCACGCCTCGATCAGCCTCCTGGCACTCCGTTAGCCCCACTCCATATTCCACACGCCCCCCCGCCTCCTTCAACGCGCCCTCCAGCAATCGCTCCGTCGCCGCCTGCGAGAGGGCGATCATGAACGGATACCGGGTCGAGACGCGATCCACCTTCAGCTCGGCCACCACCTTTCCCCGCCGCCACATCCTTGCCCCATGAATCCGCAATCCTTTCTCCAAAATCCGCGCCGTCACCCCGCTTTCCTCCAGCAGCGCCAGCGTCCGCGGATTCACCGCCAGCGCCTTGGAATACACCGACCGCGTCTTGGCAATCTCCACCACCCGCGCCCCAATCCCCGCCCGCGCCAGAAACAGCCCCGCCGCCAGCCCAACCGGCCCGGCGCCGGCGATCAACCCGCCCGACAATCGATTGAGTTCGTTCTTCATCTCGATCCTCTTGTTCCATTCAGCCTGTCGCACCCGCGCATGCGCGGATGCCGCGGCTGAGGCGGATATGGAGCGTCCGATCGATCGGCGTCATCAGCGCGATGGTCACTCTCACATGATGCGGGGCGGGTTCGGAATCGCGCATTTGCCACATCCGATGGGCAGCGGCGCCGGGACCGATCTCGATGACGTCCGCGCCGTAGGTCATTCGTCCAAAACCCTGGCGAAGGAACAATTCATCGCCGGCATGAGGCCGGCACGCGGTGTCGGCGGTTTCCCAGACGCCGCCGGGGGCGAAATCGAAAGTGATCTGCGCGCAGACCTGGCCGAGTCCCGACAATGTCTGGTAGTGCAGATCAAACCCGCCGGGCACATCGACGATTCGCAGCGTGCTTGTGCAGCGCGGGAGGGCGCGCAGTTGCCGTCGCGACGCCGTTTCGCCCCAGAATTGATTGAGGTCATTGGGAATGGGTTGGCCGAGCGGAAGAAAGGCGCCGGGTCGGTATGCGCGATAGTCCCCTTCAAAACGCAACATCGCCTGGTTGCCCTCGACGCTCATCGTGTCCGCGCGGAATCGGCCGGTTCCGTAGTACGTCTGGCAAATCCGCACCGCCGCCAGTTCCGCCTCGCCCCACACCAGCGACAACAGCGATGTGCCGCCGCGGAGGACCGAGGCGCTGAGGGCGGCGTGGCGAACTCTCCACAGGCCGTTGTCCGCAAGCCAGAGTGAGAAATCATCGGGCAAGGATGTTGGCGGCGAATCCGGCAATCCGAACTTGGTCAGCAAATAGCAGTACCACACGCAGACGTTCAAGCTGCGTTTCCGTGGGGCTTGACGCCAAATCGCGGCGGCCGCCTCGGCGAAGAGAGCATTGGGCTCGACCAGACAACTGTGCAGATAGCATGGTCCCTGTCCCAGCGGCACGGCGCGCTGGCCGTGATCCTGGCGGTGCGACAGTGAGGTCTCGGCCGTCAGATCGGCGTGAAGAAGATGCAGATCAAGGTGCAGGTTTCGGCGGGCCGCCTCACGTGCCGCGGGGGCGGCCGGCGGATAAAAATCAGCCAGCAACAACATCGCGCGATTGGAGACCGAATCGTACACCCCGACGCTCCGCTCCATATAAAATCCCTCGCGGTCGATGTCGATCCCCTCGGCCAGAATGGCATCGATCGCCGGAGCGAGTTGCAGGTCGGGGAACAGCGCCATCGCCTGCGCCATCGCCGAGCAGACGACCCACCGATGATTCGGCGTTCCAAATCCGCCGGCTGGCATTCCCTCCGCCGCGCGTCGGATGAACGCTTCCAGCCGCGCGATCACCCGCGTCCACTCCGAATCATCCAGCGCCGCCCGGCGCGACAGTTCGAGCAGCGCACACAACGGCTGAAGGACGAATGCGGTGTCGGCCGCCGAATCGGGAAGATAACTCCGCTGGTCGATGAACCCGCTCTCCCGCTGCACACGCAGCAAATACTCCACAGCGCCCGACATGTGCCGCAGCAGCGTCGCCCGATCCATCGCTCCCACGCCGTCACCGTCGCGCAGGTAAAGCATCCCGCAGGCGGCGATTAAGGCGCCGGTGTTTCCGGCACTGGGGTCATCAATCCCCCAGGCAGGATTGAGCGGCGCCCCGAAGTCAGACGATCCCGCGTCCATCCGCTGCCAGTCCAGCGCCGGCAGCAGCGCCTCTGTCATCGTTTCGACAATTTCATCAAGCGTCGGAAATGGCATCGTCCCATCCTATGAAAAATCTGCGCGAGGATAAATGCGTTGATGAAACCGTGTGAAATCTCCTTGAACATGCCAACGGTCTTCGCGCGATGGGGCGCCCGATTCACAAGCCATTCCGGCGCTTGACGAATTCCCGCAGATTTCCTAAAGTCATGATGACAATCAGGACAGTGGGCGATTTGAATCGCAGATTGCGGCCCGTGGGGTGGTTTCGAACCGTCGAAACCGCGCCCGCTACAGCTAAAGCGCGGCAGACAAATTTTTTTGCTGCCACGGGCCATCTCCAATTGGGAGATGGTTTTTTTGTTGACGGCATTGGAAGCGTCTGGTTTTCTTTTTTTTTTATGAGGTTGTCGCCATGAGCGAATGCTGCACGTCGAGTCCCAAAGCGAATGTTCAACGGCCCGAGGTTACCCAGCTCAACACCGAGCAAGTCAACCGATACAAGCGCCATCTCATCCTTCCGGAAGTCGGGATGGAGGGGCAAAAGAAGCTGCTCAACGCCAAGGTGCTCTGCATCGGCGCCGGGGGGCTCGGTTGCCCGATCGGTCTGTATCTCGCGGCCGCCGGGGTGGGGACGATCGGCTTTGCCGATGTCGATGTCGTCTCGCCATCCAACCTCCAGCGCCAGGTGCTCTTTGGCACCAACGACGTCGGCGTCCTCAAGGTCAAGGCGGCGGCCCGTCGTCTCAAGGACCTCAATCCCGACATCAACATCATCGAGCATCAGACGATCGTGAACAGCCAGAACGTGCTCGATCTGGTCGCGCGCTATGACGTCATCATCGACGGCACGGATAATTTCCCGACGCGCTACTGCGTCAACGATGCCTGCGTCATGCTCAAAAAGCCCAACGTTTATGGGAGCATTTACCGCTTCGAGGGGATGGTCACGGTCTTCGCGTCGCATTTGCCCAACCCCACCCGGCCGGGCGAGAACGGGCCGTGTTATCGCTGCATGTACCCCGAGCCGCCGGACCCCGGTTCGGTGCCCAGCTGCGCCGAAGGGGGCGTGCTCGGCGTGTTGCCGGGGATCATCGGTACGCTGCAGGCGAATGAAGTGCTGAAGCTGATTTTGGGGCTGGGAACGCCGGCGATTGGGAAGCTGACGACCTTCTCCGCGCTCGATTTCTCCTTCAAGGCGTTCAAACTCCGCCGCGATCCAACGTGCCCCGTGTGCGGCGATCATCCCACCATCACCGAGCCGGTGGATTACGAGCAATTCTGTGGCGTCCCCGCGCTCGATCCCAAGAGTCTCGCGGAAACCGAGGCGGAAGTCAGACGCGCCAAGGGAGGCGATGAAAAGGCGGCCGGTCTGGATGAAAACGGGTTGCCGGATGGGTACCCGTTCGATCCCAACTGGGAAGTGACGCCGCGCGAGGTCAAACGCAAGCTCGACCGCCACGAACCGTTCGTCTTCATCGACTGCCGATTGCCCAACGAGTGGGACATCACCCACATCGAAGGCGCCAAGCTCATGCCGCTTCAGAAAGTGGCCGAGCAATTGCCCTCCCTGCACGGCCATGAAAAAGATCAGGTCATCGTCCACTGCCGCTCCGGCGGACGGTCGATGCAATACGCGCAGTACCTCAAGCAACATGGCTTCCGCGATGTGAAAAGCATGGCCGGAGGAATCCTGCTCTGGAACAAGGATGTGAATCCCGGCGGGCCGCAGTATTGAGGAGTAGTGGCAAGTGGGAAGCGAGAAGTGGGAAGTGCAAATGCCACGTCAGGCTCATGGGGCACGACTGGATCGGACTTCCCGCGACCGCTACCTGAGCGAGCAGCTCATCACCTGCATCGGGAACAAGCGGCGTCTGCTGCACACGCTCGATGCGGCGGCGCAGCGCGTCCGGCAACGGCTGGGCGGGCGAACGCTGACGATGCTCGACGCCTTCGCGGGGTCGGGGGTGGTGTCGCGCTTGTTCAAACGCCATGCCCGCGCGCTTCACAGCAATGACATCGAGCGGTACGCGCAAATCGCCGGCGAGTGTTATCTCGCCAATCGATCCGGCATCGACTTGGATGCGCTGCGTCATCACCACGAGCGCGTTGTCGAACTCGCGCGGTCGCGGCCGATCACCGATGGGTTCATCCGCCGGCTCTACGCCCCACGCGACGACCACGCGATCCAGCACGGCGAGCGCGTTTTTTATACAAGTGACAACGCCATTCGAATTGACTCGCTTCGCCATCACATCGACTCGGTTCCCAAGGCGTTGCAGGTTTTCCTGCTCGCCCCCCTGCTCTCCGAGGCGTCCATTCACGCCAACACCTCCGGCGTGTTCAAGGGCTTTTACAAAGATGTCAGCGGCATCGGACGCTTCGGCGGCGACAAGTGCGACGCCCTCACCCGAATCCTCGGGCGAATCGAGCTTCCCTTTCCGCTGTTCAGCGAACATGAATGCGAAATCCATGTTCATCGGCAATCGGCCAACGAGCTGGTCCGATCTCTCAAGCATCTTGATCTGGCGTATCTGGATCCACCGTACAACCAACATCCGTATGGATCGAACTACTTCATGCTCAACCTGATCGCCGCCAATGAACCGCCGGAAGAGATCAGCCCGGTTTCCGGCATCCCGACAGGATGGCGGCGGTCGGCGTACAACAAGCGCTCGGCGGCGCTTGACGCGATGGCGGATCTCGTGGCGCACACGGATGCAAGCCATCTGCTGATTTCGTATAACAGTGAGGGATTCATTGCCCGGCCGGAGTTCGAGGCGCTTCTCAAGCGGCATGGGCGCTTGGAAGTCATCGAAACCAAATACAACACGTTCAGGGGAAGCCGCAACCTCCGCAACCGGCCCCTGCACGTCAGGGAGCATTTGTTTCTTCTGGAGCGAGCCTAACCAGGCGCGGCGAACCCCAATGAGCAACCCAACCATGAACGTTCACCAAGGCATCCCCGGTCTTCGCTCCCTGCCGCCAGGTACGGTTTTGTCCGTCGGCAACTTCGACGGCATCCACATCGGGCATCAGCGGCTTCTCAAGACGATGCGGGAGATCGCGCGGGAGAGGAGGGCGTCGGGCCTGGCGGTGGTGACGTTCGAGCCGCATCCGCTCACCGTGTTACGCCCGGAAATCGCCCCGCCGCGTTTGACCCCGCCGGACATCAAGCGGGAATTGCTCGCGGCCGAGGGTGTCGATCATCTCGTGCTCCTTCCGCCGGAACCGGCCGTGCTCAACCTGGAGGCCGAGGCGTTCTGGCATCTGCTCCGCGACGAGGTTCGTCCCGTCGCCATCGTCGAAGGGCAGACCTTCAACTTCGGCAAGGGACGGGCCGGCACGATTGAGCGATTGGCCGACTGGTGCGCCCAAAGCGACATCACCCTGCATGTGGTCGATCCCGTCCGCGCCGTCCTCGGCGGCTTATGGGATACGCCCATCAGCAGCTCGATGATCCGCTGGTTGATCGCGCATGGCCGGATGCGGGATGTGGCGACGGCGCTGGGAAGATCCTATGTGTTGGAAGGAACAGTCATTAAAGGCGCCCAGCGCGGCCGGGAGCTCGGCGTCCCCACGGCCAATTTGCAGTGCCCCGAACAAATGATCCCGCTGGAAGGCGTTTACGCCGGCCGATGTATCGTGAATGGTGTCGCGCATGGCGTCGGCCTGTCCATCGGGACGAACCCGACCTTCGGCGAGAACGCCTGTCAGATCGAAGCCCATCTGCTCGATTACTCAAGCGATTTATACGGCCAAACGATCAGGGTCCAGGTGCTCGACTGGCTGCGTGACCAGCAGCGCTTCACGGATGTCCCATCCCTCATGCGGCAAATCCACCGCGATCTGCAGCGCGTTCGCGGGCAAAATTGAAATGGCCGCCTGATTCGCCACGATTGATTTGCCACGGATGAATAGAAGAGCCCATGGATGGCTCGCACGTCGAATTGAGGATGGCAATGCCATATCGATGTGCAACCCCTTATCTGCTTCATTGCCAATCAAAGACTCCCGACCCCTTAGAATTTTCCGGATGAATAGAAGAGCCCATGGATGGCTCGCACGTCGAATTGAGGATGGCAATG
>CAYTAP010000053.1:21812-24858 GCA_964435775.1 uncultured Tepidisphaeraceae bacterium
CCATATCGATGTGCAACCCCTTATCTGCTGCCGTTGTCAATCAAAGACTCCCGACCCCTTAGACTTTCTTATCTGCTTCACACGGCTGCAAGCACCTTCCCGTTGAGCAATTCCAGCGCCTGCACCGTCAAGGCGATATTAACCGGTACGCCCTCAATGACCCCGGGCTTAAATCGGATGCTCAGAGGTACGCCACCATCCGTCACCAATAAAATGGTGATGGTCTTCCTCAGAAAGTAAACACCCACGAGAAGCGCCGCGATGATCACCGCCACGACAACCAGTGGTCCCCCGCCATCGGCATTCGCTGCGAGCAAGAGGCCGCCAAGAAAGGTTATTGCGGCAATTATAAGCAGCCATATCGGTTTGGCATACCCGCAATGGGTGCTGGAGACGTTGGGCAAAGGAATAAAATTATTGAATTCGCCAGAAAGACTTGCACTTTTTATTGATATCTGAAGGTCGGTCACCTCCAGACGCGTTTCCGTGTCGAGCTTCATGACGGTGAGTAGCCACGCAATCAATCCAATTGGCCGACCGATGATCTGAATAGACCATCCGTTTAAGCTCTGGGGATCAATTTTGAAACTACGGAGTGCGAGGGTCGGGATGCTGTGATTGCCAGTGCGCCTGCGGGATGCCATTGCCGCGATTACAATGGCGATCATCAAAATGATGAGGACGAACGGACCATCCAGCATACTCTGTGAGGGAAGCGGTGGTGGTACTGGAGGCACAACGAACTCCTGTATGAAATGTTTCAGCAGAGAGCGTAGTACTCGAAAGTTTGATCACAAAAAGGAGGCGAGTTTTGCGACAGGCGGGCAGAATATGTAATCCGCCGGGTCATTCAAAGGGGTTGGTCATTCAAAGGGGTCGGGGCATTCAAAGGGGTCGGGAGTCTTTGATGGGATGGATCCTCTGTCTCCCGCGGGGCCTCAGGGTCGATTCCAGGTTCAAGTGTTTGTCGGTGCGTTGTTGCCACTCCGGATCGCCGAAGGGTTGGCCGCGTTTGACTGATAATCGGGCCGCCTCCAATTCCCTGGCCGTCTCCGATCGATTCACCCATGTCGTCCAGCGCGCCGTCGGAATCACCGGCCAATCTTTTTGATCCAGCAGCCATGGCGGGCGAGACCGGCGCAGCGCCACGCCGCCATATGCCCAATCCTGCGCCCGCGCCACCATGCGCGCCCGCACGGGATTGCGTTCGACGTATCGACAGACGGTGAGCAGGTGAGCGTCCTCCTGAACGGGGAAGCTTTTGAACCGCCCCTGATAAACCGGGCCGGTCCCGGCCGAGTGATGGTGCGCGTGCCACCGTTGTGTATGGGTGACGGTCAACAGCCGAAGAAACTCGCTCAACTGGCCATCGCGTTCCGGCCAGAGGACCATGTGCCAGTGGTTGGGCATGAGGCACAAACTGATGATGCGGATCGGCCGAAGCGTGTGCGTGCGCTCGATGACCTTGAGCATCGCCTGGTAATCGGCATCATCCTCGAACAGTCGGCCGCGCCCCGCGGCGCGGTTGAGCACATGATACGCCAACCCGCCCATGGCCAATCGCAATCGACGCGGCATGGCCGACATGCTATCCGATCAAACAGAATTGTCAATCAAAGACTCCCGACCCCTTAAGGGTTCGCGACCCCTTAAGGGTTCGACCCCTTAAGGGTTTCCCCTCCCTCATGCGGCAAATCCACCGCGATCTGCAGCGCGTTCGGGAACATATTTGAGTTTATTGGACGCTTTTTCGTATTTTTGCTTGCCGCCCGAGTGAATAAATATGAAACATTGGGGGTGAAGGGATTGAACTTTTCGGCCGACCATGCGTAAGATGCCTGAACGCTTTTAATCAGGAGATAGACCGTATGCCAATCATGTTGTCCGAAAAAGCCGCGGCCGAGATCAAGAACATCATGGTGCAGCAGAGCCTGCCCGAGGCCGAGACGCGCCTCCGCGTGGGCGTCAAAGGGGGCGGGTGTTCGGGGTTCAGCTATATGCTCGACCTCACGGAAGAACCCAAAGGCGAGAGCGATGAGGAAATGGACTGCCACGGCGTCAAGATTCTCTGTGATATGAAGTCATATCTCTACCTCAACGGGACGGAGATCGACTTCAAGGATGAGGTCATGGGACGGGGCTTCGTCTTCAAAAACCCCAACGCGACCAGCACCTGCGGTTGTGGCAGCAGCTTCAACGCATAAATGCACAACCGACGCGCCGGGCCGTATGCCCGCGTCGATGTCGCAGGGGCATCCCTCAACGATATGCGATTCATGGGGCAGGAGACCCCGCCAACGGCTTTCCCCCCCAAGCCTTGGCAACTCCTGTCCCTTTTTCATGCGCAGCGTAGGCAGTAGGCAGTAGGCAGTAGGCGGCAGGCGGCAGGCGGAATTCGAACGCAAATCCATTTCTGCCTATGGCCTACCCCTTCGCCACGGTGCGATTCAGTCCTGCGTCGCATGACACCCGGCCAGCGTGACGCGCGCCGAGAAAGTTGAGCTTTGGGGTCCTCGGCCTTACGTTTGACGCCATGCGGATCATTGCCGGCGCGTTCAGGGGTCGTAAATTGCTCGACCCGGATCGGTCCATCACCCGTCCCATCACCGATCGCGCCAAACAGTCACTTTTTGATATTCTAGCGGACGATATCCCGGACGCGGTGGTGTATGACTGCTTCGCGGGCACGGGAAGCATGGGCTTGGAGTGCCTCAGCCGCGGCGCGGCGCATGTGAGCTTTTTCGAAGCCGACCGTGACGCGCTGGCGAGGCTGCACCAGAACCTCGCGGCTCGGGGTGTGATCAAGCAGGGCAGGGGCATACCCGGCAACCGGTGCCAATGTTTCGCGCTCGCGGCCCATCATCCCCCGACATCCTCCCCCAAACAGGCGGACCTCGTCTTTCTCGATCCCCCCTACCGTTTTTTGACCCAGCACGCCGATGAACTGCTGCAATTGGCGCTGCACCTGTGCCATGCGCACCTGAAGCCCGGAGGCCTGGTCGTCTTCCGGCACGACGCCGCCGACGCCTTGCCATTGCCGAACCTC
>CAYTAP010000054.1:0-17298 GCA_964435775.1 uncultured Tepidisphaeraceae bacterium
TGGGGTTTCAACAGCGCCGGCGATTTCAGCAATCGCACCGACACGCAGCAAAAGATGGGCTTTCCCTATGTGCTCGGGTTGCCGATTGACAGTTGGGATCTCGATGGGTTCATGCTGGCGGACCTGGGCAATGAGATATTCGATCCGTTCGCGCCCAACCTGGATAAGAAGCTGGACGACCTTTTTGCGAAGAACGTTGCGCCTCATGCGAATGATCCGTTGCTGATCGGTTATTTCCTGGCCAATGAGCAGCCATTTCAGGACATTCCCAAAACGATCCCGCGTCTGAAGGGCAATATTGCGGCCAAGCAGCATCTTGTGGCGTTGCTGAGGAAGAAATATCCAACGATTGCGGCGTTCAACAAGGCGTGGTCCGTCGATGCGGCGAGCTTTGATGCGCTTGGCGACATGAGCCTGCCTGTCCAGACGGAGGCGGCTGAAGCGGATATGCGGGATTACAATGAGCAGTTTCTCGACGCTTATTACGGGATCATCAGCCGCACATTTCACAAGTACGATTCGCATCATCTTCTGTTGGGCAGCCGCTGGCAGCCGCGGACCGCGAACAGCAGCATCCTGTGCCAGGTCGCGGGGCGCTACATGGATGTGATCAGCGTCAATTACTACACGTATGGGGTTGAGAAGTCCTTTCTCGACAAAATCCATCAGGAGAGCGGCGGCAAACCGCTGCTGCTGAGCGAATGGGGCTTTGGCACCCCGGAGACGGGATTGGCAGGTGGCGTTCGGAATGTATCGAATCAAATCGAGCGGGGACTGGCTTACCGCAATTATGTGGAGACGGCGGCATCGCTGGGGTATGTGGTGGGGATGGAGTGGTTCCAATACACCGATGAACCACTGACGGGCCGTTGGATTGGTGGATATCACGGCGAAAACATGAACACGGGATTGGTTGATGTGACCGATCAACCGTACAAGGCCTTTCTCGCTGAATGTATGAAAACCAATGACGGCATTTACAAAGTGCTTCTTGGTCAGATCAAGCCCTACCACTATGACAATCCACGTTTTACGGTGGCCGCGACCAAGACCAGGAAAACCGCGTTGATCCCGCGGGCATCGGCGCCGATCAAGGTGGATGGATCATCAGCGGACTGGTCGCAGAGTCGTCCGCCTTATCGGATCAGCGGGCAGGACATGGTGTTTGGCGAAAATGATGGAGGGGTTTCGGCGGATTTCCAATTGGCCTGGGACGATACGAACCTGTACGTCCTGGTTCAACTTCACGATCCAACGCCGCTGCAAAATCTTCAGACGGGCGATGCGATATGGAACGCCGACGCCGTTGAGCTGTTCTTCGGTCCGGACAAGCTCGATACTGCGGGAGCGTTGCGATTCAATGATCGCCAGCTCGTGATCCGCGGGAGCGTGGCGAAGTCCCCGGACGACGCATACCACTGGTACAACACGACCACCCCGACGGCATGTCGGACGGCCGTCATGCGCAACGCCGACGGATCCGGATACACGGTGGAAGCGGAGATTCCGTTCGCATCCATCGGGATCACGCCGCGGGAAGGGGGCACATTCCTCTTCGATCTGGGGATTGATGACAGCACAAACGGCATCAAGCGGCAGCGGCAATTCATGTGGAACGGGATAGCCAGAAACGCCAGCGATCGCGGCGCATGGGGGTTGGCGAAGCTGGTGCAGTAACACGAATTGGGTTGGGCGCGCGGCGCGGGAAGGCCATTGGTTGAGTGTGGAGACAAGCATTCGTTGGGAAAGGCGGTGCAATGATGAGCCTGAGGAAGACGTCGCTGTGTCTGACCGGACTGATCGCGATGTGCGTGTGCGAAGGGGCCATCGCGCGGGCCGGCGCGCCGGAATACGCAAAGGCATCGTCCATTCTCGGACCCACGCAATCGGGATTGCCGTGGCATTCCGGCGCCTGGGCGCCCGGGTCGGATGGGCACACCAAGAGCAATCTCGATCAATTTGAGGCATGGCGCGGCACGAAACTGGATCTCGTCACCGCATATGCGAACTATACCGGCAAGTTGTCGGATGCCATGAACAGCGCGTGGAGCGTGTCGTACGAGGGTCCGGGAAGGCGGCTGTGCTACGGGGTGCCTTTGGGTGGAAGTGATCTATCCGTGAGCCAGGTCGCCAATGGCGATGGTGATGCCATCTATCAACATGTGGCACAATTGCTCACACAGAACGGTCGCGGCGATTCGATCATTCGCATCGGGTGGGAGGCGGACATCCCCAACAACTGGGCGTGGCATCGCAATGCGAGCAACTGTGACGATTACAAACAGGCGTGGACGCGCGTTCGCAACATATTCGCATCCTACAGCAGCAACTTTAAGTTCGTCTTTGAAGGGAATGTCGGTTCCCACCTCGAAGGGGCTTCCAGCAATGAAGCCTGGTTGACGCTGGGATATCCAGGCGACAATGTCGTCGATCTCGTCGGATGCGATGTGTACAACGCCTATTCCACGGCTGTGAAACCTGATGACACAGGCTGGAACTCGATCGTCAACCCCTCTGGGGGATTGGGCCTGCAGGATGTGGCGGATTTCGCGCGAAGCCATAACAAGGGGCTCATCATTCCAGAGTGGGGGCTGCATGGGGAACAGGGCTCTGGAGACGTGCCGCAGTTCATCGAAGATATGCAACAGTTCTTTGTGGACAACAAAGACATCATGGCCGCCGAATGCTATTTCAATGAACCGGACGCATATATTCACAACGCCCTGTGGATGGACGGGAACCCTTCGCAAAATCCGCAATCCGCGAGTGAATACTTGCAACTCTTTGGCGCCGCGGCCGTGCCGGAGCCGGGATCACTGGGATTGTTGAGCGTGTGCGGGCTGTTCCTGGTGCGGCGGCGCGAGGAAGTCGCAAGTCTGTGAGGAGTCGAATGCTTACGCAGGGCAAAGGTTGATGGCGAGCAGGTGTTCCTCGTCGCCCATCGGCGAGGCGACTTCGCCGTCACCGACCTTCGCCGGGCGTACCGACGCGGCGAAAGCTTGATCACGACGCCGACACAAGGAGCTGGATTCACGCATGCAACCGCTGAAGGTCAGTGATAACCGCCGGTTTCTGGTTCATGCCGACGGCGCGCCGTTCTTCTATCTCGCCGATACGGCGTGGGAGTTGTTTCACCGGCTCGATCTTCCGGAGTCCGAATACTATCTTCGAGATCGGGCGTCCAAGGGATTCACGGCGATTCAAGCCGTCCTTCTGGCGGAGCTGGACGGGCTGAGCACGCCCAACCGCGACGGCGAAGTACCGCTGGCGGACAATGATCCGACCCGCCCCAACGACGCCTATTTCCGTCATGTTGACCAGGTGGTGGACCTGGCGGCGTCGTTGGGCCTGTGGATGGCGATGCTGCCCACATGGGGTGACAAGTGGAACGACGGGTGGACGGGTGGACCGGTCATCTTCAATCCGTCCAACGCGGCCGTATACGGCGAATACCTCGGGCGACGTTATCGTGACAAGCCGATCATATGGATCATGGGCGGCGACCGCGGCATCGACAACGACCAGCAGGCGGAGATCATTCGCGCGATGGCCAACGGCATCAAGCGGGGGAATCACAGCCGGCATCTCATGACATTTCATCCGCCACGAACCTCTTCCAAGTGGTTTCATGATGATGATTGGCTGGATTTCAACATGGCCCAGGTCGCCCACACCCGCGATGCGCAACCCTACGAAGTCATCGCTGGCGACTATGCCCGGCAGCCCGCCAAGCCATGCCTGAACGGCGAGCCATCCTATGAAGACCACCCGGATAAGCACAAAATTGATCCCGTCGAGTTGTATCTTGATGACAAGGATGCGCGAAACGGGTTCTACTGGTCTGTGTTCGCCGGCGCCATGGGGCACACCTATGGTTGTCATGATGTGTGGCAGATGTGGACCGGGGATCGCAAGCCCGTCAATGCCGCGCGGATCCCGTGGCAGGAGGCGATTCACCTGCCCGGCGCCGCGCAGATGCAGCTTGGCCGCAGGCTCGTGGAATCGCGCCCCTATCTTACCCGTGTGCCGGACCAGAGCTTGCTTGCTGAGTCGCCGGACACCCCAGGGGACCACGCGCAGGCCTGCCGCGATGCGGAGGGACGATACGCATTCATCTACATTCCCACCGGCCTGCCGACCACGATTGACCTCACAGCCTTCCGCGGCAAAAAGCTGCATGCGTGCTGGTTTGATCCACGCATCGGGCGATCCATGGATGCCGGCGGCGTTGCCTCCAAGGATATCCATACATTCACGCCCCCCTCGCGCGGACGCTGGGATGATTGGATTCTTGTCCTGGACGACGTGGCCGCGAATTATCCAACGCCCAACTTTGACATCCCACGAACCTGAAGCGGGCCACAAGGCGATTATCCAGGCACGCCGCAGATCATGCGCGTGCTTTGCTTTACTTCCTCCGGATCAAAGACGCCTTTCCAATCCGGCTTGAAAATGCGCTTCATCGCTTCGTCAATCACGAGGTATGCCCCTTCGCTCATTCTCCAGTTGATCTGCTCGAAGACGATCGCCAACTGGACGTTGATGTGTCCGAGCAGGAAATCCTTGGCCGCCTGCGGGGGGACGCCGCGCCGGATCGCTTCATCCATCGCCTCCTTGATCGCCACAATGAACGTCGCGGCGCATGTTTCGCTCATGGCTGGCTCCAAGGTGGCAAGCTGTTCCAGGGTGACGCGGTGTGAGTGTTCGATCGGGCTGAAATAAGCGGCGCTGATGGCCTCTCCGATGGCGTAGTGGGATTCAGGACCCTGCACCAGCGCGCTGACGATCGACTGTCTGGCCAGTCCGGCGCCGAAATAATCCCGCCGCGCTTCCCCCACCTCGTCATTGAAGATGTTGGGGTGCGTCGGATGGGTGACGAAGTAGCTCACATCTTTGCGTTCCGGCAAGACACCGGCATACGCCGCGGCCGGATCGAGCATCATCAGGATCGCGCCGGACTTCATTGCGGGGACAACGGACGGGGCGACATCCTTGATGAACTTGTCGGCGATCGCCAGCAGGATGACATCCGCCTGGCCGGCGGCTTTGCGTGGATCGGCGGGATTGTCGCCGCGCGACCTCAGCTTCGCTTCGCCGGACGGAACGGGCTCGACGAAGAGCAAGTGATACATGGGGTTGTCTCTCAGCCGGTTGCACGCCCGCGTACCCATGTTTCCGGCGGCGCCCCAGATTGCGACGATTAGTTGTTCGGCCATGTCGGTTTCTCCTATTGTGGGATCCAGCGCCGCAGGGCGCGAACACTGCGTTCGGCCCACGCGGCTTCTTTCTCGATGGTTGCGGCGAGTGTCGGTTCCGGCGGAACCCAGAGTTCAGCGATCGCATTACAGTCATGACCGAAGCGGCCCAGGGTATTCAATATCTGCGGCACATTGAGCATCCCGGCGCCGGCCGGTCGGCCTTCAATGACAAATCCCTGCAGATAAGGGACGCGCGATACGGCGAAGTCCTTGATATGCAGGTTGATGGCCAATGGCCCCAATCTCTCGATGACGATTTCAGGTCCTTCCATCGCGCCAAAGGAATTCACCGTGTCCAGGCAGATTCCAACATGTGGACGGCACGCATGAACGATTCGACACAGCGCGTGCGTATCAAATCGGTCGTGATTCTCCACCGCCAATTTCACATGGGCGGCTTCCAAGTCGCCGCAAACCGCATTGAACCGTTTGATGACGTGGCTTTCCGACGGATGATCCTCCGCGAGATCCGGCACCACCCGAAGGATGGAAGAGCCCAGCACACTGGCGATTCCGATGAAGCGGCGCAAATGATCCGGACCGCATCCGGCCGTGCCCAATTCAAGCGCGATGCCGGCATGCAACGCCTTGTCCGCGATCTTTCGAACCGATGCCGGTTCCCATGTGTGGACGGGTAGGTTGTTGGCGAGCTGGAGAACATTGACCCCCATCGCGACCGCGCGGTCAATGAGATCAAGCGCCCCTGGCGCGCCAGTCGGGGGTTGATCGTCGATGCCGCCGATCGCCCAACCGTAGGTGTATGAACTGATGCCGAGTCGCATGACCACCACCTCAGTCTTCCCACGAGCCGCCGGCGAGCACGCCGCCATCAACGGCGATGCATTGTCCGGTGAGATAACCCGATCCTGGCGCCACGAGGAGGAGCAACGTTGTCAACATGTCCCGCGGCTCGCCGGCGCGCCGTGCGGGGATCCGATCCAGCAGCCACTGGCGTTTGTCGGCGTCCGACCAGAGCGATTTGGCCGTCAAGGGAGTGCGAATGAAGCCCGGCGCAAGACAGTTGACCTGGATGTTGTCCTTCGCCCATTCGACCGCCTGTGTTTTGGCAAGTTGCGCGACGGCGGCCTTCGTCGCGCCATAGACGCTCGTCGTGGAAAGTCCAATATAGGTCGTCAAGGACGCGATTTGCACGATCTTTCCACCCCCGGCGCGGCGCATGGGCCCGTGAGCCGATTGGGACAGGAAAAACAAGCTCTTCAGATTCACATCGTTGATCGCGTCGAAATCATCCTCCGTCACATCGACGATGGGCTTGCGGCGATTCATGCCCGCGCAGTTCACCAGGATGTCAAGACCGCCCAGGCATGACACGGTGTCTTCGATCAGTTTGCGGCAGGCGGGCAATTCGCGCAGGTCGGCCGGCAATGTGATCCCGCGCCCGCCGGCGGATTCGATCTGCCGCAGCGTTGTCTCCAACTCTTTGAGGTCGCGCCCATGAATGGCGACCGCCGCCCCCGCGCCGCTCAGGCCGATCGCCAGTTCCCGACCGATGCCGCCGCTGGCGCCGGTGACCAATGCGGTTTTGCCATGGAGCGAAAATAAATCGTCGAGCATGCTCATGCTGGTTGTTCCTTGCGATAGTCGCCGTATGTTCGGACGTACCTTGCGATTCCATCCTCAAGCCGCCCAAAGCGCGGGCGATAGCCCAGTTGGGATTCGGCATTCCTGATGCTCAGCTCGGCGCGGTAACGGATCTCCAGTTTGTCGGATTCACTCAACCCCGAACCGATCGTGATCGACGCATCGGGGACCAGCGCCCGCACAATATCCGCTACGTCGCCGGCGGTGCGCAGCGGCTGCCCGGTCGCGGCATAGAAGATTCGATCCTTCACCTTGTCAGCCGGCTGATCCACGGCGCGAAGCGCGAGCTGGGCGACATCCTCGACATGTGTGTAATCGCGTGGAAACTCGCGGCCATTCTCGAAAATCGTCGGCTTGCCGTCGACGGCATTCTCCACCATCGGCTTGATGAAGATCGGGTGGCGCATGCCAAAGCCGTATACCGCGCTGGGGCGGAGCACGATGAAATCCGTCTCGTAGGCGTCGTGATAACCATAGGCGAATGCTTCAACGGCAACCTTGCTTGCCCCGTAGAAGCCGCTTCCCGGTCCTTCGTCGGCGCAGATGACAGGATGATTGGTGTCGATGGGCTGCGGCTGGCGGATGCCCGGCAGCGCTCCAATGCTGCTGAACAGCACCACTCGCCTGACACCGCACAAGCGTGACGCCTCCAACACGTGAAGAGAACCCTCAAGATTAACGCGCAACGCCAGCATCGGTTGATACTGCACGATGGCTGGATCCCCGATGGCCGCCGTATGAACGATTGCATCGGGCTTTACGTCACCGACGGCTTTCAACACGTCCGGCCACTGATCGACGGCGCCGATCATGACCCTGACACGGTCGGCGGTGTCCTGAAGTAGATAAGCGGCCTCGTGTACCGGCGGCCGCTGATCGAAGATCACAACGCGGTCGCCGCGATCGGCATGTTGACGTGCAATGTGGCTCCCGATGAAACCCGCTCCACCAGTGATGAAAATCGTTCGGCTCATACGGCCTCCAGATCAAGAATGTGTATGCCATGCAGCGGCAAGGGTATGGGTGGATGATCGGCGATCGAAACAACCGTCGGCCGCCATCCGACATTCGCGACAAACAGCCTGATTCGTCCATTCATCCCCACGGCGAACGCTTTATATTGCAGGGGATTCGGGTCATTGACTTCATGGACATCGCCGCCGACGAACTCGCCGAGTTGAGAAAACACCCGGTAGAGTGGATGGGGCGTTCCACCTGATGCGACCAGCCCATGCGGTCCCGCCGCCTGGTAATACACCACGGAGGTCGGGCCGGACTCCAGCAGGTGCTTGAGCGATCCAATAGTCCACGCCGCGCCGAACGCCGTTGCATGGCGCGGATCAATCGCCGCCGCGACAGGGCGCCCGTCATTGCCGGCGGCGAAGGGATCCGGTTGGCGGTGCAGCGTGACCGGTCCCACAATGATCGGCGCGCCCGCGGCAAATCCAAGCGCCGTTTTCACGGTGTCCGCCTGAGCGGCGAGGTTTTCCATGATCGACAAATCATCCATCGCGTGAATCTGTGGGCAGATGCCGTAGGTCAGCCCGTTGAGCATTCCTTCGGGCGGTCGATTGCGATTCAGCTCGACGAAGTTGCCGATCGTGCCACCGGCGACGGGGAGATGTGGATATCGCTTGCGTGCGGCGACCATGAGCGCCGAATCCGCGCATGGCGTGCGATTTCGGAACAGCAGGATGCGCTGCACGTTCGCCGGCAATTGGCTGCCCGGTGGCAATTGCGATTCGTTATCCACATGAATCGCCAGATCGATCGGCCAGCCAAGTGCCGCGATCCGACCGAGTCGATCATGCCGGTCGTCATTTCCCGCTCGAAGGTCGTGGCGGATGAACGAAAGCGGCAACCGCCGAATTGCGCTTGCAACATCCGCACTGGGTACGTCATTGATGACCGTCCCCAAAAGCGCCATGGGTCTGATCGGTCGTCCGACGCGCAGCACTCCTTCCCTGGGTGCGATGTCCTCGGGCGATGCATCCTCAGGCGCACAGTTCAGTGTGATTGCGATGCTTTGTTCAATTGTGTCGCCCGCATGAATCGTATACGGACGCGGCATCTCCAACGGCCGACAGTACGTCTTATAGGAAGCATCGCACCAGTTGCGCTGGTCTTCCATTTCGAATAGGTTTCCCGAAAAGTGGATGCAGGCATCAACGCCGCCGGCAACATAGCGCATGCTCGTGATGTTGGTGGCTGGTGAATGCGGGGCAATGTCATCTGGAAAGCGCAACGATTGAATTGAGCCGCACCGTCGCCGCACCTGGCACGGCTGACCACGGAGCAGGTGGATCGGATGTAACAGGCACAGACCGGTGCGATTCGTTTGAAAGGTTGTCCTTGCCACGCCGCGAAGGGCGTAACGGATATGCACGCCCGCTGTGGCCACATGGGCTTCGATGGAAACGGCGGTGCTGAAGGTGATGTCGCCCTGGCGATGGTCCGCTTCATATTCAATGGTGAAACCGTGGGGCGTGCGATCAATCTTCTCGCCGCGCGCGATGGCCGGGGTGGTGCCCCAGACGGGATCGCGCACAGTGACGAACATACGGCGCACCACCTCCCGTCCGGCGATGGTGATGTAGCGCAGGTCTCCGTCGAGATAGACCGTCGAGAGCGGGCCGACGCGAAGTTCAACGGGATGGCTGTTCATTGGATTACGATCTCCCACCGGTTTCGCCGGGAGGGCCAAAGCGACGGGCGGCGTCGTCGAGAACCAGGACCCAATCAGGCCCGCTGCGCGGCGCATGGAATGTATGATCGCCGGATCGCGCGAAGTCGCCGATCACCTCACTTTTGCCATTGCGCGGGTCGTACCAATGAGCGGATATCGTGGTCCCCGACAGCTTGCCGAGATCGACAGTCACGTCATCGCCGTAAAAGGGGACATAAATAAATGCGTAGCCGCCGTCGGCATCCCGCGTGGCTTGTACATGACTGGAGCCTTCCCCGACCTTCGACTTGATCAGCGATTGGTCCGGCACCCGGGTCAGATAGGGACGCGATTCCAGCAGCGCCCGGCCGAATTGCATTTGACCCGATCCAGGGAAATGCATCGCATCCTCCCAATCGCGGCGGCAGAAACTCTTGGGTTCCAGGCCATTTTTCCGGAACTGCCAGATGGGATGAGCGCCATAGGTGTGTCCGCAGGCGCCGGCGAAGGTTGCCCAGTACAAAAACTTACGGGCGTCGTAATCGTCCAGGTAGCCGTTATCCAGTTGGAAGGCGGCGGGGTGGTCTTCGTAGCCCGGCTCCGCGTCAAGCACGGGTTTCGTCGGCTGCAGGTCGTAATCCACGGCAACCTTCTTGTAGTTCATGCTGTTGCGGGCGTGGCCGGTTTGCAGCATGTTGAAATCGAGCCACTGGGCATTGTGAAAATGCGTGCTTGATTTTTCATCGCCTCGCGGATGGAAACTGATCAGATTCCGTCCGCCATCCCCCTCGTGAATGCCGCGCGCCATCTCATTGATGATGTCGCGGTGCTCGCTTGTGACCGGAGTGCGGTCGCCGCCGAGAATCCAGATGATCGGTTTTTGTCCATAGCGTCGGGCGATCCATCGTCCGTAGGCGTGCGCGTTGACCGGGTTGAAAATCGCAGGCCCCACGCCATATTCGTTATTCCACTTGTCCCCCCATGTCGGCAGCAGCCCCACATGCAGCCCAAGCGACGCCGCCTGATCAATCACCCAGTCCACATGCCGCCAGTATTCCTCAACCGGTTTGGCCGGATCAAGGTCATGGAATGGAACATGCCCATTGGCGTTGGGCACGCGCAGCCCGTCCATCTCGGCCAGGGCGACCGCCTGGATCACCGTGAATCGCTTGCCCGCGCGATCTTCAAGATATCGACGGGCTTCCGCGGGCGTCAGACGGTGAAACAGCTCCCATGCCGTGTCCGCCAGATAGAAAAATGGCCGGCCGTCCTCGTAGGTGATGAACCGATGATTGTCGCTGATCTTGAGTGTTTGCATGGGTGCCCTTACAAACGGACGACCTGTCCGCTCGATGCCGATTCGTAGGCGGCGAAAACCAATTCCACCGTCTTCAGATTGTCCTTACCAGTGGTTTCGACCGGAGCGTCGCCTCTCAAACCACCCAGGAGATTTCGATTGCACGCAACGATGCTCGCATGCACAACGTCATAGCGTGGGTCGGCCCACTCGTAGCGCGGCGATGTGAAGCGCCTCGATGTCGTCCCGTCGGCGGTCGTCACACGAAGCCAATAATCCGGCGAGAGTTCAATCGTTCCACGAGTCCCTTCCACAAACGCAAAGGTTTCAGGAAACCGGTCATGCTCGTAATAATTCCCGGCATATGACATGTTGCACGTCACCGTGACGCCACCCATCCCCATCACGGCCGTGGCGATATCCTCGCCTTGAATATCCCGATGCGCCTTGCCCGTCCGGCAATAAAGCGATTTCGCCTCGCCAAAGAAAAACCGCGCCGCATCGAAGATGTGGCTGCCCATGTCACTGAGAATGAATTGCTTGAGGTTCCGCAGGAATGGCTGGTTGTCAAAAACGGGGAAGCCGGTGGCAAAATCCAGACGCGCCCGGTAGACATCGCCGATCTCTCCGGTGAGCAAAGCCGCTTTGAGCGCCCGCAACGGCGTCTGCCATCTCCAGTTCTCATGGACATAAAACGGCGCCCCGCGATGGTCCGCGTGCGCCACCATATCCCGCGCATCGGACACGCTCGGCGCCATCGGCTTCTGGCAGATCACCGGCAATCCCCGATCCGCGACAAGTCGTGCAAGATGCGCGTGGGAATGAACATCCGCGATGATGTCCACAACATCCGGCCGGGCTTCGTCGAGCAGTTGCTCGGCATCCGTGTAAACGGATGCGATTCCGCGGGCATCGGCCAGGGTTTTCGCTTTGCCCGGCACCGGGTCCATGGCGGCGACCACCTCGACGCCGGACAATTCCTGCCATCCGGCCACCTGGTAATGCGACCAGAATCCGCAACCCATGATGGCGATTCGAATCGGCTGCACCTTGTCCGTGACGGTATCGACCATAGGTGAATATCTACATGTTGGTTATTGACATGGCTATACTAAATAACGACAAAAGTTTCTCGTTTAGCGACAGGAGCTGCGATGTCATCCACGGGTCAGCATGTGAGCATCGCGTTGATCGTGAGTTGGAATCTCGCGTATTGCCGCGCCATTTTGCGGGGGGTCAGGCGATTTGCCCTGGATAAGCCCGACTGGGTCTTGATGCCGATCGATCCGCATGCGGCGACGGATCTTGTCGCGGTTGTTCGATTGCTTAAGGCATCGGGTGTGATTGCGCACATTTATGAACCCAAGCAGGCGGATATTCTCCGGCGGCTTGACATGCCAGTGGTCAATGTCGGCGGCATCATCCCGGACGCCAGGCTCCCCCGCGCCGGCATCGACGATCTCGCCGTTGGGGAGATGGCCGCCGCACACCTGATGGACAGGGGATTGAGGCAGTTCGCGTTTGCCGGACACGCCAGCCACGGGTATTCCGTGAAGCGATGCGAGGGTTTCAGCGCGGCGTTGGCCAGGCGGGAGTTCACGGTTCATACCTATGCCCATCACTTGCATCACTCTGATCCCTTCGTCACCCAGGGCGGGGCGTGGGCGATGGACGAGCACGTGCAGCGATGGCTTGCGGAATTGCCCAAGCCGGTGGGTTTGCTCGCATGCAATGACTTATGGGGCATGCAGTTGACCGAAGCGTGCCGGCAGGTGGGGCTGCGCATTCCCGAGGATGTGGCCATTGTCGGCGTTGACGATGATGACCTGCTGTGCGGGTTGGCGCGGCCATCAATGTCGAGTGTCAAGGTGCCTGCGGAGCCCATTGGGTTCCTGGCCGCTTCCATGCTCGACGACGTGATGAGCGGGCGACCGCTCGAAAAGGATGTGAATCTCATTCCGCCGGTGGGTGTAGCGGCCCGTCAGTCGTCGGATCTGGTGGCAACCGCCGATGCGGAAGTCGCGGCTGCGGTGCGTTTCATCCGTGCGCGCGTGCGAGACAACATCTGCGTGGAGGATGTGCTTGACATGGCGGGGGTTGGACGGCGGTCGCTGGAGCGGCGTTTCCGTGCGGTCATTGGCAGGGGAATCTGGGAGGAGATTCGCCGCTCCCGCCTGGCGGTGGCCAGAGAACTGCTGGCCGAATCCATCCTGCCGATGCCGGATGTCGCCGCCGCCGCCGGTTTTGCATCCGCCAAGCAGTTGTCGCTTGTTTTCAGGCAGGAACTCGACATGACGCCGAGCGACTATCGCCACAAAATGGCTGCCGAAAAAGACGCCTGAGGGGGTTGGCCGACGTCGTTTTGTCTCATATCCGTAGAACAGGCCAACAGTATTGAGCATCGGTAAAAGGGGATTCATCACAGCGCGGCGCGCTCCATGCTTGTCGCTAAACGAGAAAAGTTTGTCGTTATATGGGATAGCCTGGGTGGAAGCCGAGTTGTAGTGTTCTCGCATCAGGAGCGGGTTTCGCTTCGCAAGTCCGTGAAGTGTTGCTCGCTGGTCATATCACCTTTTTTGCAGAGGAGAAAGTCGATGGGACAGTTCACAGCAGAATCGCGGCGTAGTATGAATATCGGGCAGGCACAGTCGGGACGCATCCCGGTGCGGGAATCATCCACGCGCAGACCGACAATGTTTCAGATTTCCCTCGCGGGCGCATCCGCGATTGCGCTGCTCGCATCAGCCGTTGCATCATCGGCCAGCGGCGCGGTGACTTTTTCGCGCGATACGGTCATTGCTTCAGACAGTGCTGTTGGCACATCCTTTACCGGCGCGCCTAAAGCGACAGTCAAGATCAATGTGAGGTCGTCGGGTGAAGTTGATCTTGCATGGGTGGGATCCACGGGTCCTAACAACTTGAAGTATTCGCAAGTGGGAACCAATGGGCAACTGGCTGTCGATGGAGCGGGGATCGGCAACGGCAACAGCATCAATGGGATTACATACGTCCGGACGAGCAGCAATGACTCCACCCCCGTGGTGCGAGTTGGCGCGCGATGGGGGTCGGCCATGACGGAATATACGCAAAATGGCAACGGTACGTTCAGCGGTTCGGGTACGGGAGTGGCTGCGAAAGACGGAGTTACCGGCGGTGCTGAATATGACACCGATCCCACGACCGGCCTCGGCGGGTTTGTGTATCGCGACAAAACCTCCAGCACTCCTCCTGCCACCGGCCCGAACCTGAATTATGTCCATGAAACCGCCCAGGGTACATGGACCACGCAACTTCTGGAGTCTTCCCAGACGACCAACAATACCGTGTTTTCAAGTTTTCAATACTCACCCACGGGGGCGGCGGTGACCGCATACAAAATGAGTGACGGGACCAATTCGTACCTCAAGGCCGGCATTATCGGTGTCTCCGTGACTCAAGCGGACGTGGATCACGCTAACCAGGGATTCCCGCAGGCAATGACGGTGGGAAGTGATGGAAAGATTTACGTTGTTGATTCAAGGTATACCGGCCAAACCGATTTGGTTTCCTCCTCCGATGGGGGGCAAACCTGGTCCGGCCGCTCGACGATCACCAATTCCGGCCACTATGGCAATACCGACGGTGGATATGCCGTGGCGGTCGCGCCCAACGGCACGCTCGCGGCACTGGTATTGGATTCCAGCGACAAGCTGAACCTGGCAATGTCCACCGATCATGGTGCCACTTGGGATCTGCAGGCATTGCCTGGCGGCGGTCCCCAGGATGCAGACGATCTGGGCTTTGATGCGCAAAACCATCTCTACGTCGCGTATTACAACAGCACCGACAGCAAGCTGCACCTGCTCAGCACGGTTCCCGAGCCGGGCTCGCTGTCTCTCTTGAGCATGGGTGGTTTGCTCCTGCTCCGGCGGAAAAGAAGGGCCTAAGCCGAGCCTCCGGCTGGAGTGTCGGCCGTGAAAGCGCACATCTCAACGCCTTTTCATCCATTGCGTCGTCATGAAAGGAGAATCCCCATGAACAGCACGACACAAATCCCAAGCCACTGGTCCCACCGCCAGGCCAAACAGAACGCGCGGAGAAGGCCCCTCGGCTTCACTCTTGTGGAGTTGCTGGTCGTGATCGGGATCATCGCGCTCCTGATCTCCATGCTGCTGCCCGCGCTGAACAAGGCGAGGGCGGCGGCACGATCGGTTCAGTGTCAGTCAAACCTGCGCCAGCTCGGGCAGGGCGTGATGATGTATGTGCAGGAATACAAGGGGATGCTTTTCCCCCATCAGACCGGCGCGCCGGATTACCATGCCTGGTACTGGTTTCTCAGCCCATATCTTCCCGGGCTTGCCAGTGATGACGTCAAGCAGCCGCGTTGCCCGGATTATCAGCAGCCTGACGGTCTCGCCTTTGCCTGGGACTACACCGGCTACAGTTGGAACGGCAATTTGCACAAGAACCACAACGGGGTGACGCGCGAGCTTTACATGCCCATCGCATCCTACAAAGAGTCGCAGCTTGTTCCCTTCGCATGGGATGATCAGCAACTGGGTGTTGGCAATGGCGATGGCCATGATGGCGGCTATCCCATGGGAGACTGGTACAACGGCGGCTCCTGGTACCTGCTTTCGTTCCGACACTCAAAATCATGCAATCTGGTCATGCTGGATGGGCATGTTGAGGCGATCACGCCGCGGCCGTTCACGGCGGGGATGTCCCGCAACACGGCTTATGATTACCAGCAATACCACTGGTGGGGATTGTTCAACAAGTAAGATAGGCGGAAGTGTTCATTTCCGCGGGATGTGTACCCCCCTTCGCCGTACGACAGCATAAGGTTTCATCATGAAGCAGTTCCGCAGCGCCAAGCGCATCGCCACCGTTGTATTGACCGCCGTCGCGGGAGTCGCTGGTTTGGCGGTTGCGGCCGAGCCGCCAGCGCCCACGGTCCTTCAGGCGGACAACGCCAAAATCGTCGCCAAAGACTCCGGTCACGTCGAGTTGTACGTCAACGATCATCCGGTGATGACGATCACGGGCTACCACATCCTGTGGAGCCCGAACATCAAGACGACCGGCGGCGAGTTGCACGTTGTGAAGTTGCCGGATGGGCAAAAGGCACTGAAGATCAATTATGCCCTCGATCAGAACGACAATGGAAAGATCCGTCTGGAAGCGACACTATCGGTCAAGCCCGGGCACATCACCGTGCAGTTTGACGCCTGGGGCCTTCCGGAAAAGAATCGGCTGGGCGGATCGATGCTCGGCCGAGTGCTCGATCCGGGACTGGGGGATGAACACCTTTTCAAGATGGGTCGCTGGGTTCGTGATGCCCACGGCGGCATTCCCTACGAAGTCCAGGATGGCACGCTGTATCGCCATGCGGCGAAAGACGCGGCCATCTGGATATCAATGCCGCATTCGCATGCGGACTGGCATGCGAAATGGGACACTCATTTGCCGCTGCAAAAGATCGACAAGGATCATTGCCGCGCCGTGATGGATGTGATGGCGACGGGTTCATCCGTCCGTGCCGAGGCGGCGGCCGCCATGCTGAATCATCGGCCGGTTTCCCTCGCGATCTGGACCGACCATGCGTACAACTGGTGGACGGACGCCGCCCAGCCCATGCAGGTGCGGACCGAACTGGCGAACGTGTCGCCGTCGCCCCAGTCCATGGACTTCAAATATGTCGCGCGCAATTTCGACGGCAAGATCGTTGCGCAAGGGCATCAAAGGGTGGACCTGAAGGCGGGGCAGGTGGAGGACCAGGTTCTGCGGATTCAACCGGGACGCGAGCGCGAAATCATTTTCCTCGAGGTGTCGGCCGAGCCGATGTCTCCCGATGCCAAGGCCGCCGGAGAGATCTTCTCGCGGACCAACCTGGTGGTCCTGCCGCCGCATACGTTTGAGTCCACGCCATCAGACAGCATCTTTGGTTTGTCGGCGGGCTGGAAACTGCCCACGGAGGCGCATTATTACAAACTTCTGCAGCGGATGGGTGTGAGATGGCTGCGCAACGCCGACGCGCGCGAGACGATGAAGCACGGCATCAACGCCAACCACCACACCAACGTGCATCCCTATGACAAGTATGCCGGCAACGATGCGGCCCGCGATGAATGGATCCGCAAGCAACTGGAAGTGTGCGATGCGCAGCAAAATCCGTATTGGGAGTTCGCGAATGAATGGAACCTCGGCGGGGACAGGGCCGGCGGCAATCCGAAGATCGCAGCAGTGTATGTTGAATACCTCAAGGCCATTCACCGCATCAAGGAGCAGATGCATGCCAATGTGAAAATTATGAGCATGGGGATCGGGGGCATGGATGTGAAGTTCGTGCGCAATGTATATGACGACGGGGGCTGGGGTCTGTTCGATGCATTCGCGCTGCATCCTGGCCGGGGCAATTTCACGGTGGATTATCCGGTGCAAATCCCGCGCGCGGGGAAGGTCTTGACGGGGGGAAGCTCGCCCTGATGATAGGC
>CAYTAP010000054.1:17308-24845 GCA_964435775.1 uncultured Tepidisphaeraceae bacterium
TCGTTTCTCACGGAAATTACTGGACTTTTCTCGGCAGTGTCCGTGAGGCGAAGTCGCTGCTCAAGGAATATGGGGAAAAGCCGCTATGGCTGACCGAGGTCTATGCCTGCACATATCCCAACAGTTTCTGGGAGGATTCCTTCCGGCACGCGGCGGAGAACACGGTGATGACCTATGCGATCGGGCTGGCCGAGGGCGCGAAATGCGTGGAGTTTTATCAGCTCAATGATTCGGTCTGGTACAACAAGGGCGGCATCAGGCCGGATGACCGCGAATATTCCTTCGGGCTGCTCAATCGGGATTACAGCTTCAAACCTTCATTGATGGCGTATTGCGCGATCGCCGAAAACCTTGACAAGGCGACTTTTGTGCGATGGCTTCATTTCGGCGATTCGCAGTCAATGGGGCTGTTGTTTGACACGCCACGCGGTCCTCTGGCCATCTTGTGGAATCGGGCGGATGGGTATGTGCTGAGCAAGGATGTCAAGCCGTTTGCCTCCCCGGAGCCCTGGGTGGATCAATGGAAGACCAAGACTCAGATCGAGCTTCCGGCGGTGGGATCAACGGTGCGCACGCTCAATTGCATAGGACAATCCACACAGGTTCATGCGACAGATGGGAAAGTCAGCCTGACGCTGGACGGCGCGCCCCTTATGGTCTACGGGTTGGCGGGATACTGAAAAACCCGCGAGCTGGACACATCGTCTCATGGATGTCTTGTACCCCTAAAATGTCCCTGTTCGGAAGTTTTAGGATGATGGGCCTGAAAGGGCTTGCCATGAAGAAGCGATTTAGCGAGGAGCGGATGGTCGGCTTTCTGCGTGAGGCACAGGTCGGCCGCAAGACGGTGGAGCAGTTGAGCCGGGAGCACGGGTTCAGCCAGAACTCGTTTCATGTCTGGAAGCGCAAGTCCGGCGCGATGAGTGTCCGCAACTCGCGGACTTGACGAAAGTTATGAGGAATGCAGCTTGCAGGACTCGAACCTGCAACCTTCGGTTCCGTAGAGCCTTCCAGCGCGACTCTCGACGCGCAAGACACCATAGAAACGAAGGTTACGAATTGCAAGCTTTGCGGCTGTTGCGCGGTTTTCGGTCTCTGTTCGGCGGTTTGCGCGGTGTACACCGCGCAATACCGGACAGCTATTGTTCATCTTCAGCATCCAGATCCTTGTCTCGCTGCTGAAGACGCCAGGCACTGAAGCTATCGGCGTCGATGAGACGCCGCGCACCTTTCTGCTTATTGGACTGGAACGCCTGACGACTGGCTGCGACGGAGACTCTGGCCCGTGCAGTTTCCAGTTTCAATCCGGGGAGGTCGCGCATCAGCAATTGGGCGGCCTCGGTGACGGTCATCCATGTGCGGCTTCTGCTTGCGCCCGCGGCACGGCACTGGGAGACCACAGAAGACAAATCAACATGGATCGCACCGCCTTCAATGCTGACCGTTTCCGCCAATGACACGACTGGCGTTTTCTCCCCGATGTAAACTTCTTTTGGTGGCAGCGCTCCCATCACCAGCACCGCTGGCGCTACGGATCGGCAAAGCCGATCGGCATTGCCGATCACGCTGGCGACATCCGGCCACGCAGCGCCGCGCACGAGAAACAGCTCGCGGTAGATGTCGTCCTGATCCAGCGTGCCGACCCGTGCGATCCGTTGCGGCACCACCCCGATGGCGTTTCCGCCGAGTGCATGGGCGACGGCACTGAAGAGACCATCAACACTGGGCGCCCACTGCCGTCGCCGATCACTGTCAACGACATGTACGCCGCACCATTCGTTGCCGCAGCTACAGAATCCCATGATCTTGCCACCCTTCTGGGCATCGGGCAGCCACATCGGCTCGGCCCAGTCCGGATCTGTACACTCCCAGAGCCACACCTGGTTCGAGGGCTCGGTCTCTTTGAGCACTCCCAGTTCAACAAACAGCTCATGAGCGCCCAGGGGCCAGTTGCCCAGGACGTACATCTCATCGGTGCTCCAGGAGGTTTCATCTGGCCGATCAGCGGCCCGGCATAATCGCCTCAGCAGTTGCGTCAAGGGCAAGTCCCCAGCGACGCAGGCATGTTCGTGCAATCTGGTCATGGTAGTTGTCCCTCAATGAGCAGCGGTCGGGCGTGGCGACGCTGAAGGTCAGCCGCTTGGGCTGCTGGTTATCCACGGGATGGAAGATCAGCCGGAACTTGGCGGACGAGACGATCACCTCGGCAGGCCAGATGCCATCACCTCGGATCGTGCGGTGGATCAATTCATGGATGCTCTTGCGATGCTGGGCCTTATCATCGGCGGCGAAGGTCAACCGGCGTTTCCAGCCGTTACTGCGGCCAAGGTTCAGACATATCTCCCGCAGTTCGACACGATCAATGCCATCGCCGCCATCGGCTGTGAAAGCCAGGTCTGCTTCCAGCAGAGGTGATAAATCGTAAAGCTTGGGCGTGAGGCAGGTGGGCAGTTCCGCCAGGCCCAAGACCGCCGCGGAGAAGCACGACGCCATATCATCTACCCGCTCTCGCCCGCCGGGCGCCAAGATCTCCAGCATGCCGTCTTCCGGCCGATAGACGAAGATCACCTCGAAAGCGGGTTTGTGAGTATGCCGGTCCAGTTCACCTTCTTTTGTGTAGGCCAGGTCGCTTTTGGCGTGGTTTTCCGGATAAGCGAAGAAGCAGTGGCGATCCGGCTCCTGGCGCAGGTAGTAGTCGATATGGCAACGCTTGCCCCGACCTTCCTTGGAATAGCTGTTTCGCATCAGGTCCGAGAGCCGAACCAGCGCTGCGGGATCAACCGCCGGCGTGATCCCGGAGCCGACGTAGCGTCGGTTCCATCGGCCCGAGCCATAGCGGTCCATTTCGCAGAAGCACGCCGCCAGATCGAAGATGGTCGGATGCTCGAGGAAAGTCCAGCAGGCTCGCTCATAGCCATTGCGTGCCTGAAGGAAGATCTCGGTAAGATCAAGACCTTTTCGTGCGCCCTCACGGAGAATGGCTTGGGTACCGGTCGCGTCGGCCAATTCACTGATGGTCGCAAAATCCTGCTCGACCCGGCGGAGTTGTTCCGGCGGCAGCGCCATCAGCCGCTGGAAGATGGTCTCCACGACGGCGGGCTTGATGATCTCGATGTTGAGGTCTGCCTCGATACCATGCTGACGCAGACACCGATTCAACAGAGCCCCGCGAACCTGCCGGATAAACGTCTTGGGCGCATACTGGCGAGCCATGTGCGCAGCCTCCCCGCTGGACGTGCCTTGCGAGCACGGCGCAACGATTCACTGAGCTGCACAAAAGAAAACCACGCTTCCCTGTGGCCGAGATTCGTCCCACTCCAGGAGACGGGCAGCTCGATCAAGCTCTAGTGTACGGTATTTGTTCGGTATCGCCAAACATACAGATGGAGATATGACAGGTTTTCCACAGGGCGTGCACTGTCCTGTCCCTCTAAGATGTCCCCTCTCGGAAAATTAGGATGACTGGTCAGCAATGGTATAAAGAAGCGATTTACGGCTTCGCCTCCACATTGGGACGCAGGCTCAGGACGAACGCATTGGCCCGGCCGACGGTGCCGTCCTGGGCTTTCATGACGCGGGCGAGGTTTTCCGTGGCGTCGGGCAGTGCCCAGTCCTCGGCCACGGTGTAGGCGCGCTCGAACAGCGGCTTGGCCTCATCCGGCTTGCCCGCCAGCATCAGCAGGTTGCCCCGGCTGGCCAGGTCCCTGTACTCCTCCCCTTCATACCATTTCATCGCCGCTTCGTATGGCGTCGGGTCCACCGTTATGGCCGAGAGGATCGTTTCCGCCGGCCGGGTCGCGGGGGCGGGTTGAGCCGCCGACGACTCGACTGAGCTCGTCGCAGTCTGCCCACTGCCCACTGCCGACTCATTACTGCCCACTGCCGACGCTTCCCCCGCCTTCGCTCCTTCGATCTGCTCGTTCACGAAGCGGTTGTAGATGTCGGCGTCATTGGGATGGGCCGCCCGCAGGGCCTCCGCAATGACCAGCAGCGCATCGTGCATGTTTCTCATGCTGCTCACATCGTACAGGCTGCGCGCCGCCGACAACGCTTCCTGTGGCCGGTTCAAGGCCAACAGCGCCTTGACCCGCTGGGTCTGGAGGTATTCCAGCCGGCTGAAACTCGTGGGCAGCGCCAATTCCCCGGCCAGCGCCACATCGGCGATGTCCTGGGGATCGCCGACCGCCGCCAACTGCTTCATCCACTCGCTATAGAGGAGATTGGCCGCATCTCCGCGCTTGGTCCGCTCCGGATCGGCCAACCGCTCCTTGATCGCCGCCACCGCCAATTTGATCTTGGCCGGGTCCCTGCTGCTGAGCTGGCCGGAAATGACGGCGTTGGGATTGATCGCGCCGGCGGGCTTGGCATCGGCATTGGGCTTGGGCGCGGCGGCGCGTGCCATCCCCGCGGCTGATAAGGCCGTGGAGAGGGAGATTGAACACACGCTCATCAATTTCTTTATCTTCATGGTTCGCCCTTTATTTCTTAAATTAGCAGAGCCACGGTTTTCAACAATCCCGACTTCCTTGTCGCTCTTCGCTCCGCGAGAACGCCATCCATCTTGGCCCGCTACCGCCACTTTCGCTTCTACTCTCTTGATTGACTTTTCTCCACATTCAACACTTGCCGAACAGCTTCCGCCTTATTATCAGTCCACATGATCCATGCTTGGATCCTATCGTTCTGCTCATGTGGTTGGGGCGCAGCCCATCCAAAGGTCATACATATCGCCGCAGAAGCAGTCGTCCTTACTTCGAAGTCTTCGTCTGAAAGCAGCGGAAGGAGATATTCTATCGCAGTTACATCAATGCTATACCCCAGCGTAGCCGCAGCAATAGATCGGATATGAGGATCGGTTGATTTCAAGGCCCATATTAGCGGCTCCCGTGTTCTTTGTCTAAAGTATGCTAAATCCATACACGTCCGCAAAAGCATGTTAACGCAAAGCGCTCGAATTTCAGGAGATTTGGACTGCGTCATAATTGCACACATTCGCTTGACGCAGATGCTGTTTACCACTGCATCCACATCTATTCTTCCAAGCACTATGGACTCGTAATCCTTGCCTTTCGGCAGTAGCTGGCTCGGCATCTGCTGTAGGTCATATGCTGATTTCGCCTTAATGAATCGAAATTGCGGTGCTAGCCATAGTGCCACAGCATCGGTGCTACAGTCTTTTTCTGTCGAAACACCTTCCCTCATTACTATTGAGAGCTTATTCGTACGGTGCTGGAATGCGGTCATTGCATACCGTTGTTTGCCATCTTCACGACTCGTTAGTGCCCGGCATAAGCGATCCCATTTCCAAGCATCACTTAGAAGTGTCGCATATGCGCGGGATGCCTCATCATCTACCTTCATAGTGGCTTGCACTTGGGATATTAGCCGGACATCTGCTAACATTCCTAGTGCTCTCAAGGCCGCAATCTTAAGCTCGGTGGGGCTGCCCTGCTCATTGACAACAGATAAAAGCTCCATCCTTGCTATATGAGCCGTGTCATCGAATTGTTGCATGCTCTGGCATAGCGATATAATAGCTGTAATGTCCGTGTTGCCTTTCGGGTCAGTAGCTCGAGCACAGATTTCATCCAATGCAGCTCGATCTACGACATCAGGAACACAGTCAAGAGCAACTTGCATGGCAGCCGCGCTGCCTTCTGAGAGTGACTCCGCTTGGGCTATAAGGGACAAGGCAAGTTCCAACCGGCTTGGGCGGGGAAGAGACGATGCAAGATATCTCACCCCTTCCGGGGCAAATCGCCTCATATTTTTACGCAAAAACACCCTCTGCATTAACTCCAAGTCGGATGCAAGTATTACAGGTTGCGATCTTGTACTGTTGGACATAGTGGTCGCACAATGTACCCGTGAGCTATCTTTTACTGCGGTGACTAGGTCGTGAGCTAGATCAGTCACATATCCGGTAGGCGTTGATGCTGCTTCAATAGCATCAGCAGCTGCTGTCCAGCACGCATATTTCAGTACACGATCATTCGACTTGGTACTTTCCTGAACTAGAAATTGAAGCTTGTGAAATAGAACCGCAATGTCCACCGGTGACAGAACTGTTTGATTGCTGGATGCATGGGATGAATTGAGCGTGGAACGGATAGTTTCGACAATGGCGCGTGCATCTGACAGCCGTAGGGGTTGTGTATTAGTGGTGAGAACTACCTGTGGCAAGGCAGGCGAATTACCACTCGTTTCCCGAGTTGATGGCAAGGTCGTACCTGGAGACCCAAAGATCGGATGCGGGCCAGGAGCACCTTTCGGAGTAACATCGTCTGTCATGCCTATGGCAAAAGCTTCTGCAGTCCACCAGATACTTACGCCAGCTTGAATATCGAAGAGGGAAGGAAGGCCTGCATCTGGTACCACATAAAAATGGAATAAGTCGCCACCTTTCAGGGGGACTTCGGTCACCTTGATTGCTCGCTTTCCAGTCAATACTTTGGGCTCTATTGCCATTACGATCGATTTGGGTAGGCCACCGCATTGTGGTATCGGTGTTATATCGAGCCGGCGATCTCCGCGGGGTTGAAAGAAGATACGAAGCAGCCCTCGTGATCTTACAATCTGGATTGTGTACAGTTCGGTCCTGTATCGAGCAATGGCGGCATCATCACCACCTGAACCGGAGATTTGTTTGTTCTCTATTGTCGGCATCCACTTCAACTTTTTAGCGAACTTAATATCCTTGGGTGGCTGCAATGGCGCGCCCAGTATCTGGTCAATTTGTGCCAGAGGATCAAAGTCGACATAGATGAGTGCTTGCTCCCCTGGCGTCTCTTGCGCCGGTCGAGACTGAGCGTTCAGTATCTTCATTGGCATCTGCCGTAGGACATGGACGTCTGTGGGGGCAGGGAAAAGGCTCGTTGCCCCATTGTCCTCCCCTACATTGGCAAAGCATTTGTTTACTACAATGAGCAATAGTACCAGCATTCGATATTTTGACATTTTCAACATTGATATCCTCAGTTCCCAGCAGGGGGTGCCGTCGTGATTACGAGCGCGCCACCCAATGAATCAGTGCCGGCAGTAGGATTTCGGCCAGCAAATCGGTTGACACCACCGCCACCATTCCACTGTACTAGATCCGCCCAGATATAATCCAATGATACGCCTGCTCCTGATGGTCCTGCGGGAGGGGGGGATTTGTCATTTCCCCATTTCCAATAGAAACCTGGTATACCCTGAGGCGGATAATAGCACCATGTAGTAGGGCCAGCATCCGATAAGAACACTGCGGCATCAAATTCATTTAAGGAAATCCGAAGGGACGGGAGTCGTTTTGAACCATGAAATCCGATTGCCCGCAACTTCGCCATGCTGATCGCCGCTCGCTCCTCTTCTCTACTCGGCGGAAGCCTGACGTCCTCACGGGGTCGGAGGCGATCTCGGGCGTGCAGACGCTTTCGCGCAGCATTCTCAACGACGCCGGGCAGGTGATCGCGCAGGATGATTATTTCAACCTGACGGGGATCTGTCCTGCTCCCCTAAAATGTCCCATGTTGAAAGATTAGGATGACGGCCCTGA
>CAYTAP010000055.1:0-24593 GCA_964435775.1 uncultured Tepidisphaeraceae bacterium
CCCGCGCTACCAGGCGATGACGCCCCAGCAGGCCATCTCCACCATCGCCGCGCGGACTGAATCCGTCCATACTATCGCCGCGCATGCGAAGTTGACGCTGGTCAACGCCGCCGGCGACAGCGTGCGTCTGGACGCGGCGGTGGCGATGCAGCGCCGCCCGACGCGGCTTCGGCTGCGGGCGTGGAAGTTCGGCCAGGCCGTGTTTGACCTCACGCTGAACGACAAGGGATTGTGGGTGATGACTGGTCGGGATCCGAATCATCCGGACCGCGCCGTCGATTCGCGTGTCAGCGCGGTGCAGATGGCCAGGGCGTGGGGACTGTTCAACGGCGATCTTTTCACACAGGAGAACCTGATCGTCAATGACAATGGAGGCCCGACGTTTGAGGTCCAGGGGTCCGCGGATGATGGGATGATCTTGAGCTGCACGATCTACCGCGCGACGCTCACGCCGATTCATTATGAGTTGAGCAGGGAGTCGGTCGTCCATTTCACGCTCGATCTGGGTGATTACGAGCGCGTGGGCGACGCCATCTGGCCGAGGCGCATCCACGGCACGAGCGCCACCGGCACGTTCACCGCGCAACTGGACGACATCGTGATCAACCAGCCGCTGGCGGAGGGAACATTCACGCCACCGGCCGCCGCGGAGCGGCAGTGATGCGCGAAAAAGAGAACCCGCGCGACGCCTGGTGGAAGCGCGCGGTGGCCGAGGCGGTGTGCGCGCCGGTTCGGTTTCCGATCACCACACTCGCGCTCGTGCTCATCTGCATCGGTCTGTCGATCTGGGGGGTGCGATCCACCCATTTCACCGGTTCGCTCGAAAACATGATGGCCAAGGATGACCCATCGTCGGGCGCGATGGTCAAGGTGCTCAATCATTTCAGCGCCGTCGAGGAAATGCTGCTTCTGGTCGATGTGCCCGGGGAATCCTCCGAAAACGCGGGAGCGGACGCCGCGAAGCTGCTGGCCTTCGCCGAGCGCCTCAAGGAATCGATTGAATCCTCGCCCGCCGCGTCGGCGATGATCGCCGATGTCATGTACCGCGCCGATCCACAGAGCATCGAGTTTTTCAAATCCGTCGTGGTGCCGGCCGGGGCGTATTACCTGGACGACGCCACCTTCGCCGCCGTGCGGGAGCGATTGACCGACCAGGGCATCCGGCGCCAGATCCAACGCGACGAAGCGATCCTCAGCGCTCCCGGCCCGGCGGGCACAGCGCTCTCCAAGATCATTTTGCAGGACCCCCTGCGCCTTCACGAGTTCATCCTCAAGCGAATGGGTGAGCAAAAACCGTTTGAAACATTTGAGGGAAGCGATGCGTTCCTGACACCCGATGGCAAAAGCCTGCTCATCCGAATATCCGGCACGCGGCCACCGTCCGATCTGGAGTTCGCACAAAAATTGACGCGGGTCGTCGGCAATCTTGCCCATGCCGCCAATATCGATGGTCTAAACGTCCAACTCACGGGTTCCTACGCGATCGCGGCCGAAAGCGAACTGTCGATCAAGCACGACATGATCATCAGCGTCATTTCGTCGATCGTTCTCATGCAGCTTCTGTTTCTGGTCATGTACCGCAATCCGTCAAGCTTCATCATTTGCATCGCACCCGTGGCGGCGGGCATCCTCATCGGGCTGGGGGCGCATGCCCTGTTCAGTACGATGCTGACGCCGATCACCGCCGTCATCGGGGCGCTCCTGGCGGGCATGGGGATTGACTACACCATCGAATACCTGTCCCAATACGAGCAGTCCCGCGGCGAAGGCTTGAGCTCACTGGCGGCCGGCGAGCGCACGAGCCTCTTCACCTCCCCGGCCATCCTCGCCGCCTGCGCGACATCGATCATCGGCTTCCTGGCGATCTACGGATCGAGCATTCAGGCATTGCGTGATTTTGCATTGGTTGGCTCGCTGGGACTGGCGGGCTCATTCCTCGCGGCGGTTGTGCTGCTGCCGGCGGTGTTGCGCCTGTTTGACCGGAACGACATCGCGGGGAAGAGTCAACGCAATCGTCTCCGCTTTGGCATGAATGGCTTTGTTGAACTGGCGGCGCGCCATCCCTGGCCTTTCATCGGTTTCGTGGGGGTGCTGTTCATCGTCGGTGCCGCCATCACGCTGGACGCCGGTCGCCATGTGTTGGACATGAGCGCCGATCTGACGGTTCTTCATCCCCAACCGAATCGCGCAATCGATGCGCAACTGGAGATCGGCCGGCGCTTCGCCAATCCGACGCCCCTCATCGTGTTGCTCGAAGCGGATAGCCAATCGGATCTGGTGCGCAAGGCGTACGAGGTGCGACGGCGCTTGAGCAACGCTGTCATGCGCGACGTCGGCATCGGACGGACGGCCGGACTGGCGATGCTCCTGCCGGATCCGGACACCATTCCTCGCCGCACAAAGGAACTGGCGGACATTGATGTCAACCAAGTGCTCGCCAGTTTGCGTGCGGCGCTGGCCGACAGTGTTTTTGATCCCGATCAGTACGTCCCCGCCGAATCTTCCTCGTCTCACCCCACCAGTTCGCCGGCGTTATCGTCCTCTCCTCCGCATGGCGCGTATGCCGCATTTCTTCGCCGGCTGTTGGCGCCTGCGACGATCCCCGATGTGCAAACGCTGCTCGACTATCCAAAGCTCGCCGAATTGTTTGTACCCAGGGAGGCCATTGCCCGCGAGGGATCAACGCCCGCGATGGCGATCACGCTGGTCTTTACGGACCGCCCTCTCACCGAGCGCGCCGCCCGGGATGCGCTGCTCGCCCGCGTGCGCAACGCGCTGAACGGCCTCAATGGTGTGACCCTGACCGGCATGGGCGTCATCAGCCACGATGGCGAGCTACTCGTTCGACGGGATTTGCCCCGCCTGCTGTTCATCGCGCTGGCGCTGGTCATCGTCTATCTACTCATTCACTTCCGAAACGCAAAAGACGCGATGCTCGCTCTCCTGCCGGCAGGGTTTGCCATGCTCTGGGTGCTGACGATCATGCACGTCAGCGGCATGGGGCTCAACCTCGTCAACCTGATCGCCGCCCCCCTGCTCATCGGCATGTGCGTGGATTATCCGATTTTCATGATCAGCCTCGCGCGTCAAACCCTGCCACGCAAGGGCAATCGCGCCACCGCCACCCAACGCCGGGAATTGATCACCCGCCTCGGCGGCAGCGCCCATGCCGTGCTCATTTGCGCCGCAACCTGCATCATTGGCTATGGATCATTGGCATGGACCAGCGTGCCGGCGATCCGCTCGTTTGGCATCCTCGTCGCCACCGGCATCGCTGCCGCCCTCGTGGCCACATTCTTTCTGATTGTTCCAATCCTTGTGGGAAAAGTGGGCAATGATTCCTCTTCGCCGGACAACTGAACACCATGACCCCATCGCCTTCGCGCAAAGCCACAGCCGGCTCATGCCAATAGGGAATGAATCCAGTGAGGTTGGAAACCTCATGGGCTTCAAGCCGCGGCACCCCCGCGTCGCATTCGCCTAAGCCCGGCCTTCACGAAGATCGCGCTCGGCGCGGTGCCAGTTTTCAATTTCAGTTCCGCCCTTGCCCGAGGCGTAAATCTCATAGGCGCGGCGGGCAATCTGCTCCGTTGTGATCACTTTTTTCGGCGCCGACGAATCCGCCTGTGCCTTGGCGATGCTTTGCGCCTTGGGCGCGCGGCCCGACTGATTGGTCGTCGGTGTCGTTTTCGCCACTGTCGCGGATCTGGCGGCCGGGGTGGCCGGCTTGCTCCCCTTCGACTTGGACCCGTTCTTCTTGGCCATAATCAATCACTCCTTTGTATGAAAATCCTTCCCTTAATGTTCTTTGATCCACGCCAGGACCTCCTGGTCGTGGCCCTCGGGTTTCACCTTTCCAAAGACGTGCTCGATCTTCCCGTCAAGTCCGATGACAAAAGTCGTTCGGGCCGCACCCCAATACTTTTTCCCGTACATGCTCTTTTCCATCCACACGCCATATTTCTCGGCGATGGCATGGTCGGCATCGGCGAGCAGTGGAAAGTTGAGGTGGAACTTGGTTGCAAACTTTTCCACATCCTTCACGGGATCCGGACTGATCCCAAGGACAACCACCTTGGCACGATCATAATCCGCCAGGGCATCGCGGAAGGCACACGCCTCGGTCGTGCATCCCGGCGTATCCGCCTTGGGATAAAAGTAGAGAACCACGCGCTGCCTCCCCTTGTAATCCGACAGCTTGATGCTCCTGCCCGCGCTGGAAGGCAGATTGAAATCCGGCGCGGCCACACCGACGGACAAACTTTGCTGCAACTCCGACATCATGACTCCTTCACCAACCACATTTCGAACCGTTCCATCCCTCACCATCCGTCGCAAGAATCGGCCGGATTTTTGAACCGCCGACGAATACCCTGCCAAACATGGTCGCTCATCGCCCGGCCAGCTTCTTCTTGAGCAACCCGCTGGCGTGTCCGGCATCCACCTGACCGCCGTGCAGCTTCATAAACGCGCCCATCGCCTGCCCGAATTGCTTTTCGGTATACGCATGATCCTTCAAAAAGTCATCCACCAATTGTTCGGTCACCTGCGGAGATGCCTTTTTGGGCAGGTATTCATCGACAATCGCAATTTCACCCTTCAATTTGGCCACTTCATCCGCTTTCCCCAGTTTCTCATATTCCTCCAGACTTTTGCGCAACCGCTTGCCATACGCGGCAACCGCCTGCTCGGCCGTCGTCGGCTGGGGCGCCAGATCGATGTTCCGGACATCGCTCAGGAGCATCCGGATCACCCCCAGCCGCTCCTTTTGCCCCGACTTCAACGCCTGCTTCATGTCCTCTTGCAGTTTTGTTTGCAGTTCCATATTTTGCTCCGTGGGTTCATTCAGTATAGTATGCATCTTACAGGGGGGTGGGACCCATCGCACCTGTGGAGCGGAAAAATTACGCCCGGCGATTTTAGAGGGGCCACGCATCGCAGTTTGATTGCAACGGATTGAAGCCCGCTTCGACGGCATGATCGCTTCATACCCCTTGCAATCGATGCAATGGCACACGCCGGCAAGCTTGAAGGTCATAACATTTGTCGTTTTACACGGAACCACCCCGATGTGGGTTTGGTCTGCCGTACGGAACGAGCCCGGTATGGGAAGGGCTCGAGGATTGATGAACACTCACGGACGGACGCTCAAACAGCGGCCTACGCTTGCATGTCGCAAAACAACTCCACTGTCGCGCAATCCCGCCGAGGCCGAAAAAGCAGCCGCGGCGGAAACGGGCAAAATCGAAACGGTCAACAGCGAAGGTCCCCCAACGCGGGGAACAACGGTTCGCATCGATCCGGCCAGGGACATTCCGGCCGCGGACAGAACGTCGCGCACCATCGTGGCGGCAACCCGCAGGGACGTCGCCGCCATGGCCAACCCGATGTACGTCAGGCGGAAGCCCACCAGGGTCCGCCGGCCAACAACGTCCAGGTGGAAGGCTTGCTGTGCATTCCCGGCGAACGCGGCGATGGACAGCTCCGCGACCCGGAAAACCCCCTTCGACCGATCAACGGCGGCGTCTACGTCTCCCGACAGCTGATCAACGACCTGCAACTGCGCCCCGGCGTGCTGCTCCAGGGGAATCAGAAGGGCAAGACGATGAACCGGGTGGACCTCGTCGAAGGCCGAACGCCCGAGGAATATGCCCGGCAACCGGCGCTGTACGACGCCACCGCCCTCGACCCCCAGCCGATGATCCGCCTGGAACACAACCCTGCGGAATTGACCACCCGCGCGATTGACCTGCTCGCCCCCGTCGGGTTCGGCCAGCGCGGGCTGATCGTCGCACCGCCTCGGACCGGCAAAACGATCCTGATGCAGAACATCGCCCGCGGGATTCACGCCAATTATCCGGAGGTGGAGATTGTCCTGCTCCTCGTCGATGAGCGCCCCGAGGAAGTGACGGACATGAAGCGCAACGTGCCCGGCACGGTGTATGCCTCGAGCAATGACAACACCGTTGAAAAGCACCTCGATCTCGCGCAACTGGTCATCGAACGCTGCAAGCGGAAGGTGGAGTTCGGCGCGAACATCGTCGTCCTGCTCGACTCCCTCACGCGACTCGGACGCGCCTTCAACACCGGCGGACCCTCCGGCGGACGCACCCTCTCCGGAGGTCTCGACAACCGCGCCCTGGAAATCCCCAAAAAGCTCTTCGGCGCCGCCCGAAAAATTGAAAACGGCGGGTCTCTCACCATCATCGCCACCTGCCTCGTCGATACCGGCAGCCGGATGGATCAGGTCATTTTCGAGGAGTTCAAAGGCACCGGCAACCTGGAGCTGACCCTCGATCGCGGGCTGGCCAATGCCCGGATCTACCCGGCGCTCAACATCGCCGAATCCGGGACGCGCAAGGAGGAAAAGCTGCTTGACGCCAAACAGCTTGCCGGCGCCCGCTCAATCCGGCGGCACCTTCTGAACATGTCCCCGCCCCAGGCGATGAAAACCCTTTTGGAAGCGCTGGGCAAGCATAAGACCAATGAATCGCTTTTCAATTCGATTCGCGGTTGATTCATCCGCGGGATTCAAGAATGAATTGATGAATTGTGAGAGTAGTCAACATTTGTGGCCACACACGCGGCACCTGCGCACATTGGAGGGCGTTGCTCCCGCAACGCCGCGGCGTCGCGGGAGCGACGCCCTCCATCAATGCACATCGGCCACAAATGGTGACTACTCCCCGAATTGCCTTCACCACCGCCACGGGTTTGCCGGTCGCGGTCATGGCGGGTAGGCTTTGCCGTCAATCAGACTCGATGGTCCCCGTGACGAAGCAGCGATTCATGGAGACCAGCGACAATGGAGTAGTGATGCCAATCGAACAATGGTCGGAAAATGTGGTTGTCCTGCACCTGGCGGATGACCCGCAATTCACCGATGACCTGGCCGCTTTTGAGCAATCGCAATCCAAACACTCCCACGCCGTGCTTGATTTCGCCGCCGTCCATTTCATCAATTCCTCCAACATCGCCAAACTGCTCAAACTGCGAAAACAAATGACCCTGGCCGACAACCGCCTCGTCCTGTGCGGGATCAACACGCAGGTGTGGGGCGCGTTCCTGATCACCGGCCTGGACAAGGTTTTCGAGTTCAGCGACAACGTCCCCACCGCCCTGGCGACGCTTCAAATGGCATAGGGATCGATCAACGCGGGGCGTCGTGATACAGCCCCAGCACCTCATCATCCGTGGTCACAAGCTGTTGCTCCACAAGGAACGCCGGTGGTTCCAGCCCGGCGTGATGCCCTATTTTCAGAACGATGACCAGCGTATTGGGCTTTTCATCCAGAAACGTCCGGAGTTCGTCGGGGTTGTCAATGACCGGAATGACCCGCCGCATCGCGAATGACAGCCGCAGGTTGGGACCCCGGCTGTAAAAGACAACCGGACGATCACCGACATGCATGAAGGTGTCCTCCATCGTGCGCCACCCTCTGGCATCCAGGCTCGGCATCCACCACCCAACCACGATCACCATCGAAATGACCGCCACGAACGCGTAGGTGACAAGCCCCGCCCGCAAGCCTCGCCGCAGGAGCGCCACCAGCGCGATCGCCGACGCCGCAAACACCACCCCCGCCGTCACCCAGTCAATCGCCCGAAATCCCTGCAGCTTGAGGTAAGCGCCAAGCAGCACCCCCCCGGGTGTCAGCAGGCAGACGACGATCGTGCCCAGCAAAATCCAATACATCGCCCGATGAAACCCCTCATCCTTCCTTCGCCAGGCCTCACTAATCAGCCACCCGGCCACGATAAGCAATGGCGGCATGAGCGGCAAAAGATAATGCGTTTGCTTGTTGCCATTCAGGCACAGGGGGATGAAGATCGTGAGGCTCCAGATCGCCAATCCCAGGTGCCTCCAGTTCCTGAGGACATTCCGCCCCGATTCAACCAGCCCGGCGACGACAAACGCGCACCACGGCGCGACATCGTAAAGAATGTACGGGAAGTAGATGTAAAACCATCCGGCGTGGTCCTGCCCCTCGACGTTGATCTCAATCTCCGACCGCCAGCGCGCCGCGCCCTGGGTCACAAAAACGTAAATCCACCAGGGCAGCCCGAAGACCGCGAAGGTCACCGGCGCGCCGCACAACACCAGCCGCACCATCGCGCCCCATTGTCGCATCCATCCGGCATAGCAGATGAAAAAGAGTAGCGGAAACACGACCTGTGGACCCTTGGCCAACAGCGCAAGACCCAGCGCGGCGGCACCGGCGTGGTACCAGATGTACTCCCACTTCCGCGATGGTTTTCCCCCTGTCGCGCCCGCGCTCGCCCGCGCCTC
This sequence comes from uncultured Tepidisphaeraceae bacterium, assembly GCA_964435775.1. Classification (GTDB taxonomy): domain Bacteria; phylum Planctomycetota; class Phycisphaerae; order Tepidisphaerales; family Tepidisphaeraceae; genus CAYTAP01. The sequence goes on from CAYTAP010000055.1 coordinate 8,291, forward strand.
CTCAACGCCGCGCCACAGAAAAAATGTCGCCGCCGTCGTGAAGACGCACGACAGCGGATCCGTCTCCGCCAGCCGAAAATATTTCAGCAACAGAAAGCTTCCCAACACCCCGGCCGCCGCGAAAAAGCCGGCGCGACGGTTGAACAGCCATTTGCCGATCCAAAACGTCAACCCAACGCACAACCATCCAAGGATCGCCGTCGGCACGCGCCCGGCGCCAGCGCTGACCCCCAGCACATGATACGAAGCCGCACTGAGCCAATATGCCAGCGGCGGCTTGTGCAACCGCCGAACGCCATTGGAATGCGGGATCATCCATCCCTCGAAATCGGTGTGGATCATCTCCCTCGCCACCTCCAGCACCCGCGCTTCCTGGGTTCGCTGAAGAGGGATTTGAAAAAGACCCCAAACCAGGCAAATACCGGCCAGTATCCAGAACACCCATAGCGCTGTGGTGGACAACCACCACTCGCTCGGTTCATTCAAGTCACGAGGCGACAAGACCGCTGGTTCGCTTGAGGACATTTGCACGAAGGAAAACTACACACCGCGCCCGCTCCGGGCAAGCGAAGGCGGCCAAAGCACAGTGGGAGTAATCGCTATTCGTGGCCTCCCACGCCGTACCGTTGGGAATTGGAGGGCGTTGCTCATGCAACGCCACGGCGTCGCGGGAGCGACGCCCTGCATCCATGCAAATTGACGGCAATTGTTGGCGATTTCCTCGGCAACGACGGCCAAACACATCTTACACCACAACCTTCATCATATGACCGCCAATGGTCGAACCATCGCCCACCACATGCGTGCCCGCTATATTGTCGCCCGTGAACAAGACCCGACGCATTCTTGTCCTGGCGATCCTCGCGGGATGGGCATTCCTTCTCCTCGTCGGACATGGCGGCATCGCTTCCAGCCATGAGGCGCGCGTCGCCGATTCCGCCCGGACGATGGCGTTATCCGGCTGGCCTTGGAACGCCAGGCCGGTCAGCGTGCCGCGTGTGGCGTATCGCAACATCGACGGGCATGTACACCTGGAATCACAGCCTGACGAACCGCCGATGCAGGTCAATCCGTGGGGTGTGCCCGTCATGTCCGGGCATATTCGCCTACAAAAACCGCCCCTGCCCTACTGGGTGGATGCGGTCTGCTTTCGCCTGATGGGGCGCAGCGCGCTGTCCGCCCGGATCGTGCCGGCGCTGATGGGCGCATTGGCCACGTTCATCCTCTTCGACTTGGCGACGATGCTGCTCGGGCGTCGAATCGCCTGGTACGCCGCGCTGATCTGGGTCTCCAGCTATTTCGCCCCCGAGGAATACCGCAAGACGATGGCCGATCCCTATCTGGGATTCTTCGTCCTCTCATGCCTCTGGGCATGGGTCAAAGCCGCTCGGACACCACTCAAGACCACTTGGTTCATCATTCTGTTTTATCTTCTGCTCGCCCTCGGGCTGCTGGGCAAAGGCCCGCCGCTGTTCGTGCATCTGGTGATCGCAATCGGCGCCTTTCACCTCTGCTTCAAGCGGCGCTGGCCGGGGCGATGGATCGTTCATTTCGCAGGCTTCGCGCTGACGTTGCTCATCGTCCTCCCCTGGCCGATCTATGTCCTCTCGCACGTCGGCGTAAGCGATGTCCTGGCGATGTGGCGCTATGAATCGATCGGTGAATTGGGCGCCAACACGCAGAACGCGCGCCCGTGGTGGTTTTACATCCCGCAAATCCCATTGCTGATCGCCCCCTGGTTCAGCTTCGCCGGGCTTGGGCTGGTCTATCTATTCGCCCGTCCAAAAAGCCATGGCAATTCTGAAGCCGCTTCCCCCGCATCCGATTTGGCGCGTGCGAACATCAAGCCCCGCGCCCGGCGTCATCAGTGGTTCCCGTTGATCTGGTTCGTGGCAACCGCGCTCTTCTTTTCCTTCGTCAACCTGAAGAAAAACGCGTATCTGCTCCCGGCCATGCCGGCGCTCGCGCTGCTCATGGCGCAAGGCGCCCGATTCATGGTCGCCATGGCGCGTGGAAAGCGAAAAGACCCCGCGCCGCTCATCCTCGCCTGGGCACAGGCGATTTGCGGAATCGGATTCGCCCTGTGGCTCGCGTGGCTGTTGCTCGCCAGCATCTATCGCCCGGGCATCGCCATCGCACTGCCCCTGGTCCTGGTGGCGTTCGCGGCGGCCGTCTGGCCGCTTCGCATGGTCTTGACGCCGGCGCGGCGGATTCGGACATCCTGGGCTGACCATTGGCTGACGGCGCAGTCCATCGCCTATGTCATCCTCATCTCGCTTCTCCTGGTCTTCTACAACGGCGCCAAGGACGATCGCGAGTCCCCCAAGGCGTTCATCGCCGCGATCAAGGCCCGGCTCGAAAAGCCGGACATCACGCTATACCGTTCGGAGATGTCGCCCGATGCCGCCTTCTACATCCCGGATAACCTGCCCCCCTACGACCCCAACGCCGCGCGGATCGGTGTCATCGTGGAGCAATCCGCCAAGCGTCCCACCGCGCGCGGGCCGGGCGACTTCGCCAATGTGATGACCAACGGCACGATCACCAGCGCGACGCAGGTCGCGTGGGATCGCGTCAGTGGATGGGCGTTGTATGAGTTGACGGTTGAGCGCCCCGCGCCCCCGCCGGCAGTGTCAAGGTGAGTTCCAGCGGGGCAAGTGTGGGCTTTGCATGCGCGGCGCTTCCCGCATCACCTGGTTCATCCGCCTGGCACACATCCTCCAGTCGCACGGCGACCTGGTACCCCAGCAGCCTGCTTTTCATCCACCGAATCGCCAGAAGATCGCGGAAGCTTTTGAACAGTCGATTCCAGACGCCGTATTTGCTCTCTCCGTGCAGGCGAGGATTGTTCGTCACGGCGATTTCCGTCACGCGGTATCCCTCCATCTTGAGCAGCGTGGGGATGAATCGATGCAGCCCGCGATAGAGCTTCAGCTTGCCCACGCACTCGCGCTTGAACGCGCGATATGTGCAGCCGGCATCCGAGATGTTTTCGTCGGAGAGTTTGTTGCGCACCCAGTTGGCCGTGCGCGATGATGCGACGCGGATGAATGAATCGCCCCGCCCCCGCGTGGCGACGCGCGAACCGCAGACGCAATCCCATCCTTCGCCGAGCTTGTCCAGGAATGCCGGAATGTCGGCCGGATCATTCTGAAGATCGGCATCCATCGTCATGACATATTTGCCCCGCGCCGCCCGCAGCCCCGCGTCGGATGCGGCAGTTTCCCCGCAATTGCTCGCAAACTTCAATCCCCGCACCCGCCGGTCACTCCTGACCAATTGCTCAATTTGTCCCCATGACCCATCGCTGCTGCCGTCATCAACGAAAATGATCTCGACATCGATCCCGCGTGGATCCACCACCTTGCAAATCGCCGCATGAAGCAGCGGCACGTTCTCATTCTCGTTATAGACGGGAACACAAATTGAAAGCACCGGAGACGTCATATCGATCCATTGCTGAGTAAGGGAACCTCATCCATCCCCCGCCGCCAGCGCCGCCGCATCGAGGCGGCGTTTACGATGCACGAGCATCAGATTCCTGACATAAGGGACGAAGGAAACACAATATCCGGCCACTCCAACCGAATCCTGCTGCCGGAGAAAATAGCATGTTTCCAGGAATGCGCCAAAAATACTCAACCACCAAAACGACGGGGGAACCCGCGATTCCTTGTGCTTTTCCGAATGCAGCCACTGAATCACCCATCGCCCCTGGAACACCACCAATCCACCAAAACCGACGATCTTCCACAAGGCGTAGTTGTCCTGGAAGGGCATGAACCCATCGGCATCAACCGGGAACGTTGTTGCAAGCGCCAGGGTGTAGCAACTGTAGAAGGTCAACAATTCAAACATATATGGGGATTCCTGAAATGGCCGGGGTATCAATGCGTCCGACCGCGCGGTTGAAGCCTCCGCAATGGCGATCCTCGCCACGCGGACCATACCGCCGCAGTTCATGTTATCGGACGCATTTGCCCGCAAAGATGAATGGATGTGTCAAACGCCGACGATTGTTCATCGCGCCGCCAGTGCATCCTTGATCGCCTGCGCCACGATCTTCACATCCGCATCTTCCAAAGCAGGGAACATCGGAAGGCTGAGGATGCACTGGGTGTAGGCTTCGGTTTTCCTGAGCGTCGGCAGGTCGCCGGACTGTCCGTACAACTCCGTGATTGCAGGTTGCTGATGATTGGGAACCGGGTAATGCACGCCGGTTTCGATCCCCTGCTCCTTGAGTGTGCGCGCGAGCGACTCCCGCGTGTCATGGTCCGACAGGCGAATGACGAACATGTGATAGACACTTTCGGTTTGCCCATCCCGGTCGGGCGGTGGAAGCACCACGCCCTTCACACCGTCCAACTCCCGCCGATACAAGTCGGCGATCTCCCGCCGACGGGCATTCAAACCATCCACCACCTTGAGCTGCTCCCGTCCCACCGCCGCCTGGATCTCATTGAAGCGAAGGTTGAACCCCACTTTTTCATGATGGTACTTGTCCTTGCGCCCATGATTGCGGAGCATCGTCACCCGGCGCGCGATCTCCGGATCGCGTGTGGCGATCGCGCCCCCGTCACCGTACACCGTCAAATTCTTGGACGGATAAAAACTGAACGCCGCGTGCTCGGTCAAACCGCCGGCGCGCTCCCCTTTCCATTTGGCGCCGTGCGATTGGGCGCAATCCTCGATGATCCAGAGCCCATTCTCCTTCGCCAGCGCACGAAGCGCGTCGAGGTCGGCCGGGCGGCCGTAAAGATGAACGGGCAAAATCCCCACGGTTTTACTGGTGATCCGCCGGCGGGCATCCTCCGGATCGATGCAATAGGTGTCGTCGATGTCGCAGAAGACCGGCTTCACGCCGGCATTAATCATCGGCTCAATGGAGGGAAACGCGGTCAGCGACGGCACAAGAATCTCATCACCCGCCTTCAACTGCCCCACCGCGATTTGTGCCAAGTGCAAAAGCTGAACCGCCGCCGTCCATGACGAGCTGAGCACGACATGCGGCACGTTGAAATACGCCGCCAGTTCCTTCTCAAACGCCTTGCATTCCGGGCCAAGGATATAGTTTCCCCCCTTGACGACATCGAGGATGCGACGATCGATTTCAGCACTGTGATGAACACGCGAAAGGGGAATTTTGGACGACATTGTATTGATCCTTTTAATGACCCTGTATGAATGCCGCATCTTTGCAATATTTTCAAACTCCGCAATAGGGAGTCAGCCAAGAGTCCCGCGAGAAGATTGCGGAATCGTCATATGTGATGGAATCGCTGGAAAATCGCCGATGGCGATCACGTGCTGGAAGTATCGATCATCCTCGCCCGCAAGCCATCGTCCCATTGCATCTGAACCGTGGCCTTACCCCTCAGGAGCTTGACGAGTTTTTCCCCCACCGCCTTGCCGCGCCATCCCCGCATCAATCGAAAGCCGCTCAAGTCCTCATCCCGCGCAAACGCCCGATGCCAGTCGGTGAGGTCCTGATGACTGAGTACCAGCGCCGGGTCGATCCCCTCCGCGACGCACAAACTTTGCGCCGCGGCCCACGCGGCATCGGCGCGGAAACGCATGGTGGGCGTCTGTTCATTGTTCCGCGGCTTGTCGTGCTCGCCGATCGGGTTCATCAGTCCGGCGAGCGTCGCCCGCACGATCCGGTCGCCATATTCCTGCTCAACCGGCCTGGGCAAATGTTTGATCCGGTGCAATTGGTCGATCGACTTCACCGGCGATTTCGCCAGGTCCGTCAGCACCTCGTCCCGCAAAAACGTGCGAGGCGGCAGATCGTGCGCCCGCGCCGCCTCATCCCGCCAGATCGTCAGTTCACGCAATATCGCGAGGCTCTGTCCCCTGAGCGAATGCGCGCCCCGCACGCGAAGGTATTGAACATCGGGATTAAACCCGTAGTGGCTCGCTTCGCACATCGAATCAAACTCTTCGCGCGCCCATTGGACATGATCCGCAGCCGCCAGCCGCGCGCCCAGTTCCGCGCGAATCGCCGGCAGATACCGCACATCATCGGCCGCGTAGCGAAGCTGCACCGCCGACAGCGGCCGCTGATCCCACCGCGTAAACGTCAACCCCTTGCCGAGCGTCACTCCCATGATTTCCGCCACCAGCTTCGAGAGCGAAATCGGATACGCCATACGGACGAACCCGCCGGCGAGCTGCGTGTCAAACAGGTTGCGCGGCTCATGCCCGGTCAGACGGATGACAGGCTCGACATCCTGCTGCCCGGCATGTACCACCTTCTCAACCGATGGATCGATCAAGAGCTCCCAGAAGGGCATCAGGTCCAACCCTTCGGCCATCGGATCGATCAGCGCAATTCGCTCATGGGATGCCACCTGAATCAGGCACAGCTTGGGAACATACGTCAGCTCCCCGATGAACTCACTGTCATAGGCAAAACTCCCCACATGCCGAAAATGAGCGATCAATTCCGCCAGCGCATCGGCATCGGCAATCAGTTCGGCGACCTGGTTCGGCACCAGCGGATGATCGGGAATCCCACCGGCGGCGTGTGCCTCGGCATGGGCGGATTCGTGGTTGGCCATGCGATGCCGCGAACGCGAACGGCGTCCGCGATCACGATGAGGCGATTGGGCGTTGGGTAATTGCTCTGCTGGGGGCATGCTGAAAAAGTCGGTGAGATCTGAACGATGACACCCCCCAAATATCCGTCGATTTATGATTGCGCGTCCATGTTACGCGGCGACGCCCAAAGCGGCGTGCGCGTGTCATTGCGACAACCGCTGTTCATGCGAAATCAAGCAACCGATCCGGCGGGCGCAACACCGGCCGCGTCTCGCGGAGATCGGTGATCAGCGCGTCGCCACCTTCGGCATCCAAGGGTGCGCGCAAAATGTCATACCGATGGTGCGGGCTGATGACGGTGAAGTCATCAGACAGCCAGGAACGCCAGTTCATGCAGTTACGATACGCCGCCGCTGCGGGCAATCCGAGGACCGCCGTCGCCAGCGGGTTCATCTCCAGCGTTTCGCGGGAATCAAACTCAAAGATGTAGTGCCATACCCCATCGCGGCGCACCGCCTCAGCGGTCATCAGGACGAGGTATTTCCCGGCATGCGGTGCAATGTTGTTCGGGCCGCCCATGCGGATGGCGCTCCACGCATGGATCGCTTCATCGGACTGTTTATGGACGTAAATCATGGAGATGACTATATCACGCAAATGAGGGTTCGCATAACCCGGAATTATTTTCCACACTTGCCGACGGGCGCGATGGCCGCGCCATCAATCACAATGGCCAAGAGATTCGCTTTATGACGTCTGCCGGCTTCAGGACGGGGTCAAGCGGGCTCTTGCGGACCGGGCGGGGAGGTCGGTGGGGTCGTATCATTGCTTGAGACGGGTGATTTCTCGCCGTCACTCTCATTTTTCGATTCTGGAGCATCGCCCGCCGCCGTCGTGCGAGTCACGACCACCGTTCCCGCAGCCGCATCCCCCACCCGCTGCCGGAGCGGGGAATAAAATATGAGCAACAGCGGAAGCCCCATCAACCATAGGTCTATGATTCGCAACAAGTTGCGCGTCAGCAGAGCCATCGTTCCCGGGCGCTTGCCGTCATAGCCAACCACCTTGAGTCCGAAGATCATCTTGCCAATCGTTCGGGCAAAAAGAAGCTCAAAAATCGTGGTGTGGGCAATATAGACCACGAACGTGATCAACCCGACCCATTCGGTAAAGGGGTCGGGAGTCATTGAGGCGGACGTTGGGAGTACCCCACGGTAATGCACCGCAAAAATGACGATTCCCGCCAGAACGGGAATGGCATCCACTGCGCCGGCCGCAAACCGCAAGCGGGTCGGCGCCAGGGCAAGGTCGGTCGCGGCCGGGACGGACCCTTTCACCGCGCGCCGCCGACGCATGGCCGCGACCATCGCGAAAATGAGCGCCGCCATGACCGCTGTTTCCATCCACCACTCAACCCGTCGCACGGTTTGGCCGGGCAGCACAATCTCATCCGGCGACCCGATGGCATGCCCCTGCGAATCGAACTGCTGCTCGTAACTCTTGGAGGGATGACCCGACAGGTAGATCAGGCGCAGCCGCTCCGCCGACGAAGCCAGCGCCTTCTCCGGTCCAACCCGCGGCGCATCGGCCGGACGCATCAGTTGAACCGGGTCGCTCCAGCCGCCGCCCGCTTTCGTATAAATGACGCCCGCCGAATCCGCCGCCGCCACCCACAGCACCGGCGACGGCGTCTGCTCCGCGCCGAAAAGCAGCCCGAAGTTCTTGATGGTGAAACCCGCTTTCACGCGCTCTGGCGCGGACCATCCCGCCGACGTGTATGACAAGAGCTCGATGATGCCCCCCCGCTCATGCACCGCGACAATCGGCTTGCCTTTCCACACGATCATCGACATTGGCGACACGCCGCCGCTCACGGCTGAGAGGGATGGCATTGTCGTCTCCGCCGTGGACGTGGCCGGCGACGCTGACCTTTGCGCGCCCTCTGGCAGCGCCGCCCGCGGAACCCATTCCCAACGGTCGAAGTTCAGCGACAACAGAACCAGCGAATTGGGCGGCGTCTGGGAGGAAGCCGCCGCGCTCGAAAGCGCCGTGGTGGGCGAGGTTGTCGCGCCGGCGCGCGGTTGGGCGCCATCCAACACACCGGAGGCTGGCGCGAGAGATGTCGCTGGGCGCGTTGCCGATGACTCAGAGCCCGCCGTTGTGGGATGGCCGCGCAGTCCACTCAAGCCCCCCGGCACGCTGGCGATGGCCCAGAGGGTCGTTGCATCGCTCGCCATCGCGATGATTTTCCCCTTGGCGATCGGCAGACCCGAGGCGCTTTGCATCCCCCCTTCGCCCGGCCAGAGCAACGTCCAATCACCATTCTCCAACAGCACGATGAGATCGGTGCCACGGTTGGACAACGCGACGCTTCGCGCTTGAATCTGCCCATACGATCGCCACGCCTCATCGGCCCCGATCCGACGACCCATCAGGGTGGTCGTCACTTTCCCGGTATCCGCCGCCGCCTCGATCCGCGCCATCCAAAGTCGCCCGCTCGCGCTGTGGGAGAGAAGCGTGGGCGTGAGATTGGGCGCGGCCAGGACCGCGGGACTCATCCATAACGCCAACAAGCAGCAGATCACGCCCGCGACCGCGCTCGCGGCACGTCGGGGGCGACGGGGATTCATCGGTGGTGTTCCAAGCGGTAAAGCAGCGTCCATTCAGTCACAATCCTTATCGATCTGGATCACATGGGAAACACCCGGCTCAACGGGAAAGCGGATGGATCCGAGTTTGGGAACGCCGCGATTTTGCGTGCGAACATCACTCAACTCAAATGACATCTTCGTCCGCGAGTCGGGAAAGAACAAGCGATAGTCCGTCGCCACCATGGGCCAATGCGCCTTTGGAACATCAGGCAACTCCACCGCCTGGAACCGGCTCAGGTAGGCCCGAAGCACAACCCGACCATCCTCATCGAAAAGCAGGATGACCTTCGGACGCTTGGTGACCCGGTCATACCAGACTTCCTTCTGCGCATACCAATGATGGGCCCCGCGCACGTTCCAGAGGAACATATAGACATCCTCATCCGGGTTGAACCGCATGACCGGTACCGGCTGCTCATTGACATCCGTGTTGATGTCGGAAACGCCCAGCACCTCCAACACCAAATCCGGACGAACCGGAATCTCCCGCACGCACGGCTTGCCCAGGTTGGCGTATTCCCCCCACCACATCGTGTCCGATTCGGGCACCACCTTCATCCAATAGCGCTCGGCGTTGCTGCCGATTTCAAAAACCGTTCCCACCGCCGGCTTGGTTCCCACCAGGCGTAAATCCATCGGCTTGAGGTAGAGCAATATGCCATCCCCATTCACAAAATGAGGCTGCTTTTTGTCATCCAGAAAAGTCGCTTCGTAGTAATGGCGCGCCCAGAGCGAATGAATCGCCATGTTGTTCCGATTGATCTCGGCGATCACCTGTGCCATCGGCTCGGTGGGACCGAGATAGGGCGCCTTCCGCGACCCCACTTGATTCGCGGCGCATCCGGCCAGAAGCAACATCACCAGCCCGACCATGAAGCCCGACGGCGCGCCACGCCGAATCCTCAGCACATGTCCGCGCGGCACACCGGCCATGTCACAACTCCTCGTTGATGATCTGGCTCATCTGCCCGCTGACTTCCATCGTCTGCGCTTCGCTCAGTTTGGGATCAACCAGGTCCAGCGACTGATCCGTGCCGCGAATCCGCACCCGCCAGAGATCCCGCCCATCCTCGCTGCGGCTGGATTCATAGACGAGCTTGCGCTTGCGGATGAGAATGAGCCCCAGCACAAAACGAAAATTGACCTTGAGCGGCTCTTGCGCCTCGGCAAGTCGCTCAAAAAGCCCCAGCAGCACCTCATCATCGACAAACAGTTGCTTCTTTTGCTCTGGATGAGGCATCACGGTCTGCCAGAAGCCCAGGAGCGTCGCGCGGTCCACCTCGTTCCAGTGCTCCATTGAAACATCCAAGCGTTCAAAACCGGCCGGAGTTTCCCGCAACGCCGCCATGTACGTTTGCCCGGGTACGATCTCCGCTCCGCTGATCGAGCATTTGCCGGCGGGGCGCGCCACCTCGTAATTGGATGACCCCGCCGGTTTGTATGTCGTGGAAGAACTCAAAATCATCTCCATCTGCCAATTGCCGCATCGCCGCCGGTGCGGTGTTCATTGTAGGGGCACATCATCGCACGACAAAACGTCTGGCGTCGGTTCCGCCGGGCCCCACGATAAAATTGACCGCCTTGGCGCATCGCGGACAGTGCCCGCGGTAGCTTTTACCATCCGGACTTCGATACAGCCGCTGATACACCCGGCAACATGCGAAATAGACGCTGATGAACGGGCGCGGCGCATGCGACGGCGTCGTTGGGTCGCCCGGAGCATTGGCGAGATCGAGCTTGTAATCACGCGGATCAGCGGGCATGGGGGGCTTCGTAAGCGGGAAGTTCGCGTTGGCGAGTCCATTCGCTGTAAGAGTCTTTTTGTAGGGTCCGTGGTACGCCGCGGACCATTGTTCCATGACCGATGATGGTCCGCGGCGTACCACGGACCCTACGCCAGGTGCATCAACCCCACGACGTCGTTAGCTTCGAGATGCGATCGCTTTCTGCGCGCTTTGCACGAGCTTCACCCCATGCGCCAGCATCCGGGCATTGGCGGCTTCGAGGGACTGGCGGTCGGCCTCTTCACGGACAACTTTCAGGTTGACCCGCGCGCTGTGGGTGGCGCATCGCACCGTCGCCATGGCCAAATCGGCGCAGACCGCCAGATCGGAAAGGAGATGGACATTGGCGCATCCCGCGATGCGGTTGCATATCTCCAGGATCGCCACAGCCGTCGCGGAGATCGCCTGCGGCACACGAATCGCCGTCAGGAGCGCCGCATCAATGACCCCGTTTCGATCCGGAGCATCGTCCGGCAGCTTTTGTGCCTTGGTCATCGCCTCATATGCAACTTGATCCTCGACCATCAACTCAAGCATCATCCGCCGGGCGCGAGTCAATTCAGCGACCGCACCGCGAAGTTGCGCATCATATTCCGCCAGCGACTTCTTCCCCACGCTGTAATTGAGGACCATCTCGCCGGTCGCGGCCGCCAGCGCCCCCGCCAGCGCCGCCGCCGCGCCGCCACCCGGCGCCGGTTGTCTGGCCGCCGTGGCATCCAGAAATATCCGTATCGTGCTGCCCGCGTCTTCCATTCGATTCACCTCTCCTATTTGTCGCCTTGCGTGTCATGCTTGACGCCACCGGGCGCCAGATCGATTGGGGGAAACGATTTGTATTCCCGCGCGCCGGTTTTGATGGACACAGCCTCCGGCATCGGCGTGCTGATGGTCACCACGCAATCCCGCAGACGCGCCGATGCGATCCGCTTCACCTGCGCCAACGTCACGTCGGAGATGCGCGACGAAAACCGGTCATGGTAATCCGCCCCCAGCCCGAACAATTCATCGAGCGCCGCCGTCGCGGCCTGCGAGGCGGCGGTCTCATTGGCCATCGCATCCGCGGTACGGATCAATTGCTTGCTCCGTCCAAACCATGCCCCGTTCACATCCTTGGTCGATCCCTGAAGTCGTGCGATGTTCTCAAGAATCAGCCGCACGACTTCATTCACGTTGCGGGGATCGCAACCGGCATAGACAAGAAACGTGCCCGGCAGCGCCTTGTCGCGCCCCGGCCAATTCTGCCCCTGCACGACATACACCAGCCCCCTGCCCCGCAACACCTCATGCAGATAGCCCGTCGGATAATCAAACCCGCTCGCCATGGTGTCGGCCACCGTGATCGGAAACGCGGCCGGTTCGCCAATCACACTGTGCGAGTTGAACCCGATCACCACGCCCGCCAGCGGCTGCGCCGTCTTCTGAACCTCCACGCGAACCACATTGACCGACGCCGCGGCTCCGTTCTTCACCTCGGCGGGTCCATCCGATGGCGCGCCACTGTCGGCGGCGGCATTCAGCCACGGTGATGGCGTTGGCGCCGGCACTTTCGGCCCGGCGCCAAGGTATTTGGCCGCCAGCGCCTTGGCCTGCTCCAGGTCGATGTCCCCAAAAATCGCCAGCACGCGCGGCTGCTTCAACACATGATCCTGGTACCAATCCACCACCTGCGCACGCGTGAACTTCCCGACATTCTCCTTCGTGCCGATGGTCTGCCATTGATACGGCGATTTGAGCGGCCCGAAATACTGCGCCTTGAAATAGCGAAACGCCTGCCCGGTCCAGTTGGCATCCTGCCCGGCAATCGCCGCGAGGATGCGCTGTTTCATCGGCGCTATCTCCGCTTCCGGGAACGACGGGTTGTTGACCACATCGGCATACACCTCCATCGCGCCCGGCATGTCTTTTTTCAGAAAGCTCGCCGTCCAGTACCAGGTGTTGTTGCCGCAGTTGGTGGCGATGGCGCCGCCAATCGAATCGAAAAATTGCGCGATGTCGGCGGCGCTTCTGGTTTTCGTGCCTCGCGGCAGCAACTCCATCGCCAGGTTGCCCAAGCCGTTGGTGGAGGCATCCTCGGCCGTCAAGCCGCCGAGGCTGTACATGTTCACCGTCACCAGCGGCGTCGTCGTGATCCGCTTGAGCAGCAGAACCGTCCCGTTGTCGAGCACCGTACGCGTCACGCCATCCGCCGTAGCCGGCGCTGTCGTCGCCTGCGTGGTTGGCGCAGAACCGCGAATCACATCCTCCGCTGAAGCGAACGCGCCCGCGCCCTTGTACTCGGCCGGCAACAGCGTCGTCGTCAGCAGCCTGCCCGGATTCAGATACTTCTTCGCCACCTCCTGCAACTGCCCCGGCGTGACGGCTTCAATACGCTCCAGGTAATGCTCGGAAAAATGAGGATCGCCGGTGCTCATGTAATCACCCGCCAGCGACGAGGCGATCTGCGCCGCCGTCTGCAGGCCGCGAATGTGATCCACCTTCATCTGTGTCTTGGCGCGGGCGATGCGATCCGCGTCCACCCCATGCGACTTCACATCCTCGAGCACCGCCAGCACCGCCGCAGTCGCTTCCGCGCGCTTCGACGGATCCAGACGCATCGTGATCGCAAACGTCCCACTCACGTAGTCCGGCGTATAACTGCTCGAACTGATCGCGCTGACCAGTTGCCGTTTGTCCCGGATGTCCTCAACCAGCAGCGAACTTTCCCCATCGGATAAAACCGACGACAGCAAGTCGAGCGCGTACAGATCGGGATTGCTCAGCTTGATCGTGGGGAACGCCAGTTGCAACCGCGCCTGCCCGAGCTTGGGAAACGTCGCCACCACCGATCGCGGCGCCAACACCGGCGGCTCCTGCGCGATGTCATGCGAAAAAACCCGCCCCGGCGGCGCATCGGCCACATTCTTTTGAACCGCGCGGAGCATCACCTCCGGATCGAGATCGCCGGTGACGACAAAGACCATGTTGTTTGGCTGATACGCCTTCTTGTAATACGCATAAACGTCGTCGCGGCTCAATCCCTGGATGACCGCCTGATACCCGATGACCGGCACACGAGCCGGGCTGACGCGATAGCGGTTCAGGCTCGTCAGATACCAGAACTGTCGATCCGGCTCCCCCTTGCCCATCTCCAACTCGCGCTGGACGACCTGGTACTCCCGCTTGTATTCATCCGGCGTGATCTTGGCGCCCAGCATCCAGCCCGTCACGAGATCCACCGCCTGGCCAAGATGCTCGGGTGTCGTGTTGACAAAATACGCGGTGTGGTCGGCCGTGGTATAGGCGTTGGAGTTGTTCCCGATCTCCTGAAGAAGATTCCGATTCTGCGCTTCCGTGCGCCGCTCGCTGCTCCCCCCGGCCACGAGATGCTCCAGCAGATGGCTCAGCCCCCCGCCCAACCATTGCCCCTCGTATATGCCACCGGTCGCCACATAACCCCGAACCGCAACCGCCGGTCCTTCAACCCGTTTGACGATGACGGTCGCGCCGTTGTTCAACACCGATACAATCTCGCCGGGCTGTTCGACGAGGCGATACTTCTCCTGTCCATAGCCAAGGGATGCGTCTGAATTTTTAGATGGAACCGCGGCTGGAGGCGCCGATGGCCGCGTCGCTGATTCCGCCGCCATCACCGTGCAGGCCGACAGCACCGCCCCGCCCGTCACCGCCCGCAACAATCCGCGCTTAAGCCATCCCTGCATCTTGTTTCCTCGTTAAGACCCGACGCACTTCCCCAACCATCGATGCCACTTCTTCTATACCGCTTCTATACCGCGACACACTGCAACCCTATTCCAGCCCCCGGCGTTCATCGGTCTCTTCCTGCTCGATCTCATTGAGATACGTCAGTGCCCGCTCCAGTTCATTCTTGAGATGCCGAACCCGCAGCAAACTGCGAACACGGGTGACCAGCTCAAACTTGTTCACCGGCTTGCTTACAAAATCGTCGGTTCCGCATTCATTGGCGGCCTCGATATCCCCCAGCTCATTCAGCGCCGTCACCATCAACACCTGGATGTCCCGCGTCTTCGGATCCGACTTGATCGTGCGGCAGACCTGAAACCCGCTCATCCGCGGCATCATGACATCGAGCAGAATCAAGTCCGGATTATGTTCGGCCACCTTCGCCAGCGCCTCCACCCCATCCGATGCCGTGACCACCTTCACCGGCAACGATTCGATGAACGCCTGAAGGAGTTCCACGTTCTGCGCATTGTCATCCACGATCAACACGGTGGATTGGGGAAGAAACGATTCCGTTGGTTGCGAAGTCGCCCCCGGTTGCGCGCCCGTTGGCGCAACGCTCTCTGAAGATGGTCCATCGCTTTTAGTCATTTGATATTTCCTTCATCAATCCGCGCGGCATCCTCATGGGGAGCCCGCGTCATCCCAAACGTCGCCAAGCCGCCGCAACAGGTCCAGGCACAGGTCGTCATCCAAAGACGCCGCCTCGTCCCGCGATCGCGAGGCCGACATCTTCAACCGAACGATCAGTCGCCGCAAATCTTCCGGCCGGTCTACATCATCCCATCCTTTACCCAAAACCCCGTGATACCCCATGTCCTCGGCGCGCCGCAGCGTTTCCTCCGCCTCGCGGCCACTGGACCATGGAACACCCTTCAGCATACGCCCCAACGGCACATCGCCCGACACCCCCAGCGACCAATAGCCGCCATCATCCGTCGGGCTTAGCGAAATGGGGTGCTTCATCGCCAATTCGGCCGCATGGGCTATATGATTCAGCGGAACGTCCGGACTGTCCACACCGAAAAAAAGCATGGCCGAATGGCGCTTCCCCATGTGCGACGCCGCATCCGCCAGGCGATCGCCGAGGTCTCCCCCGCATTGTGCCAGCCATGTCGGTTTGTGGTTCCGGTCGCCGGTCATGGAATTGCGCAGCAATTCTTGCATCGCGCCCAATGAATCCGGCGGATCGTAACAGACCACCAGTTCCGCCGGTTTCAACCCGGCCAACCGACGGATCACGTATACGAGAAACACCTTCTGCACTTCCGCCGCCTGCGCGGCATTCAATATGGGCATGAGTCGTGTCTTCACCCGCCCGGGCGTCGGATACTTCGCCATCACGATCACCGCAAGCTGCGCCAAATCCACGACGTGAACTATAAGTCTCCGCCGACGGAGCGTAAAGCAATCGCCATGCGCCGAGAGCGAAGTCAATATTTGTGGCAAATGGGCATACATGGAGGGCGTCGCTCCCGCGACGCCGTGGCTTCGCGGGAGCGACGCCCTCCAATTTCCGACGATGCTGCGAGAGGGCATACATATGGTCTCCTCACCACACCGGCGCAGACCAACGGTACTCGCCAA
>CAYTAP010000056.1:0-24443 GCA_964435775.1 uncultured Tepidisphaeraceae bacterium
GCCGGCCTTGAGGAGGAGATAGCCGACGAACTGCCCCCCGATGTAGCCGAAGACCGTGCCGATCAGCCCGTAGGTCAGCGCCTCGGCGACGAACAGCGCGCCGACATGCAGCGGCGCGAGCCCCAGCGAGGTGTACACGTGAATCTCGTTGCGCCGCTCGGCGATCGAGCCCATCATCGTGTTGAAGATGATCAGCCCGGCGATCGCCAGTGGTATCGCCACCTGCCCGGCGCCGCTCACCTGCGGCAGGCCGCTGCCCGAGGAGACCATTTTCACCCCGTCGCTGAATCCGCCGAACATGACGACCGCGAAGCGACGGGCCAGATCATTCGTGACGCTCGTGACCAGCGCCTGTGAAACGGCCGATTCATTGCGGAGGCTGCCGTTGGTTTTCCGTTGAAGAAGGGCGGCGATGAGCGCGGGCTTGTCGGCTGTCTTGGCGCCTTCGATCCGCTCCCCCTCGGCCAGCGAGCGGAGAACCGTCAGGTCCAGAGGCTCGAGCTGCGCGCGATTGATCCCGATCCGCACACCCACACTGCGGAGCGAGGCGCTGGGCATGAGCTGGCTGATGCCCGATGGAACGATGACGAACTGGCTGCTGGACAGATGCTCGTAATTGCTCGATGCCTCGGCGGCGCTGCCTTCAGGATTGAGCTCGAGCGCTTCGAGGGAATTGTCGCTGAGGCTTTTTCCGCCGGCGTCGAGCTCGCCGCCATACTTGAGCGGCGCCAGCGGATCGCCGCTCAGCGTGATCGCCTGGCGGTCATAGGCGTTGGCGTCGAAGACATCAAGGATCTTCAGCGGGATGCCGCCGATGTCCACGGTGTCGCCCGCCTTCACCTGGAGCTGCTCGGCGACCTCGCGGCTGAGGAAGCAGATGCGCTGGGTCGCGTTCGTGAACTCCTTGAAGTGCGGAAGGACTTCGGCAAGCCCCGGCGTTGTGGCGGTTTCGCCCGGCGTCAGGCCGAGCAGCGCCTGCGCGGGGAAGACGCGGGGACGACCGGCGTCAGAAGCGGATGCCTTGGCAGCGCCGGCGGTTGGATGCAGCGGACCGGTGGCCACCACGTTGATGCGCACGCGCGGATTGCTCGGATCGATGTTCCACCAGCGCTCGGCCAGCCAGGCGCCTCCCTCGTCCGCGAATCGCTTGTCAAGGACGGCATGAAGATTGGCGGTCGCCACGGGTGGAAGATTGCGGAATCCGCGCTGGCGGAGCTCAACGCCGGGGTAGGCAGTCGCCACGCCCGTGCCGATCGTGGTCGTTTCGAGGTATTGGGTGGAACTCGTGAAGCAGAGGACCGCGAAGGTGATCAGCACGATGGTGATGCTCGTCAACGCCGTGCGGAAGCGGCGCTTGCGCATGTTGGCGATCCCCAGCAGCACCGCGCTCATCAGCACACTGGCGCGGGCGAAACTCGTCGTCGCGGCGGTGCCGCGCCCGCTGCGGATGCGCTTGAGTTCCGTGTCGAAGCGCCCGTACACCACGCTGATGACGACCAGCGACATGAAGATGATCGCAAACGCGAGGATGATGATCAGCGGGCTGGAGCTGATCTTGAACGCCGGGTGAAACGACCAGAGCAGCAGCGTCATGAAGCCGAAGATCGCAAAGGTCCAGACGAGCTGCTTGTAGATGCTCGCGCTCCCGACCATCAGCCGCTCCATGCAGAACGAGAATGGCACGCACAGGAGCAGCAGGAAAATGGCGGCGTGAACGACATCCGACGCCATGTCCTGACCGGCCGAATAGACGCGGGTCTGGTTCGCCCATGCGGCGTTGGCATGCCGCACGACCCCATCCCCCTTGTTCGCCTCCGCCGCCGCGACGCCATCCTTGATCTGCTCATGGGATTGCGCCTGCAGTTGGTTGAGCAATTCGTTGCTGACGCCGGCCTTGGCGTATTTCAGCAGGTCCAGGCCGTCCAGCCGCATGAAATCCCGCGCGGTCGCCATCGACAAGGGACCGATCGACTTGAGCTCATTGAGGGTATACCCCCGCGCCACGGCCCGACCGTCGACGCTCGCGGGGTTTTTGTATTGCGCTGGATCCGGCATGTTGATCAGGATCATCCGGTTGCCGACGCGGCCGTAGCGGAAGATCAGAAACGACCGCATGTCCGCTTCAATGAACCCGGCCATGAGCTGCTGGGACACCATGTACGCGTATCGTTGAGGCTCGGCGTTGCGCCGGGCGTCCAGAAGCGTCAGCTCGCGGAGGTCCTGCAGGAAACGTGGATCGTACAATCCGGCGAGCGAGAACTCGCGGCAGTCAAAAACGAGGCTGCGGATCGTCAGATCATCCTGGCGGATGTCGACGCCTGTTTTGACATCGGCGACCTGCGTCGCCATGTCGCTGGTCGAGGTGATCTGACCGGTGTCGGGACTGACGCGATAAACCTGCACCGCCAACTGGGTGTACGGACCAAACTTCCCGATCCCCTCGAAGCGATAATTCCCCTCCGCGTCGCAGGTGCGAATCTCATCGCGACGAATGCCCATCGTATAGGGCAGATACGCCAGCGCCGGCACCTTGTCGGCGGCGTTGCTCACATAGTAGTAGGTCGCCAGATACCCCGGGCGCGGCAGATCGGGCACCGGGCGACCCGCCGCCGCGCTGACGACCTGGCCGACGAAGGAATTGTTGTTCCATCGCAATTCGAGAGGGCCTTTGAACTTTGGATCATTCCACGCCCTCCACATGACCTCGCGGACGGCGTGAAGCTGCGGCAGGATCGCCTTGACGTTCAGGTTCGCCAGCGTGTCATTGGGCGTGTCGCGGAGGAGGCGCAGATCATCGAGCGTGATCCACGAAAAGCCTGGTATGCCCCAACCCTGCGCCGGTTCCGAGGCGATCGGCATCGACGCGCACAGCCAGCTTTGCGGATCATTGGCCGCGCTGAGCGGGTCAAGGTCGATCACGCCCCGCACATTGTCAAACCACTGCGTCCGTGGCGATTTTTCCCGATACCCGCTGAGCAGCTTGCTGAACCAGTCGTGAAACTCCTGGATGTTGCTGATCGAGCTGGCGCGGTGAAATTGCCCGAAGTACATCGGACCCACCCGCGCCCCGTGATCGCTGAAATCAAGACCGACGAGCAATTCGATCAATCGCGCGTTGTTCGTCCGCTTGTCCGGCAGTTTGGTGCGATGCAGAAGGCCCGCCAGCCATTCATACAGGCTGATCCGATCATTCAACGTCTGCCCGCGCGTGTCGCTTTGCTCGACGAGTTTGGCCATGCGGTCAATCGTTCGATTGAGGTATTGCACCGCCAGGGTGTGCGTTCCGGCTTCCCCTTCGGGATTGACGCCCGGCGCCAGGTCCTGCGGGCTGGTCTGAAATGAGTAGCTCAGTCGGCTGAGCTGAACCTGCTCGGCCTCCAACTCGTCATGGCGCGTTTTTTCCTCCGGGGTCCACTGCGACTGTGGCTTGAGGCGAATGCGGAACAGCCCCTCCTGCTTGGCGATGCCGTCGGCCTCGATGATCTTGATGATGCGGTCGATCAATCCCCGGTCATCCGCCGGATCGAGTCGCTCGGGATGACCCTGGAGGTTTTGCGCCCGGGCGAGTTCGGCTTCCAACGTCGTCCGCGCCGTAGTCAGCAGCGCCAACTGATCGCGCCACGTCGCCGGCGAGTCGCCCAGCGCCATCAGCATGTTCCGCGTCGCCAGGAACTGGATGCTGTCAGCGCCACCGAAAAAGACGACGACCGGACGATTGAGCGGATGACGCGCCGCATCCCGCAAGAGCGCCAACCCCGATGCGGTCTGCACGGCCTGGCTGGCGCCGGTCGCCAGATCGGGAACCAGCCCGCTGGAATCAAACGGCACGCTGAACATCAGCGCGCCGGGCGTGTGGGAGGAGGTCCATCCCGACGGCGCGAGCACGGCCGACTGCCCCATCGCCCACTGCGCGGACTGGGGAAGGGCGTTCACGCGCGCAAGCAGGGGGGAATCGACATACGCATAGATGTTGCGCGCCGTTTTGGTGACCCAGTTGACCTGGCTCTTGAGCACCACCTCCGGTTCGGCGCTGTCTTGACCCTCAACCCCTTTTCCCGATCGCAAAGCATCCGCCAGTGGACCGTCGGGAATGTAAAATCGGGGGATATCGACCGGAACCTGTAGTTCCATCGCGCGAAGATCGGAGTTGTTGGTCCCCGAAGTCGCGTTGATCTCCCCCCCGTCCTTGCCGCGCTCCACATCACGCCCCAGTACGATGACCGCTTTGGCGCCAAAATAAACCGCCTGCGTCCAGGCCTGCCCCGACGCGCTTTCCATCACCGCGATCTGCCCGGCCAGCTTCGCCGGTTGAATCGTCTTGAAATCCGCATTCCCCACATAAACCAGCCGCCCGCGAATCCCCTCCTTGTCCGTCGCATTCAACCGGATGTGCGCCGGCCAGAACGGATACACCTTCTCAACCCGCCCGTCGGAAAAGGTCAGTGTCGCCGATTGTGTCTGCGGCACCATGACCGGATACGTCTGCTCGCGGACGCGAACCGCCGGACCCAATGCCTTGATTTGCGCGCGGAGATAGTCGGCCGTCTGCTCGTATCCCGGACTCCCGATCGTCCGGACGCGCTGGGCGATGAATTGAAGGTCTTTCTGGAACTGCGCATCGTCCACCTGCGCCATCGCTGGCCCGGCCAACAAGCTCAGCAGCACCCCCAGCAACAAAAGAGCAATCCGCATTCGATATCCCACGAAAGCCCAAGATGCCCAACCAACGCACGCGACGCGCCGGGCGGGAGGGGCATTATGGTATCTAACAATCCAATTGCAAAGCCGTTGACGGCTACCGCAACAGGTTGCGAACGGGTAAACTCTTGTGCAATCGATTATCGCGGGAGGTTTTCGCGTGACTGAAAAATCCGGTTCATCCCCACTGGTGGGCATTATCATGGGCAGCCAATCCGACTGGCCGACCATGCGACACGCCGCCGAGATGCTCGAACAACTTGGCATCCCCCACGAGGTGCGCGTCGTTTACGCGCATCGAACATCCGATCTCCTCTTGGAATACGCCGCGGGGGAGGCCGGTCGCGGGCTCAAAGTGATCATCGCCGGCGCCGGCGGCGCCGCCCACCTTCCCGGCATGACCGCCGCCAAAACGCTCCTGCCTGTTCTGGGCGTTCCCGTGCAATCGCGGGCGCTGAATGGCTTGGATTCGCTGCTGAGCATCGTTCAAATGCCCCCGGGCATTCCCGTGGCGACGCTCGCCATCGGCGACGCCGGCGCCAAAAACGCAGCTTTGCTCGCCGCCGCGATCCTCGCCACGTCCGACGCGGCGCTTGGCAAGCGCCTCGAGCGATTCCGCGCCGAACAAACCGATTCCGTCTTGAAAAGCCCCACCCCGCAATAGTCCGCGCCTCGGCAAATATCGAATCCCGGCGGTCGGGGAGATGAAAAGCATCCGATCATTCGCTAAACTCCCGCCAGCCTTGGCGAAAAAGAGCCGTGACAACGGCTTTTCACCTGGAGAGGTGTCCGAGTGGCCGAAGGAGCAGCACTGGAAATGCTGTATTGGGCTTAAACCCAATCGCGGGTTCGAATCCCGCCCTCTCCGTTTCCATTTCATCAATTTCGTAACTGAGTATTCATACGCCACTCGCGCAGCGTCCCCGCGCCTTCCGCGGCGATCATCGGTTACCATTGTCTTTCATGTCCTCCATCACCGTCTGTCTCGACGAGCCCATCGCCCGGATCAGTCCGCACCTGTACGGGCATTTCATCGAACATCTCGGCCAGTGCGTGGACGGGGGGCTCTGGGTCGGCGACAGCGCGATTCCCAACATCGATGGCATCCGCATCGACGTGGTTGAGGCGTTGAAAAGGATTCGGCCGGCGGTTCTGCGCTGGCCGGGCGGATGCTTTGCCGATGCGTATCACTGGCGCGACGGGGTAGGGCCGCGGGAGGATCGGCCGAGGACGCTCAATTTATGGTGGGGGCAAACCGTTGAGGACAATCACTTCGGCACGCATGAGTTCATGCGGCTGTGTCGCCTGCTCGGCGCCGAGCCTTATTTCGCCGGCAATCTCGGTTCCGGCACGCCCCGCGAGATGATGGAATGGATCGAGTATTGCAACTACCCCGGCGACACCACCCTCGCCCGCCGGCGCGCCGCCAATGGCTCGCCCGAGCCGTTCGGCGTGAAATACTGGGGCGTCGGCAATGAAGCCTGGGGCTGCGGCGGAAAGTTCTGCCCCGAAGACTACGCGGCCGAATACAAACGATACGCCAACTTCCTTCACGATATGGGGGGAACCGCGCTGCAGCTTGTCGCGGTCGGTCCCAACAACAACGATCTCGACTGGACCGAACGATTTTTCAAAAAGCTCGGCGACTTCCGTCGCATCCATGGCTTCGCCGCCCACTATTACGTCTACAACGGCGATGGACAGTATGGCCAGGCGACCGACTTCACCGACGTCGAGTATTACGGCATGCTCCACAAATCACTCGGCGTCGAGCCGTTGCTCATTGAGCAGCGCCAATTGCTCGATCGCTTTGATCCCCAGCGAAAAATCGGCCTGATTCTGGATGAATGGGGCGCGTGGCATCCGCCCACTCCGGATCGCAATCCCCGCTTTCTCTGGCAGCAGAACACGATGCGCGATGCGCTGCTGGCCGCCCTCACGCTCGACGTGTTCCATCGCCAGGCCGACAAGCTCGTCATGGCCAACATCGCCCAGATGGTCAACGTCCTGCAGGCGCTTCTCCTGACCGATGGCGATCGAATGATCCGAACCCCCACCTATCATGTCTTTGACCTTTACCAGAATCACCAAGGCGGCCTGGCGGTCCGAGCCGACTGCGACACGCCGTCGATTGTGTTCACCCACGACGCGAAAGAGCAATCGCTCCCTCGATTAACCGGATCGGCCTCCGTGCTCAATGGTCGCCTGACCCTCAGCCTCGTTCACACCCATCCCACCGAACCACTCGATGCGACCCTCCATGTGCGCGGCGGCGCGTTCACCGAACTCCGCGTCGCCGAACTCATTGCCGACGACATCAGAGCCCACAACACCTTCGACACCCCCAATCGCGTCCAACCCCGCGCCAGCGTCCTCCGCCTCAGCGGAGACCAATGGCACTACACCTTTTCGCCGGGATCGGTGACGGTCTTTACTGCAATGCTGGACATCGCTTGAGATTGGCTGCTGGAATCCGACCACGGCTTCATCACGACGTTGATGGAGTGGCTTGGCGCGTTTGATTGACTACACTGCGCTCATGCCCGATCAACAACCCTTATTTTCAATCGACACCCACGGCCAGTTCGACCCGCACATCGACCAGGAATGGCTTTTGACCAACGGCCTGGGGGGCTATGCCGAGGGGACCGTCCTCGGCTGCAACACGCGCCGCTATCATGGGCTGCTTTGTGCCGCGACGATTCCGCCGGTGGGGCGGATGATGCTGCTCAACCGTCTGGCCGAGGTCGTGCGTTTTGACGGTCTGCTCGAACCGATGCATTGGCTGGCGGTCAATCAATTCAAGGAGGTCTTTTTCCCGCGCGGGGATCAGTACCTCAGACATTTTCATCTGGGCGACACGGCGCGATGGGAATATGAAGTCGAGGGCGCCACGATCGTCAAGGAGCTGCAACTGCTTTGGTGCTCCAACACCATTGGCGTCCGCTACACGATCAAGCCGCCCAAGGGGCGCACCGTGCAATTTCAAGTGCGACCCTTCGTCAGCCTGCGCGATTTCCATTCGCTGCTGCATCAGGAGCCCTCGTTTGATGTCAAAATCGACTGTCGGGAGGTTGTCGTGCAGCGCGATTCAACATCACTGTTCATGCGCGTCGATGCCGGCGACATCAGCCCCGCGGGTGAGTGGTGGCACGACCACACCTACCGGCTGGAAGCGCGGCGCGGATTGGATGACCGGGAGGATCTGTACTGCGCCGCCAACATCCTGTTTTCGACCGGCAAGCCCGCGACGATCACGCTCTGGGCGTCCGACGCCGAGATGGGCGCGCTGGACTGGGATGAAGAGCTGGATCGCCGCCGCCGGGACGTGGTCGCCTTCAGGCAATCGCCCGAAAACATCAAGCCCAATCGTCCCGCCCCGGCCGACGCCGTGCCGCAGACACCGGCGATCACTCGCCTGCTTCGCGCGGCCAACGACTTTGTCGTTCAGCGCAAAACGCCCGACGGGCAGGAGGGATCCACGATCCTCGCCGGCTATCCCTGGTTCGCCGATTGGGGGCGTGACACGATGATCGCGCTGCCGGGATTGCTTCTGACCACCGGACGGCTTCAGCAGGCGAGGCAGGTTCTCAGCGTCTTCGCACAATATGTCAGCGAAGGGATGATTCCCAACCGCTTTGATGATTACACCAACGAGCCCCAGTACAACACCGTCGATGCCAGCCTCTGGTTCATTCACGCGGTTTATGAATATCTCAATGCCTCCGATGACAAGCGGACCTTCGATTCGATTCTTCATCCGGCCTGTCGCAAGATCATCGATGGCTATCGCCACGGCGCCCGCTACGGGATCAAGATGGATGAGGCCGATGGTCTGATCACCCAGGGGGACGCCCAGACGCAGCTCACCTGGATGGACGCCAAGACCAACGGCGTCGCCTTTACGCCGCGCCAGGGAAAGGCGGTTGAAATCAACGCACTCTGGTATCACGCGCTGCGGCTGATGGGTGACAAGCCGCTGGGCGACCTTGTTGAGAGGCACTTCCGCAATGCGTTCTGGATCAGCCCCTATCGCGGGTTGGCGGATGTCATCACCGACGGGCGGCGCGATTTGTCCCTGCGCCCCAACCAGATCTTCGCCGTCAGTCTTCCCAACAGCCCGCTGAAATCCGATGAGCAGCGCGCGGTGGTTGAAGTGGTTCGGCGCGAATTGCTCACGCCGTTCGGCCTGCGAACGCTGTCGCGCGAGGATCCGCGCTATCATCCCCACTACGGCGGCCCACCGGCGCAGCGCGATGAGGCGTATCATAACGGTACGATCTGGCCTTGGCCGATCGGGGCATTTCTCGATGCGTATCTGAAGGTGAACGCCCGTTCCGAAGCGTCCATCACGCAAGCGCGGCAGTGGTTGGCCCCGTTGATCGAGCAAATGGGGATCAGCAGCATCGGCCAGCTTCACGAAATCTACGAGGCCGATCCTCCCCATCACCCCGACGGTTGCCCCGCCCAGGCGTGGAGCGTCGCCGAGGTTCTCCGCCTCGCGGTTGAATTGCGAATGTGAGAAAGCCAGTGACACGCACCAGGCATGAAGCACATGCTTGTTCAGATCCCGCCCCCTCCCACGCGCACGCGCTGGAGAGGGTTGGGGAGGGGGTCTTTCCTGATGATGTGAACCCGCATGACCTTGTAGGGTCCGCCCCGCGGACCATCGCGCGCCGGCTCCTTCACAATGGTCCGCAATGCGGACCCTACGCGTTGGCGCGCCGCGATTGTGTACACGCGCCAGATCGGACATGGTGGGCCAAGGCCCACCCTACATGGCGCTTCGTGATCGCGCTGCTGGCGATGCTTCTGTTTTCCCCGATACTCCTCGCCGATGTCACCGCAACCCTGCCCTTGCAAGGCCACTATCGCGTCGGGCGATACATGCCGGTGCGGGTCACCGTTACCGCCGATGAGTCCAATCTCGCTGCGGGGTTCATCGAAGTGACCGGCGACGGTGTGTTGTCCACGACCATCCCGGCCGCCGGAGGATTCACGCAAGCCACGCTCCCCGTGCTCGTACTTCAGTCGCACGTACAACAACTCCAGTGCGTCGGGCCGGATGGTCAAAAACATCCCTTGCCCCTCCCGCTGCACGAGTTGTCCGCCGACGAGCGCCTTGTCGCGGTTCTGGATGTGGAGCCCGCCGAGGCGTCGCGCCTCTTTCCTGCCCGCCGCGCGGTGACGGTTCCCCTGGATATGACGACGTTCACCAGCGCGTCGATGGTCGCCTGGACAAGCCTTGACGCCGTGATTCTCACGCATGGCGATCTTGGCCGCCTCTCCCTGGATCAGCAGAACCTGCTCCTGGCCGGCGGCGTTGCGCTGGCCGTTCCCGCGCGGGTGGGCGATTCGCCGCCCGACAAGCGTTCCTTGTGGCAGTATCAGGATCGCTTCTGGGTCATGCGACCGGCGCTGTCCGGCCCGCGGAGCGCCGCGATCAACGCCGATGCCTACACGCCCACCTACAGTTGGATGGCGCAGTGGCCGACCTCGTTTCGCCTTCGCATCCTTCTTGTCATGACGGCGATGAGCCTCATCATTTTGTTACTCGCCCTCTGGCGGCGGCGGCTGGCGACGATTTTCATCCTGCTCGTGGTCGCGTCGGCCGTGGCGCTCCTTGCATGGTGGCGCATCGGTCACACGCCGCTTGTGGCGATCGACGGGACGGTGCAAGTGACCTCCCCCGCGAGCGCGCAGCAAGATCACTGGTCCTACCAGGCCGCCCCCGACGCGACGGCCGGCGGGTTCGCCTTCACCGACCTCACCTATCCCATTTTCGCCAGCCGTTCACATGCCGGCATGCTCGTCATGACCCTCGCGTGCAACGCGGCCGGTCGCCCGTCGTTCCTCGAATATCACCTTCCCAGAAGCGCCCGCATCGCCATCCTCTCGCGCTCATTCAACTCATCCCCGGCACCGGCCGCGACATCCCCCTCGCTTGTCCCGGCGGCGCCGTCGGGATTGCGCGAATTGGTCCGCGCCCTCTATCTTCGTCCCGGCCACACTCTTGCCGGACAATTCGCTCCGCAACCGTCATCAATCTCCTGGCCGACTCTGGTCATCGAGGCGCAATCCGGGAAATGACCGCCTTGCCGCATGCTCACACCGCTACGATTTAAGCGTCACAAAACTTCCCGCGTCGCCCCAGTTCTTTTCCTCGAATGTTTTCGAGCGATCCACAATGACGTGTCCGTGCTCGTTGACCTTGATGCCCAGATGCGGCAACGACCGCCGCGCCCGCCCGCTCAGCCGCTTTCCTTCGCGCGAGAACCGGCTGCCATGACAGGGGCATTTGTAATGATCCCCCTGCACCTTGATCGTGCAGTAGCGATGCGTGCAGATCGCAGTCGGCGCGAAGAGACGATTCCCCTCGGTCACCAGGAAAATCTTTTCCTTTTTGGCGAAGCGATCCACCACGCCGGCCAAGAGGTAATCCGACAGCGCCCCGGCATCGAACGGCCCGGTGGGGATGTCTTCGTCCTCCTCCTCATCGCTGTCGGCGCCGAGCGCCCGCCGCGCCCCGCAGCCGCACGCGGCCATGCCGGCCACCGTCAGCGTCGCCGACACCAGAAACTTCCGTCGATTCAAATCGCTCATCATGAACTCCACGCCATCATCATCTGTTCCCCCGGCAACGCGCCGGTGGCATCCGTCTCCAGCCAGCCGGTTGTTTCAAACGCCTCGGCGAGCACCAGCCGCGCCCCGATCCGCGCATCTTGCGAAAACAACCGACGAACGAGCTTCGGACAATTGCATTGACGGCTTCGGTGCAGAAGCACGATATGCCGCGGCAGGCGCTGGGCGCGGCTTTCGGCCCGGTTGAGCATCAGCTTCACGGCATCGAAGGCTTGCGCATTGGACAGATGCCCCGCGCCGCCGGTGATCCGCCGTTGCAACTGCGCCGGCCGGCCGCTGCTGCGCTGCATTTGGGGATCGTAGTTGCTCTCAATCGCCAGGAGGTCCAGCGCCTCGAATCGCTCGATCAATTCCGCCGGCACGCGACCCAGGTCGGTGGCATATCCGATCCGTCGGCCGAACCCTTCGATCACGAACCCATGCGATCCCGTTGTGTCATGCGCCAGAGCGATGGCGTCAAACCGCAGGCCCGCCAGCGGCGAGAAGGCGCGATCATCGAACCCTTCCACCACGCCCGGCGAATGCGCCCACGCCGGATTTCGCGCCAGCGTTTTGCGGACATGATCCACCTGCCGCCAGTGGCAATACACCCGAATCCCCCGCTTCAGAATCGTCGCCGCCCAGTGTGCGTTGAAGTGATCGCTGTCGAGGTGCGTCAGGCAGATCGCCTGGATGTCCGTCATCGCCACGCCCGTTCGTGAGAGGCGCTTGCTCGTCGTGATCGGTCCGATCCCCGCGTCGATCAGCATCACCCCTTTCGGCGTGCGCAGCACCGAGCAGTTGCCCGATGACCCCGATGCTAAAACGCATAATTCCAGCGACATCCCTGCCCTGCTAAAACCATCAATGTCCGGTTCGATGACTCACACCGTCGGCAGCGCGGTATTGCGATACCGCTCGTGCAGTTGCTTCATCCCCATCGGCTCCACCTTACCGCTTTCCAGGATTGTTGGCAGCAGCTTTTCATGCACCGCATATCCGCCGCCGTATTCCAATCCCTGGGGATGGCAGATGATGCACATCGGCCACTGGCGCTGGTGATAATAGTCCAATTCCTGCATCGCCAAATCGACCATCGAATCAATCCGCGCCGGTTCATTGGGCACGCGAAAAGCGAAATCACTGCCGAGCGGATAATCGACGAGCTTCCCCCGCCGCAGCGGATACGCCGGCACCGTGGGGCGAAACTCCAGCGGCGCATCCCACAATCCCACGTTGCGCTGCCACGCCGTTTTGGTGGGGATCCGCCAGGACAGCCACTCAAAGCCAAGCGCCTCCAGTGCGATGAAGAGATTCGCGCAGAAGGCGCCCCATCCCGGGCGGTATCCCGGGGAATCGCCGCCAAATGTTTTGCGCCAGATCACCCGCCCTCGCTCGATCATTTCCACGAGCGCCGCAACGGTGTGCCGCTTCTCAATTTCAAGACGCCGGTCATCATATTCGTCCCGCACACCCGGCACGACATCGAGCATCCATGTTTCCGGAACGCCGCTTTCGTAGGGCGTGTGGACATGGCCATGTTGATAAAGCTCGTGCCCCTGTGCCTTCGCGTCATGCAGGCAGGCGACGAGCTCACTGTCCTCGTGGATGGCGTGCCCCTGGTTGGACGGGATGACGAAAAACGACCCGGGGATGCGAAAGCGGTTGATGAAGTCCAACTGCCGGCGCATCGACGCAGCCCGCCCGTGGGTGACATCATCGTTGGTCCAGAGGAATGGAATGGGCTTCATGGCTAGTTTCGTTGGCCGGGCCGCCGCGTTTACAGTTGCGCGAACACCCGTCGCATCGCCACGATGCAGCTTTGCACATGCCGGTCGGTCATCACCTGTGTCAGCGGGATCGTCACCGTGCGCTGAAGGTAATGCAGCGTGCGCGGGCACATGTCCGGGGAATATTCCACCTGGCACGGCCGGTCCGAGTTCTTCCACGGGAAGCCGTGCAGGTCCGGCGTGCGCTTCTTGAGGATATATTCCCAGTGGTAGTAAATGTGCCGGTCGGGGATGCCCTCATCAAAGAGCGAACCCGCGTTCATCCCCTCGGCTCGCAGCGCCGCGGCGAGGCGCTTGGCGCGATCAGGCGCCTCGGCGAGGAGGACCAGCGATGTCGCGCAATCCCCCTGCGGATCGGGCACATCCTGATACGTCGCGCCTTTCAGGTCGCCCAGGGCATCGATCATCGTCTTTTTGATTGAACGCAGGCGGGAGAGGATTCCTTCCCGGCGTCCCAGCTGCGCCAACGCCAACGCCGCGTTCATTTCGCTCATCCGATAGTTGGCGCCGTGGAAGCTTTCGGTGGTCCATGTCTCCTGCGACTTCTTCCAGAAGAGGTAGGCCGCGTCGTGATAACAGCCGGCGCGCTCGTATACCTGCCGATCACTGGTCGTGACGATTCCCCCCTCGCCGGCGGTGATGATCTTGAACTCCTGAAGGCTGAAGGCGCCCGCGTCGCCAATCGAGCCCAGCGGCTTGCCGAAATAGTTTCCCCCGTTCGCCTGGGCGACATCCTCAAGCACCTTGATCTTGTGCTTTTTGGCGATCGCCATGATTTCCTTCATGCGGCAGGGCGTCCCCCGCATGTGAACCGGCACGATGAGCCGTGTTCGCGGCGTGATCTTTCGCTCCACGTCGGCCGGATCAAGTGTCAGCGACGCATCGATCTCGGCAATGACGGGAATCGCGCCCAGCGTCAGCGCCGCCGACGGCGTGGCGATGTAGGTGTACCCCGGCACGATGACCTCATCGCCGCTGCTGAGCCCCAGCCCGACCATCGCGGCGATCAGCGCTGATGTGCCGCTGCTGACCGCCAGCGTGTGGGGCGCCTGCGTCATCTTGCCGAAACGCGCCTCCAACTGCGCCGCCGGTGAATCCTCCTGCGGGCCATAGCGAAAGAGCCGCTTCTTCCGCAACACCGCCGTCACCGCCGCGATCTCCTCGTCCCCCACTTCCTGCGGGCCGTGGAGGTACGATGCGGGTTTGTCCACCACGCACGGCGTGCCGCCATTGATGGCCAGTTGCTCTTCTTTGGTCGATTCGGACACGGATGCTTGCACGGGCATGGCAAAACTCCAGTTGTGGTAAACAGTGGACAGTTATCAGTAGGCAGAAGGCAGTTCAATCAAAAATCACAAATCGAAAATCCCTCATCCTTCATCACTACCCCTCTCCCCTCACACCGCCGCCAGGATCTTCTTGCGGCCCAAGCCGACGTACTCGAGCACATCCGCCGGTTCGCGCCCGCTCTTGGGGATTTGCGTGACGTACAGGTTCTCCACTTTGATCGGCGCGCCGCTGGTCGTGATGGCCAGCGCGATTTCCGCGTCCAGCCCTCCGCTGTAGTTGTCCTCGACGGTGATGATTCGGCCGCCGCTTCGCGCCGCGATCTCCAGGATGCCCTTGGTCTGGAGCGGGATCGAATAGGCGTCGATCACCGTCGCCTTCTTCCCCTGCTTGGCCAGTTCGTCCGCGACCGCAAGGCACTCATGCACCATGTAACCGGCCGTCACGAAGACCAGATCCTTCCCTTCGCGCAAGACCTTGTACCCGCCGACCTCAAACGCCTCTTCGGCCTTGTAAATCGCCTTCACATCCGCACGGAGCGTCCGCTGATAACAACACCCTTCAAGGTTGGCCATGAGCTGGGTGATCTTGTAGCAGCTCACCGCGTCGGCCGGGAAGAAATAGCGGCAGGCGGGTTGGCCGTCGTAGTTTTTGGTGTGGCAGAAGCTCCGGAAAAACGCCACGTCCGGGAGGCTCATCTGCGAAGGCCCGTCGGCCGCCAGCGTCACGCCGGCGTGGCTGCCGGTCAGCTTGAAGTTGGCGCCGCTGATGATCGCCATTTCGATCTGGTCATACGCGCGGGTGAAGAACTTGGCGAAGGTGGAGCAGAAGGGGATTTTCCCCGTCGCCGCGACGCCCGCCGCCACGCTGATCATGTTCTGCTCGGCGATTTTGCATTCGAGGAACTGCTCGGGGAACTTCTTGTAAAACCACTCGGCGTGCGTCGAGTTTTTCACATCAGCATCCAGCCCGATGATCCGCTTGTCGGCCGCCCCCAGCGAGACCAGCGCCGCCCCATATGCCTTGCGCGGCGCGATCGGCTTTCCGGCCGCCAGGTCCTTGTCCAGCCCCACCATCGCCAATCCCTCGGCGTACGATGCGGCGCGAATCGCCTTGCCGTCGCCGTCCCCCTTGTCGGCCGGCGGCGCGGGGATTTTCAGCTCATCGCCGACCTTGTAATCCGCCACGCCCAGGTCCCTGGCCGTGTGATCGAGCGCGCTCAAGACCTCCGGCATCTTGTCCTTCTTGACCGGCGTGCCATGCTTGCCCATTCCCTGCTCGGCCGGCGCGCCCCATCCCTTGACGGTCCGCGCGATGATCGCCAGCGGGCGATGCCCGTTTTTCACGACGTTCAATTCGCTGAACGCCTTGGCGATGGCGAGTGGATCGTGTCCGTCGATGATCCGCGTGATGAAGCCGAACGCCTCGGCCTTTTGCGCGAGCGTATCCGCGCTTTGCTGCGGGCTGACCCAGTCGCTTTGCGCCAGTTCATTGCAGTTGAAAATCGGAACGACGTTGGTCAGCGAGTGATCGGCGACGAAATCCATCGCCTCCCAGATTTGCCCCTCGCGCGATTCACCGTCGCCGATGATGCAATAAAAGTTGCGGTCGAGCTTGTCCATCTTCGCCGCCGCCCCGAGTCCCGCCGCCACGCTGAGCCCCATCCCCAGTGACCCCGTCGCGGCGTCAAAAAACGGCACTCCCAGCTTCGGATTCGGGTGCCCATCGATCGGCGATTCAATCGCGCGAAGCGCCATGGC
Source organism: uncultured Tepidisphaeraceae bacterium (assembly GCA_964435775.1). Taxonomy (GTDB): domain Bacteria; phylum Planctomycetota; class Phycisphaerae; order Tepidisphaerales; family Tepidisphaeraceae; genus CAYTAP01. Next base: position 16,157 of record CAYTAP010000056.1, read on the forward strand.
ATCCGCGTGCGTCATCGGCCGCGCTTCCTTGCGCCCCTTGCCCAGATCATGAATCATCCCCCCAAGATCCTCGTAGGCCGCATAAACAATCGGCACCGCGTGCCCTTCGCTCAAAATGAGCCGATCCGACTGCTGATTCCACGGATCCTTCGGGTCCCAGCGCATCTGGTGATACATGAGCACGGTGACGAGATGCGCCAGCGACAGCGCCGTGGAGGGATGCCCGCTCCCGGCGCTCGTGGTCATTTCCACTGAAAGTTTGCCCAGGTCGATGGCCTTCCGATTCACTGCTGCGGCGAAACCCATGATCTACTCCGTTGTGTGCGTGTTGTTATCGTTCATCCATCCACATCCGCCCCGCCACAGTGGCAGGGCAACCATTTCCCACCTACGATAGCACCCCCATCCCCCCAACGGAAGGCACAACGCGACCGCTCGTGCGCAGGCGCTGCAGTACAAAAATAACGGCGCCTTCATGTCGCCCCCGCCACAACGCACCCTAAGCCGGCGGTGCCGGGTCTTCCGCAATCGGGCGCGGTCTCAGCGCTATGCCTCCGCGCCCGCCGCAACCGCCGCTCCCTTCGTCGCCACCTCCTGCAAACATCGCTGCACAAACTCCGCCACCGGCATCTGCCCCTTGTCCCCCTCCGTTCGATGCCGAACGGCCACCGTGCCGGTCGATTGTTCCTTGTCGCCGAGAATGAGCATGTATGGAATCTTCTCCAGTGTCGCGCTGCGGATTTTCGCGCCGATCTTTTCGGCGCTGTTGTTCGTCTCCACCCGCAGGCCGGCCGACTTGAGCTCGTCGGCCACGCCCTGGGCATACTCGTTGTATTTCTCACTGATGCTCAATACCTTCACCTGTACGGGGGCAAGCCACAGGGGAAACGCGCCGCCGAAATGTTCGATCAGGATGCCCGTGAAGCGCTCCATCGAACCGAACGGCGCGCGGTGGATCATCACCGGCCGATGCGGTTTGTCGTCGGCGCCGGTGTAGGTCAATTCAAACCGCTCAGGCAATACGTAATCGAGCTGCACCGTTCCCAGTTGCCACTTGCGGCCAATGACATCGCGGACCATGAAGTCCACCTTCGGCCCGTAAAACGCGGCCTCCCCCCGCGCCGCGACGAAGGGCACATTCATTTCCCTCAGCACCTTTTCCAGCTGCGCCTCGGCCGTGTTCCAGACCTTCGGATCGCCGGCGAACTTCGGGCTGGCGGGATCATGCAAGCTCAGTCGCACCTCCACATCCGTGAACCCCAGCGAGTCGAAGACGAACTGCACAAGCTCCACCGTGCTGCGAAACTCCCCCTCCACCTGCTCGGGCGTGCAAAACAGGTGCGCATCATCCTGCGTGAAGCCGCGCACGCGGGTCAGGCCGCTCAGTTCCCCGCTTTCCTCATATCGATAGACCGTGCCAAACTCCGCCAGCCGCACGGGCAAGTCCCGGTAGCTCTTGGGTTCGGTGGCGAAAATCTGGATGTGATGCGGGCAGTTCATCGGCTTGAGGAGATATTCCTCCTCCTGGTCAAGCTCCACATGCCCATGATCGGCGTGACCATGATCCGCATGGGCATGTTCGCCGTGCGCGGCCGTGGCGTCGTCGCCCGCCTCGGCCGTCCGCTCGCACATATGAATCGGCGGAAACTGGCTCTCCTTGTAATACGGATAGTGTCCGCTCTTCTTATACAAATTGATGTTGCCGATGTGGGGCGTATAGACCTGCTGATAGCCGCGCTTGGCCAGTTCCTCGCGGATGAACGTTTCCAACTGATAGCGCAGCACCGCGCCCTTGGGCATCCACAAAATAAGCCCGCTCCCGACAAGCTGGCTGATCGTAAAGAGGCCCAGTTGTTTGCCCAGCACGCGATGATCGCGCTTCTTCGCTTCCTCCAAACGCGCGAGGTGTTCGTCAAGTTGCTTTTGATCGAAAAACGCCGTTCCGTAAATACGCGTCAGTTGTTCTCGATCCGAATCCCCGCGCCAATACGCCCCGGCCGTCGTCATCAGCTTGAACGCTTTGATCTTCCCCGTCCCCGGCACATGGGGCCCGCGGCACAAATCCGTGAAATCCCCCTGGCGATAGATCGACACGCTCGTTTCTCCCCCCGCCGCCAGTTCATCGATGATCTCATCCTTGAATCGCTGACTTTGCGAATGAAGAATCTCCTTCGCTTTCGTTGGAGTCACATCCTCGCGGCTGAAGGTTTCATTCGCCTTGATGATCGTCCGCATCTCCGCTTCAACCTTGGGCAGATCAGCCGCCGAGAAATTGGATCCTTCGGGAAACTCGAAGTCGTAAAAAAAACCATTCTCGATGACCGGCCCGATCGTGTATTGAAGCTCCGCCCCATAGATCCGCCGCAATGCCTCGGCCAGCACATGCGCCGTGCTGTGCCGCATGACATACAACCCCTCGGCGTCGCGCTCGGTGATGATCGCCACCTCATGGTTGCCAGTCAGCGGATACGACAGGTCCACCAGCTTTCCATCGACCTTCCCCGCGATCGCCGCCTGCGCCAGCCGCTTGCCAATCGACTCGGCCAACTGCAACACGCTCGTCCCGTCCGCCACTTGCTTAACGCTGCCATCCGGCAGGGTGATCGATGCCATAAATGCCTCAGTTCCTTTCATTCCATCAGACACCGATCAGCCGGGGCGCTCGCGCCCGGCCGCGCACAATGTCCTTCTGTTGTCGTCATTATGCCCCCGACCGCCCGCGCAAGCCACACGCGGCGTCGCATCATCATGGATGATGCCGGTGAAGGTTGCATTCGCTGTGGTGGGGGGGCCGCTCCACTCAACCGGTTGCCGGAGCGGTCTTGTCCGCAGGCGCCGCCGTGTCGCGCGTGGTGGGGGCCGGTGGTGTCGCCTGCGCTTCGGGCGTGTGCTTGGCATCCGTCCCCGCCGGCTTGGCCGCATCGGGTGTGGCTGGCGCCGCGGGGGCCGCGGGCGCGGTCGTCGGTTCCTCGCGGCGTTCCCCGTTCCGCCGCTTGGATTGACCACGCGAACCGCCGGCGTCTTCGGTTTTGATCCCCGCGCGCTCCGCGAGCAACCGACCTTGTCCCGCTTCGAGCAACTGCACCTGCTGACCGGCCGACAGACCGCTGAGAACCTGGACAAACGTCTCGTTGTTGACGCCCAGTTTCACTTCCGTTGCCTTGGACGGACCCTCGCTTTGTCGGACGAATACATAGGTCTCCCGTCCGGTCGAATAGAGCGCCGTCAGGGGCACGGCCAGTGTCTGGTCATAATGCCCGATCAGGATTTCCACCGGGTCGGCGCTGATCCCCGGCTTCAGTCCCGGCGGCGTCTCATCGAGCGTCAGGTCCACCGGGTATTCCCGCAAATCGGGGTTCAGCCAGCGCTGGCTGTTGTCCACGAGGGGACTGATGTAGGTGAGCGTCGCGGCGATTGGATGCGAAACGCCGACAATCTTGACCGTCGCCCGCTGCCCCACTTTCAGCCGGGGCACCTGCGATTCGTTGACGCTCACGACCGCCTTCATGCTCGTCGTGTCGGGAAGGCGCACGAGCAATTGGCGCTCACGGACGCTCGCCCCTTCCTGGATCGGGTTCTGCACGTTCCGCTGGCCGCTCGTTCCGTACACCACGATTCCGTCGGCGGGAGCCTTGATCGTGCAATACGCCAATTGCTCCTTGTAGTGGTCCAGCCGGCGCTTCTTGAGGGTCAACGCCTGCTGCTTGGCGTTCAAATCCGCTTCCTTCTGCGCCAGGTTGCTGACGTTTTCTTTCTTCGTCCGGCTCAACGCCTGCTCGGCCTGCGCGACAGCGCTCTTCTTGCTCGCCAGGTTCATCGGGTTGGCGTACTTGACGAGCACCGTCAGCGCCGTTTTTGATTTCTCCAGATCATTCTTGGCCGTCGTCACCGCCAGTTCCGATTCCTTGACCTTGGCGGCCATGACGAATCCCTTGCGGAAGAGGCTTTGCGTTTGCGAAAGGTCCTCCTCCCTGTTCTTCAGGGTGATTTCCGCCATTTGCCGGGTCGTCTTGGCGTTTTCCAAATCTTGCGGGTAGGTGCCATCGACATACTGCTGCAAATCGAGTTGCGCCAGTTGCAGGGTCACCATCGCCGCTTCGGTGTTGGCCGCGTTTTGCCCTTCCTGGATGTCTTTCACCTCTCGCGCCGCCGTCAGGGCGGCCTGCGCGCTTTGCACGTCAAGCGTGGCGTCCTCCACCTTCTGTGTGATGTCGGCTGAATCAATCACCGCCAGCACATCCCCTTTTCGGACGGTTGATCCCTCCTTGACGATCTGCTGGATCGTGTTGGTTCCCTCAACCCGGCAGGGGATGTCGATGTTGTTCACCGCCTGCAAATCGCCGCGGACCGAGACCTTCACATCCAGGTTCATCGGCTCGACGGTGTAGAAGGTTCCGGTCGCCGCCTGCGTTCCTGAGCCCCCCATCAGGCGCAACCCACCCCATGCCGCCAGTCCCAACGCCACGATCGCGACAGGCACGATGATCCATTTCGCATTCATGCGCTTTTTACCCGTGGTGATGCCTGGTGCTGCAATCGTGCTCATGCCAATCCAATTCCTTGCCGGGGAAGCGAAGACGTCGTCAACGCCGCGCGCCAATCCTTCGGGGACCCCTTTCCCCCTCATTCATCATACGCCACTACCCTGCGTTTTTTACCCCCGCCGACTCATTTTGTTCATTTTTCCCGGTTTGGAGAATCACCGGGCATTCCGCTGCAGCGCCTGTCCGAGCATCCCCGCCGCCGGGTCCGTTCGCAGGGTTCCGGTCTCCTGGAGGTATTGCAGTAAGCTCGTTTGCAGCTGCGCCCTGGCCCGCTCGAACGCCTCGGAGGCGGAAATGAGCGAGTTTTGCGATTCCACGACATCACGCGCGTCCGCCTGCCCCTGCCGCAGGAGTTCGGTGGAATAATCAAGCCGGCGCTGCGCCAGTTCGATCCCCAGCCTTTGAATTTTCAATTTCACCTGCGCCTGCTGGATTCGCCTCAGGGCATCGCGGGCATCGACCGCGATTTGTTCCTTGAGTTGCTCATACCCGCGCTGGCTGCGATGGAAGTTGATCAGCGACTTGCGGTAATCATTCCGCTCGCTCAGCCGATCGACGGGCAGGTCGAGTGTCACCCCTGCGCGGTAGGTCATGGCGTTGTGTGGATCGATCCGCGACGCGGCCGTCCCCGGCGAGTTGGCCACCTGTCCGCTGGCGAAAAAGTCCAAGTCGGGAAGCAACTGGTTTTCCGCAACCTGCACCTGCCGCCGGCTGTCCTCGATCTGGTCCCGGGCGGTCTGCAAATCCAATCGATACTTCAGCGCCATCGCCACCGCGTCATCCGGCTCATCCTCGGGGATGTGCAACGCCAGTTCGACCGGCTCAATGTCCATCGCCGCCGCGATCGGCATCCCCAGGACGATCTTGAAGCGGTCCAACTGACTTTGATACGTCTGCTGGGCATCGACGAGCGACGACTCGGCGCTGAGCTGCGATTGAAACGACCGCTGGACTTCCAGAAAGTTGATCTGCCCCGCGACATACAGCGCCTGGGTTTGTCTCGTCAATTCCAGCAGCGTCAGGTAGTTGGTCCGCTGATTCGCCAGGTTCTGCTGCGCCGTCACGAGGTCGAAATACCGCGAGGCGATATCGACCAGGAACTGGCGGCGGTATTCCTCAAACGCACGAACCTGGTAGATCAAACTCCGTTCGCTTTGGATCAGGGGCTCGAGGTTGACCATCCCCGCCCCGCGCAGGAGGGGGATCGTCGCCGACAGCGCCACCGCCGCCGATTCCCCATCGCTGACGCTTCCATTAAGACCGTTGACGAACGTCACGAGCGTCTGCGCGACGACTTCGCCGCCGTAGGGCAGTTGCTGACGGATGCCGGCCGTCGTCGTCGCCGTCAGCGCCGAGCGATAATCGACATCCCCTTGTCCGCCGTCCACGCTGAAGGTCTGCGAAACAAACGGGCGCGGGCTGAACAGATGCCGCTGGAGCGTCACATCGAGCGCCGAGAGATAAAGCGTCTCAAGCTGCGTTTGATAATCGCGGCTGTGCTCGATGGCGTAATGCAACGACTCGGCCAGCCCGAAGCGCGTCCCCGCGCTTTTGGGCGCCGGCGGACCGAGGCGCAGCAATTCCTCCGCCTGCTTCTGTGCCGCCTGCAAACCGTATAAATCCCGCGCCGTTGGCTGGGTCATCGGCTCGCTCGCCGTCGGTGGCGGCGGCCAGGGGGGACCGAGCACCCCGGCCGGCGTCACATCCCACGCCGGTGTCATCGGCGGGGTGATCGAAGGCACGATCGGCGAGGTCGGAATCTTGTCAAACGCCACCGCCGTCGCCTTGGCCGGAATCGTGTCGTCGATGTGCGTGTCGGGTTCATACCCCAGCGTCGGCTCCTTGCGATCCTTGAGAATCGCCTGCACCTGCCGATCCGCCGAGCGCTGATAGTCGGATGGCGCGCATGCCACGGCCCCTGCCGCCAACCCTCCCGCCAGAATGATCGATAACACCTTGCTCACGGAAGCGAAACAGTCTATCGGGGCGGGCGCGGGATTGCCAACGGGGAGGGAGAAGGATCAAGGATGAGGGATGACATCGCAGCGAGCCGGAAGCGTGAGCGACGGGGTGAAAGGGGGTCATCGCCGAGGCGCGCCAGAGCGCGGAGAGGAAAACGATGTCACGCGGGGTCTGAGTGAAGGGGACGTAGCTCTTCATCACACGACCGTATGAAGAGCTACGTCCTCTTCACTCTCGCCCAGCAAGGCGAAAAAGGGGCCACTGCACCGTATCGGATGCAGTGCTTTGCACTCGGTAATAGCCGAAAATTATGATGATGGGGTCCATTGGATGTGCTAAGGTGTGCGGTGGAGATTCTTATGCGAACTGGGTTGATTCTGGCGGCGTGTCTCTTTTCGGCGGCGGTGTTTGCGGGCGATGCCCCCGACAACGCGCCTCGTTCCACGGCGGCCAAGAGCGCGATTATTAAAGCCGATCGCGCCGAGCAGCAGGCCGAGGCCGCGTACAAACGGGCGATGAGCGAAATCTATCGCAAGCTCGTGCTGGAATTGGCCGACGCCCGCGCCGCCGTCATGCGCGACGGCGGACCGGATGCGCTCAAAGAAGCGACGCGCATCCAGGCGGTCATTGATGCGACGAATCAGAAGCTGGCGGGGCTGGATGGGAGTGCGAAGGCGGGTATTGCGAAAGACGTGGCTGGCACAGTATGGCGGTTCAAGGGCACGGGAAGCCCGCTGACCTATGCGACGGACGGTACGGTAGAATGCGGAGACTGGGGCAACGCGCAAGGTCGATGGACGCCAGTTGCGCCCCAGACGATTCAGCAAACAGAGCCGGGAGGGGCTGTAGTGGAAATAACGTTTGACTCCAGTGTCACCCATGCGCTTTGGGTGTACCGTACGTCTGGACAGGTAGCCTACGCCGTAAGGGTCAAACGCTAGCTCTCGCGCCTTTCTTGCGGCCCAACTTGAGAAGCAATCCACAGAAAAACAAAACGGGGACGCCGCTGGTCCATTAGGTCTGAGTAAAGGTCTGAGTGAAGGGGACGTAGCTCTTCATCACACGACCGTATGAAGAGCTACGTCCCCTTCACTCTCGCGTAATGTCGTGCTTCCCATCAAAGACTCCCGACCCCTCTGAATGGCCCCAATTGCGCGCCAGTATGGCTATGGGATGCAGTAGCGCATGGATACTCGCTCTCTTCTCTCTTCGGTACCGGAGATGTGCCTGTTGGGGGGTCTGGAATTGGCAGATTAAATAGCTGTTGGTCTCAATAGCCAATATTGCGCTGCACACTCCCATGGACAAGAAACCGGCCAATACTGTGATGATCCGTACTTCAGTTGGATTAGGAATGCTGTCGATATCACCCCTAATCGCTTTGTATGTCATATATCCGTATATAATGAGGAATTATTTTCATATTTATTTTATGGAAGATTTCTTTGTTGTAGGTGCCGTGGTATGTGGTCCATTTGCGTCAGTGTTATCATTCGGATTAAGTAATAGGGCGTGGCGCGAAGGTCCTACCGGTTTCCAAGGTGTGGGATTAGTCGCAAGCCACTTGTGTGCCACAGCCGCCCTTTTATCCGGCTTATTTATTGGGATATGGAGTTCAATGACTTTGTTTATTATTACTGTTGCCGTGTCGCTCTGCCTTATCTCTCCTATACGGGAAAGTCTAAGTGCTAGGCGCAGCGAAGGGGACGGTAGTCATTTTGGAAAATTCTAAGGGGTCGGGAGTCTTTGATTGACAATGCGGTTTGATCGGATAGCCTGTC